>JBBQCC010000040.1:0-21748 GCA_038318285.1 Planctomycetota bacterium | reverse complement strand
CGCGCCCGAGGCGTTCACGATCGGCGCGACGGCGACCTCGATCGGCGATTCGTCCTTCACGCGCTGCGCGTCGCTACTGCGCACGGCCGCGCCGCGGCCCTTCGGGATGTCGTTGCACCCTCCGACGAGCGTGGCGGAGAGGACGAAGGCGGTGGCGAGGACGGCAAAGTTCGGGCGGGTCACGTAGATCTCCAGGGGGCGCGAACGAAACGTCCGCGGCGCAGCGTGCCGGATGCTAGCAAGCTCGGAATGCCGAAGGAACCGCGCGAATTCGACGAAGTGCACACCTTCCGACGAATGCGAAGCGCGCCGAGTCGGGGACTGCGGGGAACCGGGATCGCGGGTGGGCCGGGACCTGAATCTCAGGGCGCCGAGATGCGGGCGCCGTGACCTGAGGCCCGTGACCTGAGGCCCGTGTTCAGGGCCCGTGTTCAGGGGACCGTGATCGTCGCCGGCGCCGAGTGTGCCGCGCGCTCGAACTCGCGCTCGACATCGGTCCACAGGAATGCGGTCGAGTCGAACGCGTTCCAGGACCACGACGACGCCGTCGCGGTCAGGTTCCCAGCCGCCAGCGGGAACGCCTCGCCGACCATCGTGAGCGGCAGGTGCGCGACGACGTCCGGGCCATCCGCGTCGGGCCCGTCGAGCCGCCACACGGTCCAGCGGCGCCCGGCGACGTCCTGGAGGGTCAGACGATGGATGCCCGGCTGCCCTTCGGCGTCCGGGAGGACGTCCGCGAAGTGCACGTCGTAGGCCTCCCCCGTGAGATTCAGCTCGATCGGCGCCGGGTCGAAGGTCGGCGCGGCCGGCAGGGACAGCATCGCGTCCGTCGTCGAGAGCCGCGGGCGGTCGATGCCGCGCGAACCGTCGAGGGCCACGCCCTCGGCGCGCAGGAAGAGGTCGGCCGCGATCGTGCCGTTGGCCACGAGGGTGCCGAGCTGGTCGCGCGAGTCGTCCTCGAAGGGATCGGCGATGCCCGGGTAGGCCGCGCGCACGGCATAGGTCGAGGGCGGGAGCCCCGAGGCGAACGCCAGACCCTGGCCGACGGTCAGCGGACCGCGCAGGCCAGGCACGAGCCCCTCGACGCGGATCCGCGGCACGGTCGGCAGCATGGGCCACGCGGCCGTCATCAGGATGTGCGGTGTCACGTCGATCGGGACCAGCTCCTCGGCGATGCCGATCGAGTCGAGGCGGTCCATGACGACCGCGATGGTCTGGGCCGCGCCGCCGACTTGCTCGGGGAGCGGCAAGCGCAGGCCGAAGTCGCGCAGGAACGTCGGCGCGGTCCACAGCAGCGCGCTCGACGGGGGCAGGACGGCCATCGCGGTGGCAGCGCCCAACTCGCGTGCGCGGATCGCCGCCGGCCCGAAGTTGCACTCGAAGCGCTGGTCCATCGCGTCGAACGAGCACGAGCTGACCGAGGCCAGCGTCTCGCCCGGACGCGGGAAGCGCGTGTCCCCCACCGTGCGCGTGTAGGCCGACACGGACGGATCCACGGTCGCGACCATACCGCCGACCGTCGCGCCGGCCGTCGAAATCGGTCGCAGCGGGATCGAGACGATGTCCGTGGGCACGCCGTCGAACGTGAACAGGTCGTAGCCCGTGCGCCGCACGCTGATCAACGTGCGCCCGATCAATGCCGGATCGACGACGGCCAGTCCGTCGGCATCGGTGACGTCCATGCCGGCCTGGAACACCGAACCGTCGATGTCTTCGTGCGAATAGACGATCGCGCCCGCGATTGGCGCCAGCGTCGTGGCGTCGAAGACCTCGACGGAGACGCTCGCGAACGGGCGCGGAAAGCCGCTGGCGGCCGCGCCGTGTTGCTCATACGTGCCCATCGCCGTGCCGCCCGCGTTCATCGCGCGGTCGTAGATCGTCAGCGAATAGCTCAGCGGCTGCTCGGTCGGCTGCAGGATCCCGACGACGACCGGCGCGGCGACGAAGAAACCCGTCTCGGCGTCGGAGCCGACGACGTGCGGAATCTCGGCGGGCGTCGTCTCGTTGTCGCCCAGCATCGTGGTGACGTAGGCGCCGCGCAGTTCCTCGCTGGCGCGACCGACGATCACGACGTCGCGCGCATCCGAGCGGATCAGGCCCGTGGACGTACCCAAGCCGCCGACACCCATCAGCGTGGGGGCGACCGTGTCGAGTACCGGCCCTTGGATACCGCTCGTCAGCGGATCGACGTCGAGCACGCGTACCGGAGAATCGAGTCTGCCGCGCCGCAGCCGGAACGCCATCCCGATCGTGCCGTCGCGCAGGCGCGCGGCCAGCGGCGAAGTGCTGAGCACGAGGTTGAGTTCGTCCGCGGTGAACGTGAACGAGGTCGGCGGCGCCGTGACCGTCGCCGTGCGGAACAGGGCGATCGTCAGCGGGACCTCGACGTTTTCGGGCTGCACGCCAAACACGAACACGCCGATCTCGTCGCCGACCTGGGCGTCTTCGAAATCGACCTGCACGGCCAGATCGGCCGCGCCCGTGAGGCTCGCGATGCCGATCGCGTCGTCCGGGAACGAGGTGATCGTCGCGGCGGTCGGCGCCGAGAACGGCAGCGTGCGGAACGCGAGCATGCTCGGCGCCAGCACGTTGCCGCCCGCGTCTTCGATCGGCGCGCCGGTCGGCGACAGGTCGAGCGTGATCTGTGCATCCGTGCCCAGTGAGGCGCGCTCGCCCGCATCGTCGAAGCTGCGCCAGCGGAACACGCGCGCGTCCGTGATGACGCCCGAGAGTGTGACGGGTTGCGCGGTCGGGTCGAAGGGTGGCGCGGCGCCGTCCGTCTCGACGATGAACGAGCTGTCGTCCACGGTGGCGGGGTTCATCGGCCGCGAGAACACGACGGTGATCTCCGTCGTCGCGGGGAGGCCTTGCTCGGAGTTCGCGGGATACGTGAGCAGCACGGACGGCAGCGCCGGCTCCGTCGCGGCGACGGTGAACGATCCCGCGACGCGGTCGGCAGGCTGGACGACTTCTTGACCCGTGCGGTCGCCGATCGAGACGTTCTCGCGGTACAGCACGCGGTAATTGCCGCCCGCCGTGAGGCTCGCGATCGGGAACAGGACGAGCACGCGCCCGTCGCCGATGAGCGTGGCGGCCTGGAGCGGCAGCGCGCCGAACCCGACTTGCTCCAGTTGAAACGCGGCGTTCAGGAACGCGGTCGACATCGCCTCGCTGAACACCATGACGATCGGGGTGTTCGGATCGACCGCCGAGCCCGTGGGCACGAAGCGCTGCAGCGTCGGCGCTGCGGCACGCAGGATCTGGCCGTTCTCCGGCACCGACGCGGAGAGGGTTCCGAGCGCTCCGCCCTGCCCGGCGGTCGTGCACGTCCCGCCGAACACACAGGCCGGGTTGTCACAGCCGCCGAGGAGCCCGCTCGCGAGGACTGCGCAGGCCAGCCCGAGGACGGCGGCGCGGACGGAGCGGAGGAGCGCGGAAGAGCTCGCGCGGAGTTCGAAGGGACGCATGCTGGGGCCGTGTGGTCTGCCGGAGGCCGGACGGGGTCGTCGTGAGACGCCACGCGTGCGCCCATCTTCCTGCGCACTGCCCCGGGAACAAGTGCGGCCCGTGATTGAAGCCGCAGGGTGGACGATTCCACGGGCGATTCCACCGCAGAATCCAAGGTTCAGCTTCGACGCGTCGTCGCGTTCGCGCGCTCCGGATCACTAGAATCTGGACGCGGGGCGACCGGCCTCGGCAGGCGGCGCGGTCGTGTCGGCGCGGTCGTGTCGGCGATGCCTCGCATCGAGGTCCGCCGCCCACCGAAACGGTCCACGACGCGCGCAGCTCGCGGACGCCGCCACGCCGCCGCACAGCACCTCTCGGCGCAAGATCACTCGGCCCGATGCCCAGAACCCACGCACAGACCCCGTTCCTCGCCTGGCTGGCCGCGGCCTGCGCTCTGGGAGTTGGTGCGCTGGGACTCGGTGCGTGCGGATCGCTGGACGTCTTCGACGCGGATTCGGCGGCGGCGCCGGACCTGACGCAGCCGGCTGTCCTGGAAGCGCACGTCGCCGATCTCGTCGCAGCGCGCCTGCGGGCGCTCTTTCCGGATGTCGAGGGCGAGGTGACCCGCGAGTCGATCGTACGCGCGCTGGCCCGCGCCCAGCCGGACGACGGCGGGGCCCTCGGAGACGGCTCGGCGCTCGTGCGCGAGCGCGCGGCACAGGCCCTGCGCCGCGGCGACGACGAGACGGCACGTGCGCTGCTGTCGGAGCTGGCCGCGGGTCGCGAAGCCCAAGCCGCGCGCGCGTTGCGCGCCGCCGGTGACGTCGACGGCGCGCTGGCGGGTTACGCACGCGCGCTCGACATCGCGCCGCACTCCGCGGCGTTGCGTCGCGAACGCGCCGAGACCGCGCTCGACGACGGGCTCGCGCGGCAGGACCGCGCGCGCATCGAGTCGGCGCTGGCCGAATTCCAGGAGGCCACGCGGCGCGCGCGCGGCGATCAGCGCGACACCGCGCGTGCCTGGCTGGGCGCAAGCCGCGCGGCACGCGCACTGGGCGACGTGCCGCAAGCGCTCGATGCCGCGCGGCGCGCGTTCGACAGCGCACGCAACGCCGACGATCTGGAAGGTCCGAGCGAAATCGCCGAACGCACGCGTGCCGAGGCCGTGCTGGCCGCGCTCGCGCGCGATTCCAGTGCGGAACTCGCGCGGGAGGCACGCACGGCGCTCGAAGCACTCGTCGCGCGCACTCCGGACGATCCGTGGGTCTGGGCGCGCCTCTCCGAGGTCCTGCAGGAAAACGGCGCAGCACCGCGTGGTCTACGCGTCGCCGAGATCGGGCTCGCGATCTTTCCGCGCGATGCAGAGCTCGCCGACGCGCTGGCCGATTCGACGCGCGCGATCGGCGGCCGCGATGCGGTCGTCGCGACGTTCATCGCGCGGCAGAGCGAGGACCCGACGGACGCCGACGCGGTCTGGCGTCCGGCCGAGGAACGCTACGCGCGTGCGCTCGAGACGCTCCGTGGCGCGGCCGCGACTCCGAGCGGCTCGACGCCCGAGCAACTCGGCAGCCCTGCGCGCGGGGAGGACGGTTTTCGCGAGGCCGGACGCGGATTCCTGCGCGCCGGCGCGCTGGCTCCCGATCGCGCCGCGGAGGCGAACACGCGGGCCGCGCGCTGCCTCGTGGGCGTCGGACTCGCACTGCGGGCTCGCGGCGAGTTGGCCTCGGCGCGCGCCGCGTTCCTGGAGGCCGAAGCGCGCGATCCGAGCGTGCTCGCGTCCCCGCTGGCTACGGGCCTCGCGACCGGCGTCGACGCCCTGCGCGACCTCGCCGGCGTCCTGCGCACGCGCGGTGCGGATCCCTCGCGCGCCGACGCGACGGACTGCCTGGTCGAAGCCGCCGCGACGTACGCGGACCTGCGCCGCATCGCGCCCGGCGACGCCGACGAGTCGGTGCTCGCATCGAGCGTGCAGCGCGAAGCCGCACTGGCTCTGGAGGCGCGCGCACGCATCTCCGCCGAACGCGGGCAGCGCGACGCGGCGCGCGCCGAGATGGACCGCGCGCGCGTCCTGATGGAGGCGGCCTACACCTCGGCCGTCGACGCGGCCCGACAGAAACCGAGCGACGCGGTCGCGGTGCGCACGCCAGGGCGCTTGCTCGTGCACTTCCTGCAACGCGAGCGCGAGGTCCCGCAAGCCGAGACCTGGTTGCAGCAGGCGGTCAAGCTGTCCGAGGCCGAGGTCGCCGCCGCGCGCGAGAAGGCGGCCGAGCCCGGGCTCGACGCCGCGCAGCGCGAGGAACGCGCACGACGCGTCGAGGAAGCCGAATCACGGCTGGGCGACGCCTACCAGGACCTCGGGGTCCTCCATCTCGACCTGAAGGGCGATCCGCACGGCGCCAAGGCCTGGTTCGAGAAGGCCCTGGCGACCGGCCCCGACCCGCGCGAGGACCTGCGCGCGCCAGGTGGCTGGATCGAACGCTGTGAAGCGGCGATCGCTCGCGGGACGGATCCGCGAATTTCCCCTGAAAACCGCTGGGGCTCCCTGCCCTAGCAGGTCCTGGTGAAAGTCATGCCGCTCAACGAATCGTGCCTAGGCGATGCGAGGAGCCCGACAGAACGCCAGCGGAGGCGGCCTCCAGGCCGCTGAGCATGGCCTGACGAGGCCGACCAAGCAGCGTGACGGCAGGGTTTGTTGAGGGGCATGACTTTCACCACGGCCTGCTACTAGAAGAGTCCGCCGGAACCCATTCGCCGGAATCTGCCCGCGCGAGCGGGACGTCGGACTCCCCGCCGCGCGCGCGGGGCGTCACACTCCCGGACGCGCTCGGGAGGGTCCCTCCCGGCGCGAACGCGAACTCCGAGAAGCCATGAACCCGATCTTCGCCCTCGTACTCTCCCTCCCCGCGCCTGGTCTGCCCGCGGTCTCCCCCGCTCCGATCGCACGTCCGACACCCGTCGCCGTGGTGATGCAAAGCGCGGACGAGCTGGTTGCCGCCGGTCGTGCGCACCTCGCCGCGGGACGGAACGTCGAGGCGCTCGCGAGCTTCGAAGCCGCGGAGAAGCTCGACGGATCCTTGAAGATCCACCAGTGGGTGCTGCGCGCGTGGATCGCGCAGGGTCGCGTGAACGACACGCTCGGCGCCGTGGACGCGCTCGTGAAGGGCGGCGCGAACGGGCCGCCCATCGACTACCTCTACGGCATGGCCTTCTCGCAGAAGGCCAAGGGCTACATCGTCGAGGGCGTCAACGGCGGCATCGTCGGCATGGCGTTCGGCGACGCGGTCGACTTCCTGAAGAAGGCGACGGCGGCCGATCCGAAGCTCTACACCGACGCCTTCCTGCCGCTGGCCGAGTCCGCTTGGTACGCGCAGGACTTCGACACCGCGCGCGCCGCGGCGGACAAGGCCACCGGGATCGCGCCCGACGACGGCGAGGCTTGGCGGATGCTCGGCCGCGTCGCATTCTCGCAGTACAAGGCGCTGCGCGAGGACGAAACGCGCGCGCAAGACGCCGAGAGTGCGTGGACCGCGGCGAACAACGCGTTCGGGAAGGCCAAGGCGATCTTCGCCGCGTCCACCGACGCCGGTGCCGTCGCGAAGTCCGCCGAGGCCTCGATGGAGCTGGGCTGGCTGCACGCCTGGAAGCAGCAGGGCGACGAGGCAGCCAAGGCGTTCGCGGAGGCGATCGCCGTCGATCCCACGGCCGTCGACTTCGGCGCGATGCGCAACAACCTGAGCCCCGAGCAGTACGCGACCGCGCTCGAGGATGCGTCCAAGCAGTACGAGGCGCGCTACGGCAAGAACACGACGGGCGACGCGGCGCTGCTGTGGTGGCTGGGCTTCGCGGAGTACACGGCCAAGCGCTACGGCGAGGCGGAAGCGGCGTTCACGCGCGCGGTGGCGAAGGAGCCGTCGTTCGTGAACTCGTGGTACTACGTCGCGCTCGCGCGCTACTTCCGCCAGGACTACGACGGCGCGATTGCCGGTTTGCGTACGCAGTTCGGCATCTCGGCCGACGACACGATCGCTTCGCTGCGCGCGAACCAGGACGAGAACCTGCGCATCCTCGACTACATGATCGGGATGAAGGCGGGGCGTGCCGCGAACCTCGACGCCGCGTTCCTGTCCGAGCTGCAGGCGCGCATGGTTCCCGACAACGATCGGTACTGGAACAACCTCGGTCTCTTCCTGCGCGACGAGGGCGAGGGCCGCGAACGCCGCGGGAAAAAGCAGCGAACGCCCGAGGAACAGAAGCAGATCCAAGATCTCTACGAGCGTTCCTACGCGGCGTACACGAAGTCGCTGGAGCTGTCGCCGAACGACCCGAACTATCTGAACGACGCGGCGCTCATGCTGCACTACCACCTCGATCGCGACCTGGACCAGGCGCGCGCGTGGTACTTGAAGTCGACGGAGATGGCCGAAGCGGAGCTCGCAAAACCGACGCTCGACAAGGAAGTCCGGGGACTGCGTGAGATCGCCCTGCGCGACTCCAAGAACAACCTGCGGGACCTCGACAAGATCCTCGACGATCGCCGCAAGGCGAAGGAAGCGGCCGAGGCTGCCGAGAAAGCGAAGCGCGAGAACCCGCCGGCGCCACCGCCGCTGCCGCCCGAACCGCCGAAGCCGCAGTGATCGGTCGAGCCCTCATCCGTTGAACCTCCCGATCCGCATCGTCGATGCGCTCACGACCGAGCGCCTCGTCTCCGTGGACGGCGCGTGGGGTCAGCCCGGTCTGAACTTGTCGCACTGGCCGGGCAACACGACGCCGCCGGAGTTGCGCCACGACCTCTCGACCGGCATCGCACTGAACTTCGCGCGGCTCGATGCCGCGCGTCGCAAGGAGATGGCCGCCGGTTGCGTCGCGCTGGCGAACAACCACGTCGACACGGACGGGATCTGCGCGCTGTACGCCGTCGCGCATCCGGCCGAAGCCCTGGCGCGCGCGGATCGACTGCTGGAGGCTGCCGAAGCCGGGGACATGTTTCGCGTGCCCAGCGAGCGCGCGTTCCAAGTGGACGCGACCGTGATCGGGCACTTCGACGCGGAGAAATCGCCCTGGCGCGACCGCTTCGCAGGCCTGGGCGACCGCGAACGCCGCGAGTTCGTCACGCGCGAACTCGTCGCGCGCTTCGGCGAGATCCTCGACGGCGACGGCGAGGAACACGCGGACTTGTGGCGGCCGGAACTCGAAGCGCTACGCGCGGATCTCGCTGACCTCGCGCGCGCGCAGCGTGACGACATCGTCCACCTCGACGTCGCGGTGTTCACGGCGCCCGACGGCGCGCGCGCCAGCCGTTCAGCACCGGCATCCTCCTGGTTCGATCCCGGCCGTCATGCGCTGTTCGGCACGACGCGCGCCGACCGCGCGCTGGTCATCGGTCCGCGCGGCGCCGGTGCGACGTACCGATTCGTCGTCAACACGACGTCGTGGTTCCAGCTCGCGAGCGAACCGCGGCTGGCGCGACCGGACCTCGCGGCCCTCGCCACGCGGCTGAACGAGTTGGAGGGCACGGACTCCGCGAGCGACATCGCCTGGCACGCGCAAGCCACCGCTTCGCCGTCGCCCGAGCTGTGGTTCGGCCACGCACAGGCGGCCATGTTCGCCGAACACGCGCCGCTGCTGGAGCTCAGCCGGTTGGCGCCGAAGACGGTGAAAGGTGCCGTGCTCGACGCAGTGCGCTCGGCCTGGACGTTCCCCGACGAGTGACCGCGTGCTGCACGCGCCTTGCGACGGAGCGCCGAGCCCCGTATCACGGCGCGCGTGCGCACGACACCGAAGATCGAGCTGGCCGCGGCCGTGGACCTGGGCTCGAACAGCTTCCACATGGTCGTCGCGCGGATGGTGCAGGACGAGCTGTCCATCGTCGATCGCCTGCGCGACCGCGTCGCACTGGCGGCCGGACTCGACGGGAAGAAGCGGCTTTCCGAGGACGTGCAGGAACGCGCCATCGCCTGCCTGAAGCGCTTCGGCGAACGCCTGCGCGACATGGCGCCGGCGCAGGTTCGCGCGGTCGGCACGAGTGCGCTGCGCGTCGCACGCAACAGCCGCGAGTTCCTGGAGCGCGCCGAGGAGTCGCTCGGCCACAAGATCGAGATCGTGTCGGGCCTCGAAGAAGCGCGCCTGATCTACCTGGGCGTCGCGCACGACCTGTCCGACGACGAAGGGCGCCGACTCGTCGTCGACATCGGCGGCGGCAGCACCGAGTGCATCCTGGGCGAGCGGTTCGAGCCCTTGCGCACGGACTCGCTGCACATGGGCTGCGTGAATTGGACGGCGAAGTTCTTCGGCAACGGCACGATCCGGCGCGAGTCGATGCGCGACGCGCGCATCGCCGCGGGCCTCGAGGTGCAGTCTCTCGAACGCGCGTACCGACGCTTGGGTTGGAGCGAATGCGTCGGTTCGTCGGGCACGATCCTGGCCATCGACGAGATCCTGCGCGTGAACGGCTGGAGCGAAGGCGGCATCACGGCCAAGGGCCTGCGCAAGATGCGCAAGCGCATGGTCGAGCTCGAGAAGATCGATGCGCTGACGCAGATCCAAAGCCTCGCGCCCGAGCGCGCGCCGGTCATCGCCGGTGGCGTCGCGATCCTCACTGCGCTGTTCGACGGACTGGCGATCGAGCGCATGGGCACTTCGCAGGGCGCGCTGCGGGAGGGCGTGCTGTACGACCTGCTCGGACGCATTCGTCACGAGGATGTCCGTGACCGGACGATTCGTCGCTTGATGGAACGCTACGCCGTCGACCTCGAGCAGGCCGGTCGCGTGCAACGCACGGCGCTGATGCTGTTCGAGCAGGCGTACGCGGGCTTCGACCTCGATCACGACAACGGCGAGCGACTCCTGTCGTGGGCCGCGAAGCTGCACGAGCTGGGCATCTCGATCGCGTACGGCGGGTACCACCACCACGGCGCGTACATCGTCGGCCATGCGGAGATGCCCGGATTCTCGCGCGAGGACCAACTCGTGCTGGCGACGCTGATCGAGGGGCAACGGCGACGCTTCCCGCCGCCGCGCGCCACCGACCTGTCGGCGCCGCAGTCGCGCGTCGTCTTGCGTCTGTGCGTGCTGCTGCGCGTGGCCGTGCTGCTGGCGCGGACACGCGTCGAGTCCGCGCTGCCGCGCGTGACCATCGAGGCGCGCAAATCAGGCTATTCCCTGCGCTTTCCCGATGCGTGGCTCGACGAGCGCCCCCTGGTGATGGCCGACCTGGAGCAGGAGCGGCAACGGCTCGCGACCGCCGGTTTCGAGATCGAGTTCCGCTAGTCCGTCGCCGGACTCAGGCGGTGTGACGCGCCAGCAAGTCCTGCTGCGCGCAGCGGCGCACGCCGCCGTGGGATCGAGCGCGCGTGTACTTGCCGTCCGAGCCCATGACCCAAGCCTGTGTGTCGTCTTCGAGGTAGGCCTCGAGCGTTTCGTCACGCACGCGCGCCGCCAGCCGCTCGTCCTCGATCGGGAAGCACGATTCGACGCGCGAGTAGAAGTTGCGCTGCATCCAGTCGGCGCTCGAAGCGAACGTCAGGTCGCGTCCGGCGTGATGGAAGTGGAAGACGCGCGCGTGCTCCAGGAACCGTCCGACGATCGAGCGCACGCGAATGTTCTCGGAGATGCCGGGCACACCCGGGCGCAGACAGCAGATCCCGCGCACGACGAGGTCGACCTGCACGCCGGCTCGCGCCGCCTCGTAGAGCGCACGGATAACGCGCGGGTCCACGAGTGCGTTCATCTTGGCGGCGATGCGCGCGGGGCGGCCGCGACGCGCTTGCTCGGCCTCGAACGCGATCAGCTCCAGCAGGTCATCCTGCAGGTGAAACGGCGCCTGCTTCAGTTTGCGCAAGCGCGTCACCTGCCCCAGGCCCGTCATCTGCTGGAACAGGTCGTGCACGTCCTCGCACAGCTCGCGATCCGCCGTGAACAGCGAGATGTCGGTGTACGCGCGTGCCGTTTTTGCGTGGTAGTTGCCCGTTCCGAGGTGCGCATAGCGGCGCAGTCGACGGCCCTCGCGGCGCACGACGAGCATCATCTTCGCGTGGATCTTGTGACCCACGATGCCGTACACGACCTTTGCGCCAGCCTCTTGCAGTCGCGTGGCGAGGTCGATGTTCGCCGCCTCGTCGAAGCGCGCGCGCAGTTCGATGACCGCCGTGACTTCCTTGCCGTTCTTCGCCGCCTGCAAAAGCGCTTCGGCCAGCGGCGAATCGGCACCCGTGCGGTACAGCGTCTGCTTGATCGCGACGACGCTCGGGTCCGTCGCGGCCGAGCGCGCGAGGTCGAGCACGGGCGTGAACGACTCGAACGGATGGTGCAGCAGCATGTCGCCGCGCCGGATCGTCTCGAACAGGTTCGCGCCCGGGCTCAGTCGTTTCGGCGCAGCAGGGATGAAAGGCGGATACTTCAGGTCCGGGCGCGCGGCGATCTCCCAGATCGCTGCCAGCCGGTGCATGTTCACCGGGCCGTTGACGCGGTACAGGTCCGCGGGCCCGAGCTCGAAGTTCTCCAGCAGGAATCGCGCGACGTCGTCGCTGATCTCGCTGGCCACTTCGAGCCGCACCGCGTCGCCGAAGTTGCGCGCCGACAATTCGCCCTTGATCGCGTGCAGGAGGTCGTCGACTTCTTCTTCTTCGACCCACAGATCGCTGTTGCGCGTGACGCGGAACTGGCTGCACGACGTGGCGTTCATGCCCGGGAACAGCTCTTCCACGTGCGCGTGGATCACGGATGAGAGCAGCACGAAGTCGTTCGGACCCTCCGCGACGGTGTCGGGCAGCGCGATCAGGCGCGGCAGCGCGCGCGGGACCTGCACGACCGCGACGCCGCTCTCGCGCCCAAAAGCATCGTCGCCCTCGACCTGCACGACGAAGTTCAGCGATTTGTTCAGGATGCGCGGAAACGGGTGCGACGGATCGAGCCCCATCGGCGTCAGCAGCGGCAGCACCTCCTGGTTGAAGTAGCGCCGGATCCAGCGCGCTTGTCGCGTCGTCCACACCGAGCGCTTCAACAGTCGGATCTGTTGCGCTTCGAGTTCCGGCAGCAGCACTTCGTTCAGCACGCGGTATTGCTCGTCGACGAGCGCATGCGCTTCGACGCTGACGCGCTGCAGCGTTTCCTGCGGCGTCAACCCGTCGGGTCCGGCGTGGGTGACCTCGAACGCGACCTGTTGCTTGAGGCCCGAGACGCGGATCTCGAAGAATTCGTCGAGGTTCGTGCTGCAGATCGTCAGGAAGCGCAATCGTTCCAAGAGCGGCGTCGACTCGTCCTTCGCCTGCTCCAGAACGCGTCGATTGAACTCGAGCAGTGACAGCTCGCGGTTCACGAACAGCGCCGGATCCGTCAGATCCGGCTCGGAGGCGTCCGAGTTCGGCACACCCACGACGCCCGGAACCGGCGCGGGCGGCGCGAGTTCGATCTCGGGACTGGCTTCGGAGCGTTCGTGCTTCATCGCTGCATCTTGCGTGGCATGGACCGGGAATGCTCGCACGCCTGCGCGCATCCGACCACCGCCTTGATCGCGCCTTGATCTTTCGGACCGGACGAAGCGGTCCTTGATCGGATCCGCGAGGCCGGTTCCACGAACACCAAGGCGAGTTCCGAATAGGATTCCAGGTGGTGAAGTCATCCCCCCTTCTTCCGGTCGGCACGTGGCTCGACGAACTCGCGCGCCAAATCGAGCGCGCGAGCACGTCGATCGATCCCGAATCGGTGCACCGCCTGCGCGTGTCCGCGGGACGACTGTCCGTATGGCTGGAGCTCGGCGCACGCCGAGCACTGCGCGACGATCTGCGCAATCTGCGACGCGCGGCGGCGAAGGTCCGCGATCTCGATGTCGTCTCCGCGCACGACTGCGAAGGCGCTTGGGCCGAGATCCTGCGCCAAGAACGCGGCGAAGAGGCTGCGCGCCTGCGCACCGCGCTGGCCTCGCCGCGCGTCGGCGCGCTGCTCGCCGCGCTGGCGATGGTGCCCGACCCCGACGCCGTCTGCGTGCGCTCCGCCATCCAGCGCATGAAGCGCCGCGTGCAACGTGCCGGGGAACGACTGGACGACCCCGATGGTCGCGAGCGTTCTTTGCACCGCCTGCGGCGCCGCATCCGTCGCCTGCGTTATGCGCTGGAATGGATGGGCGCGGAGACCGCGGAGCTGCGCGAGCTGCAGGAACACCTCGGCGGACTGAACGATCTGGCCGTCGAACTGGAGCGGCTCGAAGCGCGACGAGACGACTATGCGCTCGACGCGCGTCGCAAGTCGGTGCTGCACGAGATGGACGAGCGCCGCGCCGGTGCGCTCGAGGCCTGGCGCGTCTTGCGCCCACGAATCGGGGAGCTCTGAGCGCATGGACCTGTGGTTGATCCGACACGCGATCGCCGAACCCGCCGCGGCAGGGGTCGCCGACGGCCTGCGCGCGCTGACTCCCGAAGGTCGCGAGCGTTTCGCGCGCGGCGTGCGCGGCCTGATGCGGCTCGGGCCGCGATTCGACCTCGTGCTGCACAGCCCGCTGCTGCGGGCGCAGGAGACGGCCGACCTGCTCGAGCCCATCGTGGACGGCGAAACGGCCGTATCCGCCGCGCTCGCGCGCGAGCCCGACGAAGAACTCTTGGACGACATCCACGGCGACGTCGTCGCGCTCGTCGGGCACGAGCCGTGGCTCTCGCAGACGTGCTGTTGGCTGCTGTTCGGCTGGCGCGTCTATGCCGAGGACCCCACGCACTCGATCGTCGTGCTCAAGAAGGGCGCCGCCGCACACTTGGTCGGCGAGCCGCGGCCCGGATCGATGCGGCTCGCGGCGCTGTACCCGCCGGCGATGCTGCGCGCGCTCGGCCGACGCTGAACGTCCCCGGCTCGGAGACGCCGACGTGTCAGCGCTTGCGGCGGCGCGTCCACAGACTGCGCGCCGACAATCCCAGCGCACCGGCGGAGGCGAGCAGGACGCCGCTGACGCCGATGTATCCGCACAGCCAGCCGCCGAGCGGCGCGGCGACCGCGGCGGCCAGCGTTCGCGCGGAGAACACGATGCCGAACGCGCCGCCGCGTTTGTCGACCGGCGTCTCGCCCGCCGCGAGCCCGAACGAACACGCAGCCGCGCCGCCGAGGGCCGCGCCGAACACGATACGCGCGGCGAGCAGCACGCCGTAGACGGGGACCGCCTGCACGGCCAGCGCGAATGCCGCCGCGAACGCTGATTTCGCCAGTGCGCGACCGTGACCGATCGAATCGCCGTAGCGACCCCACAACGGCATTGCGAGCAGGTTGACGAGCGCGGTGCCCGAGAACAGCAGGCTCGTCAGCAGCTCCCTGTGCTCGCTCGTCGGCGACACGAGGTCGCGGACGTACAGCTCGAGGATCGGGCTCGAAGCGCCCAGCGCGAACGCGGCCCAGAACACGATCGAAAGTCCCGCGCGCAGGCGCGCGTTCGCCCACAGTTCGGCGAAGTCGCGCCGCGCATCGCGCACGGCTTTCGCGATGCCCGCTTTGCCGTCGGCCGCGCGCCGCTGCGCGGCGTCCTCGCGCGCGAACAGGGCGACGATCGCAAACGAGACGGCGGCGGCGGCCGCCACGCCGAAGAACACGCTGTCGAAACCGGCGTGGACGGCCGCGAAGCCGCCGAAAAGCGGGCCGACGACCGCGCCGGCGGCCATCGCGGTCTGCAGCGACCCGGCGATGCGCCCTTGAGCTGCCGCCGGCGCGCCGATGCTGACGAGCGTCGCACTCGGCGCGATGAACCCAGAGAACATTCCCTGCAGGAGGCGCAGCACGAGCAGCACCCACGGCGACGTGGCGAACGCCATCAAGCCAACGAAGAGGAAGATCGCGCCCAGCGAGCGCAGCACCATCAACTTGCGGCCGTAGCGATCGCCGAGCGATCCCCACAGCGGGCTCATGATCGCTGCCGAGAGCGGCGCCGCGCCGTACAGCACGCCGGCCCAGACGGCGACCTCGGCGCGATCGTGCAAGCCGAGATCCTCGAGCAAGCTCGGGAAGAACGGCAGGAAGCTCTGCATGCCGATCGACGTGACGAAATTGGCCGTCCAGACCGACCACCACGTGCGGCGCCAAGTGTCCATCGCGAACCACGGACTGTCCGCGATCGCGAGCTCAGATGCGAGCCCCGAAGCGAGCCCCCGTCGGCCGCGCGCGCGATCTCGCGCCGCGCATTCGCGGGCCGCGTTCTGTCAGGCCGCGTGGATCCGAGCCGCAGACAACGCGCTGTCCACGGTCTCGTCCGCCATTCGTTCGCGGATCCGGTCCAGCTCGGCCTCGCGCGCGACGAACGATGCCGTCAGCTCCGGGTCGAAGTGCGAACCGGCGCGTCCCGCGATCCATTCGATCGCGTCGGCGTGCGTCCAGGCCTTCTTGTACGGCCGCGCGCTGGTCAACGCGTCGTAGACATCGACGAGCGCGAGGATGCGTGCCGCCAGCGGGATCTGCACACCGTGCGCGCCGACCGGGTAGCCGCTGCCGTCCCACTTCTCGTGGTGACCGCCGGCGATGTCACGTCCCATGACGAGGAAGCGCGTCGGTCCGAACTCGCGGATCACGCTGTCGATCGTCGTCGCTCCGATCACTGCGTGCGACTTCATGATCGTCCACTCTTCGGGCGTCAACTTGCCCGGTTTCAGCAGGATCGAATCGGGGATGCCGACCTTGCCGATGTCGTGCAGCGCACTCGACAGCTCGAGGTCGCGGATCCACGCGTTCGTCAGTACGTCGGTGTGCTTCCCGTCTGTGCGCAAGGCCTCGGCGGCGAGGCGGCAGTACGCCGCGAGCCTCTGCAGATGCCGACCCGTGTCGTTGTCGCGCTGCTCGGCCAGGCGTGCCAGTGCGAGGATCGTCGCGTGCTGGGCGCGGTCGCGCTCGGCGCGGCGAAATTCGTGGTGCGCGGTCACGGCCGTGGACGCCGCGATCGAGGCGAGGATCGCCTGGTCCACTTCGCTCAACGCGCCGTGCCCGACGTCGACGATGATCTCGCCGATGCGCCCGTCGCGCGTCGACAGCGGCAGCACGTGTAATTTCGACGACATCTCGGGGCCACACGAAGCATCCATCGTCGTGCCGTCGCGGTCGTCCCACACCTGCACGTGCACGGCGCGCGACAGCGACGCGAACGCGGCTTTGGCGGCCAGATCGACGACTTGCTTCAGCGAGTTCGCCGTGCACAGGTCGACGGAGAACTTGAAGAGGTGCGCGATCGCCAGCTTCTGCGTGTCGAGACGTTCCTCGAGCAGCTCGTGGAAGCTCACCAGCGAGTCGCGCTCGAATGTGATGGCTTCGGTGTCGTCGCCCGCCGCGACCAGCTCGGCGTGATGCGCGAACGCTTCGTCGAGGGCCTGCACCATGCTCTCGAAGCCGCAGGGCTTCGTGAGGAAGCGGAACACGCCTGACTCGTGCACGGCGCTCACGGCGAGGTCCACGTCCGCGACACCCGTCAGCAGGACGCCGACGGTCTCGGGCGCGTGGCGATTCACCTCGTGCAGGAGCGCGATGCCGTCCATTCCGGGCAGCCCGAAATCGGACAAAACGACGGGGAACGGACCCTCGCGATCGAACATCAGGACCGCGTCTTCCGCAGAGCGCGCGCTGTGGACTTCGAATCGCCGCGCGAGCATGCGCGAGACGCCGACACGCACTTCGTCGGAGTCCTCGACGAACAGGATCTTCTGGTTCAAGGGGGGGGGCACGATCGGGTTGACGTGTGCGCGAGCTTCAGGTGGATCGTGCCCCTGGCGCCATCTGCTTGAGGGATCCTCACAACCGCGCGCGAGCGTCGTTCCCGATCTTGACGCGCGCCGACGACAACCGCCCCTGCAGGCCCGGAAACGCCTGATTTCCCGGCGCAACTGTCAATTCATGAAGTGGCCCGTCAGTTCTTGTAACTCTGCAGCGGCGCCGGGATCCGACCGCCGCGATCGAACAGCACGCGCGCCCCGAAGCGCCCCGGATCCTGCACGATCGCGGTGCCGAGGAGCCCGCCCCATTCGACGACCTCGCCCGGACCCTTGCCGGGAACGGGGATGATGCGCACCGCGGTCGTCTTGCTGTTCACCATGCCGATCGCCATCTCGTCGGCGATGATCCCGGCGATCACGTCGACGGGCGTGTCACCCGGCACGGCGACCATGTCGAGCCCGACGCTGCACACGCTCGTCATCGCTTCGAGCTTCGCGAGGCTCAGCGCGCCCTCTCGTACCGCGCGGATCATGCCCGAATCCTCGCTGACCGGGATGAACGCGCCCGACAAGCCGCCGACGGAACTGGACGCCATCGCGCCGCCCTTCTTCACCGCGTCCGTCAGCAGCGCGAGCGCGGCCGTCGTGCCCGGCGCGCCGGTGCGCTCGACGCCGATCAGCTCCAGGATGTCCGACACCGAATCCCCCACCGCCGGCGTCGGCGCGAGCGACACGTCGACGATGCCGAACTGCGTGTTCAAGCGTCGCGCGGCTTCACGGCCGACCAGTTCGCCCATGCGGGTGATCTTGAACGCGGTGCGCTTCACGGTCTCGGCGACGGCCAGCAAGTCCGCTTCGGGACCCAAGCGCGCCAGCGCCGAACGCACCACGCCCGGGCCTGACACGCCGACGTTCACGACCGTCTCGGCCTCGCCGATGCCGATGTGCGCACCGGCGACGAACGGATTGTCCTCGACTGCGTTGCAGAAGCACACGAGCTTCGCGCAACCGAGACCGCCACGGTCGGCCGTCAACGCGGCCGTGGCCAGCACGATCTCGCTGAAGCGGTTCACGGCGTCCATGTGGATCCCGGCACGCGTGCTGGCCAGCGAAACGGACGAGCACACGTGGTCCGTGACCGCGAGGGCCTCCGGAATCGAGTCGAACAGCGCGCGGTCCGAGTTCGTGAAGCCCTTGTGCACGTAGGCCGTGAAGCCGCCGATGAAGTCGACGCGACAGGCCTTCGCAGCGGCGTCCATCGCGCGCGCGAACGGCACGAGGTCCTTCGAACCGCTCGCGGCTGCGACCAGCGAAATAGGCGAAGTCGCGATGCGCTTGTTCACGATCGGCACGCCGAAGTCGGCCGCGATGCTGTTCCCGACTTCCACCAGATCGCGCGCGTGGTGCACGATCTTGGCGTAGATCTTCTCGCACGAGCTGGCGAGGTCGGGATCGGCGCAGTCGAGCAGGTTGATGCCCAACGTGATCGTGCGGATGTCGAGGGTCTCGAGCTCGACCATGCGAACCGTCTCGAGGATTTCCTGGTCGGTGAAGGACATGGGCGCGGAGTCTACGCGCTGTCCGGGCGCGCTGCCCGAGCTCGGGCTAACTCGAGCGAAACCCCCACGGGGTCAAGGAGTAGCGTCCTGTCGTGGATCCCAATCTCGGAATCCCGTCGACAGACGGCGCGCTCGCGCCGTCCATCTCGTTGCCCGGGAGTCGCCCCCCATGCGAACGACCCGGGTCGATGCCCCCCGACATTCGAACGATGCGCGCAGCGCCGCCCGAACAGGAGTGGATCGCTCGCGCTCGCGCGGGGGATCGCGTCGCTTTCGACGAGCTCGTCCGTCTGCATTTCCAAGCCGTGAACGCCTTCCTCACCCGAGTCGCGAACCACCGCGAAGACGCCGAAGACCTGGCGCAGGAGACGTTCGTCCGCGCGCACGGCGCGCTGGCGGACTACCGCGGTGACGCACGCTTCTCGACCTGGCTTCTGCGGATCGCTTGGCACCTCGCGCAGGACGCGCGCCGCGTCGCATCACGCCGCGGGCGCATGGAGACGCTCGATGCCGCGGCGGATTCGGTCGATCGCGCGCTCGCGCCGGAGGAAGTGAACGCGCAGCGCGAGACCACGGAGCGCATCCGTGCCGCGCTGCAAGAGTTGCCGCAGCGGCTGCGCGCGGTGCTCGTCCTGCGCTCGATCGAAGGGCGCGAGTACGACGAGATCGCGCGCATCGTCGGCGCGCGCCCAGCGACGGTGCGCACGCAAGTCATGCAGGCACGGCGCGAACTCGCGCGTCGATTGGGGCCGCTGCTCGAGGGAGAGAGCGCATGAACGTCTGCCCGCGCTACGAAGACGACATCCTGCTGGCCGTCGACGGTTCGCTGCCCGATCGCGACCTCGTCGCGTTGGAGGCGCACGCGGTGAACTGTGCCGGCTGCGCGCGTGCGCTCGCGGGCGCACGTGCGATCGAGGCGCAGCTCGCGCGCCTCGACATTCCCCCGCTGACGATTGAGGAGATCGAAGCGCACGTCGGCCTGGTGCGCGAGAAGGTTGCTGCCGGGCGCGAGCGCGTTCTGACGCCTCGTCCGCGCACCCGTCGGCTGACCACTGCGCGACTGGCCGCCGCGGCCGCGGTTCTGGCACTGCTCGCGGCGGCGCTCGGATACGGGCTTTTCCGCGGCGAAATGCTGCCCCATCCGCAGATCGTCGACCTGGCTCCGGGCGTTACGGTGCCGGGCGTTACGGCGCCGACCGATCCTGCGCCTCACGGTCCCGGACCGCACGACATTGCGCCGCAGCCGGACGACGTCTTGCCGCAGCGCGGGGACATGGATTCGCCCCGGATCGACGGCGAGCCGGCCGTGGTCGAAGTGCGCGAGCCGGAGGTGCGCGTCGCGGACGCCGACGCACGAACGACGCGTGAACGCCCAACGGCGGACGAGGCGCAGCGCGATGCCGAACGCCTAGCTCTCGCGCGACGCTCGGTCGCGACCGCACTGACCGAAGCCGTGTTGAACGAGGGCGTGGAGCCGCAAGCATTCGCGACGGACGTCGACATGCGCGTCGGCGAGCTCGTGCGCGGCGACTGGCCGATCGTGCGCATCGCCGAGAGCTTCGTGCGCGAGGACGACGTCGAACTGGCGCGACGTTCGTTGCGCTACCTCGCCGCGCGCGGGGACAACCTCTCCGTCGGCAGCGTGCGCACGGCCACACGGCGTCCCGAGCTCGCATCCGCGGCATGGCGCGCGTTGGCGCGCGTGCAACCGGATCGCGTCGACCTGCTGGTCAGCGAACCTGCGGCGCGCGCGGCGGCCGACCAAGCGCTGAGCGCGATCGTCGAACGCGGAGGCACGCGCGGGGCCGAAGCGATCGAGGACGCGCTGCGTCGCATCGATCCAGAGTCTCAGCTCATCGACGCGGAACGCACGCGAACACTGCTCGACGCGCTCGCGGAGATCGGTCCGGACGCGATTCCGGGGCTGCTGCGACTGGCGGAACAGGAACGTCCGTCGCGCGCGCAGGCCGTCGAGGCCCTGGCCAAGACGCGCGGTGCTGCGCAGCAACTCATGTCCATCGTGCGCGAGCCGCGGCCGTCCGTCGGTGCCGAGACGCTGCTGGCCGCGTTCGCGCGGATCCCGCCGACCGGCGTGCGCGCGGACGAAGCGTTCGCGTGGATCGCTGCGCGCGCGGGCGAACCGCGCACGCACCTGCAGGCACTGCGGACGTTGGCGCGCTGTGGATCCCCTGCGGCGCTAGCCGTCCTCGTGCAGATCGGCGCGCGCGATCCCGATCCGGCGCTCGACACGGCCCTCGCGGCGCTGCTCACGCTGAGGCCCGAATGTGCCGTCGAATTGGCGCGTGGGAACGACGCGAGCGGCCGCAAACGCGACCAACAACTGCTCTTGGAGACGCTGTCCACGGTGGAACTGCCGTGTGCGATCCCCGGTCTCGTCGCGCTTTCCGACAGCACGTTGCTCGACTTGGGCGATCGCCGCTTGGCCCTCCTTGCCTGCGGCGTCGAGGGCAACCAGGACGACGCCGAGCGCCTCGTCGATACGTTCGCACACACGCGCGAACGCGAACTGCGCGCGGCGATCCTCGTCGCACTGCAGGCACTCGGCGGAGCGGACGCTGTCGACCGTCTGCTCGGCGACCTCAACGAACGCAGCGCCAGATCGATTCGCGAGATCCTCGCCGATCCCGAACTCGATCACGGCGGTGTGCACGCGCAAGCGCGCGTCGCCCGCGAACTGTCCCGTCACATGGCCGCGATCCGGCCCTGAGCCCCATTCCCGACTGGAGTCCGATGATGTCCTTCTTCCTCGCCGTCTCGTTGATCCAAGCCGCGGCCCCCGGCGAACCCGCCGCGCCGCCGATCGTGCTCGAGGTGCACGACCTGCGCGGCATGCCGGGTTTCGAGATCGGCAGCGGGCCGGTCCTGAGGATCTTGCCCTCGCTCGGACAGGCCTGGGACGTCGGCGGATGGGATTCCGAGGTGGGCACGGGGGAGTACGTGAACCTCTTCCGCGCCATCGCCGGCGACGAGTTGGAGAGTGAGGGGCGCAGCATCTCGGAGACGGACGGCCTGATGCGCATGCGCGCACCGACGGCGGTCCAGGAACTCGCCGCCGGCACGTTC
>JBBQCC010000039.1:0-22257 GCA_038318285.1 Planctomycetota bacterium | reverse complement strand
TTGGTCGTGCTCGTGCTGGCCGGCGACAAGAACGCGCGGCGCGACCTTCTGGGCGAGTTCGACGAGCGCATCTCACGCAACGACACGTATGCCCCGGCGTACGAGGAGCGCGGCAACGTCTACTACCGGATCGGCGATTATCGCGAGGCCATCAAAGACTACAACCAGGCGATCAAGCTGTCCGCGGACGATCTGCGCGCGCGCCAAGACACGGCCTACATCGGGCTCGCGAAGGCCCTGGCGCGTTCGAACAAGCTGAAGGAAGCGGCACAGGCTCTCGAGAAGGCGCCGCTGACACGGCAGCAGCTGGCCGACCTGAAGACGGAACCGGCGTTCGCGAAGCTGGTCGAGCACGCGAAGTACCGCGACATCTTCGAACTGAAATGACGCGCTCGCGGACCGGGTTCGTCGCGCACGCTGACCAGGAGAGGCACGACACGGGCCCCGGTCATCCCGAACGCGCCGACCGACACCGCGCGGTGGTGGCGCGCATCGCGGAGAGCGGCCTCGCGAGCCACCTCGATCGCGTGGACGCGACGCCGATCGCGCCGGAACTGCTCTGTCGCGTGCACGATCCGGCGCACGTCGCCGAGGTCGAGCGCGCGATCGCAGCCGGCGCGCGCCTCTTGGACGAGGGCGACACGCGCGTGTCGTCCGGTTCGTGGCGCGCGGCGCTGCTCGCCGCCGGCGGCGTCGTGGACGCGGTCGACCGCGTGATGTCGGGCCACTGGCAGAACGGGTTCGTCGCTGCGCGACCGCCCGGACACCACGCCGAACGCGGCGCCGCCATGGGTTTTTGCGCGTTCAACAACGTCGCGGTCGCGGCCGCGCACCTGCGCCAGCACCACGGGCTCGAGCGCGTCGCGATCGTCGACTGGGACGTGCACCACGGCAACGGGACGCAGCACGTGTTCGAGCGCGATGCGCACGTCTACTTCGCCAGCCTGCACCAATGGCCGCTCTACCCCGGATCGGGCCGCGCGACGGAACGCGGCATCGGTGCCGGCGAGGGCGCGACGCGCAATTGTCCCCTGCCGCCCGGTTCGGGCGACCGCGAGTGGCTGGCGACGTTCGAGAACGTCGTGCTGCGCGACCTCGAAGCGTTCGATCCCGAGTTCGTGCTCGTCTCGGCCGGCTACGACGCGCACCGCGACGATCCGCTGGGGCAGACCGAACTGACGACCGCGGCGTACGGGCGGATGACGGCGTGGCTGTCGCAGTTCGCCCGCGAGCGCTGCGCGGGGCGCATCGTGCTCGCGCTCGAGGGCGGTTACGACCTCGAAGCGCTGGCGGCGAGCGTCGAAGCGTCGATCGCCGAACTCTGCGCGCTCTGAGCGAGAGGGTCGGCGAGTTCGCCCAGGATTCGCGATTTCGCGGGGAACTCCCGCGCACGAGCGGGGATCACTCGCAGCGGCACCGGACGGAACGCCTCCGCCGACCCCTGCGAGATCCATGCGAGCAACCCCTCTCCGATTCAGCCCGGTTGCCGCTCTCGCGGCCCTCGCCGGGACCGGTGCCGCCCAACAAGCCGCGTTCACCACGCCGGGGATGGTGCAGACGCCCAGCCCGAAATCCGAGACGTCCACGGCGAGCGGCCAGTCCGATCGCTTCGACTCGACGTTCAATCCGGCGTTCTCGTTCGTCGTCGACACCGTCGCCGACTACCTGCACGCCGACGACGATTCCGTGGACAGCGGCGTCGACGCCCAGTTGCGCACCTTGGAGTTCGGCGCGCAGGCCTGGGTCGATCCCGACGCGTGGGCGTACTTCATCGGCGCGACGGACGGCGACGTCGTCTCGATCGAGGAAGCGGCGGTCCACTACAAGGGGCTGGGCGGGAACACGACGCTGCGCGCCGGTCGCATCTTCATCGACTTCGGCAAGCAGATGCAGACGCACGTCCACGAGCTGCGCACGCTGGAGCGTCCGCTCGTGCTGCGCACGTACCTCGGCGAAGAGGTCAAGGGCGACGGCTTGGAGTACGACGGCTGGGCCGGCGTCGGCGACACGACCGTCGTGCGCTGGTCCGTCGGCGCATTCGCCAGCCTCGTCCCCGAGTCCGATGAAGTCGCGGGCGTCCCGACCGTCAGCGTCGCCTCGCGCAAAAACGCCGGCGATTTGAACTTCACCGCGCGATTGACCGGTTTCACCGACGTCGGGGAGAACGGACTGTTTCAAGCCGGCGTCTCCGGCCGCTTCATCCCGAACGAATCGGCGGAGTTGAACGGCAGCGAGCAGACGGGGCTCTCGAGTTCCGTGTACGGACTCGATCTGACCTACGGGTGGACCAGCGACGACGCGCGCCGGAACCTCACGGTCGGCGGGGAATTCCTGGTGAACACCGGCGACACCGTGGCGCGCATCGACGACATGAGCACCGCCGATGCGAGCGACGACACCCTGACCGGCTTCGCCCGGGACACACAGACGGGTTGGTACGCGTTCACGGACTGGGCCTGGAACCAGAAGCACTCCGTCGGCGTGCAGTACAGCGAGCTCGAGCTCGGCGACGGTATCCAAGCGGGCGAGGTCGAGCTGTACTACACGCGCGCCTTCTCCGAGTTCCATCGCCTGCGCTTCGTCGCGTCGAGCTACGACACGGACGTCCAGGACGGCGATTCCCTGCGCTTCGCGATCCAGTACACGGCGATCATCGGTGCGCACGGCCACGGCACGAACTGGTGAGCGGGCACCCGTCCCCCGCGCAACCGATCCCACGAACACATGCACACGATTCCACATGCACACAGGCCGTAGACTTTTCCTCACCCTCCTGCTGCTCGTGTCCGCCGCGATGACGAGTGTGCAGGCCAGCACTGCCTCCAAGCTGCGCGTCGTCGCGACCATCCCCGACCTGGGCGACATCACGAGCGAGATCGGCGGCGATCGCGTGCAGGTCACGACGCTGACGAAGGGGCGCGAGAATCTGCACTACGTCGTCGCGCGACCGTCGCACCTCGTCGCGTTGAGCCGTGCCGACGCGCTGGTGCAGATCGGACTTTCGCTCGAGAGCGGCTTCCTCCCGGGCCTGCTCGAGAACGCGAACAACCCGAAGATCCGGCCCGGAGCGCCGGGTTTCATCAACACATCGGTGGGCTGGGAGGCGATCCAGATCCCGACCACGGTGACGCGCAAGGATGGCGACGTGCACCCCGACGGCAACCCGCACCTGAACCTCGACCCGCGCGGCGGGCGACAGATCGCGGGCCGCGTGCTGGCCGGGCTCGTCGCCGTGGATCCCGATGGAAAGGCCACGTACGAGGCGCGCGCTGCGGAGTACGCGCAGAAGCTCGATGCGGCCGAAGAGCGCTGGAAGACCGCGTCGAAGGACTGGTCCGGTCGCAAGATCGTCGTCTACCACAAGGAGTTCGACTACTTGGCGGCGCTGTACGGCCTCGACATCGTCGGCACGCTCGAGACGAAGCCCGGCATCCCGCCGACGCCCGGCCACCTCGCCGAACTCGTCGCGAAGATGAAGGCGGCCGGCGACGTCACGATCCTCACCGCGCCCTGGTCGAACGGCGGCGAGGTCGAGCAAGTCGCCAAGGCGACGGGCGCGCGCGTCGTCGAGTTGCCGAATCAGTGCGGCGGCATCGCGGGCACGGACACGTGGATCGGGATGCAGGACCTGATCCACGACCGCCTCGCGAAGGCGTTCGGCACGACGGCGTCGCAGAAGTAGGTCGACAGGACATGCCGAATCTCTTGCGCCTCTCGGGCGCCGCGTTCGGCTACGGCGGGCGCAGCATCGTGTCCGAGGTCGACCTGGAAGTGCACCCGGGGGATTTCCTCGGCATCGTCGGTCCGAACGGCGCCGGGAAGACGACGCTGTTCCGCGGACTGCTCGGCTTGGTGCCGCCGCTCGCCGGTCGCGTCGAGCGCGCGGGGGCGAGCCTGGGCTACGTGCCGCAGCGGGAATCGCTCGACCCGATCTACCCGCTGCGCCTCGAGGACGTCGTCGAGATGGGCGCGTACGGGACGCTGCAGGGCACGCGGCGGTTGAGCTTGGCGCAGCGGCTGGCCGCGCGCGCCGCGATCGAGCGCGTCGGGTTGAGCGACAAGCTGGGCGCCCCCTTCGCGGGTCTGTCCGGTGGTCAGAGGCAGCGCGCCTTGCTCGCACGCGCGCTGCTGTGCGAGCCGAACGTGCTGCTGCTCGACGAGCCGACGAGCGGTGTCGATCGCGGCGCGCAGCGGCGCATCCTCGACCTGCTCGTCGAGTTGAACGCGCGCGATAACTTGGCCGTACTGATCGTCAGCCACCAGATCGGCCTCCTGCGCGAGGCGGCGCGCGAGATCCTGTGGGTCTCGGAGGGGCGCGTCGAGCGCGGCAGCACGGAGGCCCTGCTCGCACCGGAACGGCTCGACCGCTTGTACGCATCTGCGCCGGCCGGCGAGGACGAGGGCCTGGATGGATGACATCACCTGGGTCGATCGCATCGACCTGTTCCTCTGGCCGCTGCTCTCGGCGATCTGTGCCGGCATCGTGCTGCCGATGGTCGGAAGTTATCTGTTCGTGCGACGCACGAGCTTCCACGGGATCGTGCTGCCCCAGTTCGCCGCCGCCGGCGTCGTGTTCGCCTACGCGATCCTGGGCTGGTGGATCGAGACGATCGGTCTCGGCGGGCTGACGCTGGATGCCGCGCTGCACGACCCGCACGCCGCGTCCACGTTCGGGCTGATCTGGGGCGCGATCTTCACGCTGGGAGGGATCCTGATGCTCGTGACCACGGGGCAGCGCGGCGGATCGGAGACCGCGCGCGCGGCAGCGGGCTTCGCCGCGGCGAGCGCAGCCGTCCTGATCCTCGGTCGCATGTCGCCGATCGGACGCGGGCCCGTGGACGAGTTGCTGCAGGGCGAAGTGCTGGGCGTCGGTGTGCACGAGTTCGAATTGCTCGCTACAGCACTGATCGTCGTCGCGGCGGCGCTGATCTGGTTCGGACGCGATCTGCTGCTGACCAGCTTCGATCGCGAGACGGCCGTGGTGCTGGGCAAGCGCGCGACGTCCTTCGAGGTCCTCTTCCACACGCTCGTCGGCCTCGCCGTCGCGGCGGGCACGCTGACGCTCGGACCGATCCTCGTGTTCGGCCTGCTCGTCTTGCCGCCCTTCGCCGCGCGTCGCTGGGCGCGTTCGATGCCGCGCTTCGTCGCGATCTCCGCCGGCATCGGCCTCGTGTCCGCGATCGCGGGCGAAGCCGCGGCACTCGAATGGGATCTGCCCGTCGGGCCCAGCGTCGTGATGGCCTCGGTCCTGCTCTGCTTGCCCGGCCTCATCGCGCGCCGCGGCGGCTGACGCACATCGCGCGGACGCGGCTCCCCGCCAAACGGAGCGCGGCCCCCCGTTTCCGGAGGGCCGCGCCGCCTGCCATGGAGCCCGTTCGCGCGGGCGTCGGCTGATGCGAAGCCCGCTCGCGCGGGCTTCGACGGATCCGATCGGTATCACATGCCGTCGATGCGGAACGGGAACCGGATGCGCGGTTGGCCGTTCACGGTGAAGACGTCGGCGCGGAGGCCGATGCCGTCACGGTTACCGAAGTACTCGGTCGAGACCGTGCCGAAACCCGTCTTCGTGACGCGCATCGCGCGGCTGAACTGGTCCGGGTTCGTCGGGAACATCAGCGGGTTGTACATGACGACCTGGACGGTCATCGTCTGCGGCAGTTGATCCCAACCGAACGACGGCATGTCGACCATCGTGACCGGGTAAGAGTGGCGCAGGCCGGCCAGTTGCGTGTTGTAGAGGTGGCCGAAGATCGACTGGTCCGAGTTACCGACGCCGCCCGAGACGAGCAGGTGGCATTCCGCCGACGTGATCGTGACCGTGCAGGTCGAGCTCAGTTGCGACTGGTCCGTCACCGTGAAGACGACCGAGAACACGCCGGTTTGGTTGGCGGCCGGCGTCCAGTCGACGGTCACGCAGATCGGGTTGCCGGAGGCCGGCAGCGGCGGCGTGAACGTCATGCCCGCGGGCACGTTCGAGGCCGTGATCGTGACGATGTCACCGGCGTCGGGGTCCGAAGCGCAAACCTGGAACGAGATCGGCACGCCGACGCTCGCCATGAGCGGGCCCGGGCACTGGATCGTGGGCGGGTTGTTCGGGAGGTACGTGTAGCAGACCTGCACGATCGCCGCGGCGTCCGTCTGGAACTGCGTGATCAGGTTGCCGGCGCCCGTGGCGACCGACGAGCCGTTCGCCGTGACCGGCAGAACGATGTTGCCGACGCCCGTGAAGAGCGCGAGGTCGCTCAACGGGGGCGGCGACACCTGCATCTGCGTGTCGGTGACGTTGATGTTCGGGTGCGTCGCGCCCGAGGTGCCCATGAAGTCGATCGTGCCGTCGAAGGCCGTGAACGCGTCGTTGAAGTTCGCGATCGGGAGCGTGACGACGATCGGCGTCAGGTCGGGACGCGTCAGCGTGATATTCGCCGAGAACGACGTCGTGACCATCGAAGGCGCGGCGTCGAGGCTCTCGGCGCGCGCGCTGCCCTGCACGTTGCCCGTGAGGCTGAAGTTGATCGTCTGCAGCGTGCCCAGGTTCGGGTCGAACTTGGGGATCGAAACGGTGTTCGACCAGTTCGTGGGTTGGAGGGGGATGCTGTCCGTGAAGCAGACCTGTTGGGTCTGGGCGGAAGCGCCGAGCGCGGTGCCCACGAGGGCGAGCGCGACGAAGGAAGTGCGAAGGGTATTCATGGTGAGAGTCGGGGCTGCACGCTCAGGGACGAGTTGCAGTAAGAGCCAAGAGGAGGTGGGGTGGGAGTGGAGCGCTAGGTGCAGCGTGCGCAGGCAACTGTCGAGCCGCCGCGCCTCAGGGGGCTATCACCAGCGTACGTCGGTCAGGGCGAACTCGCATTTGCGAACTTCTAAGAAATCGCCGGGATAGTCGGCAGTTTTTGCCGGGGTGTCTACAAAACTCAATGAGGCTTTCCTCATCGAAGTTCTCTTCCCGGACGCAACGGGGAGGTTGCCCTCGAGCCTGCCGCTCCCCGATTGGACGGATGGCGAGCCGACTGGGTTCCGCGCTCCGCGGCACCGCCATTAGGACGGGGATGCGACGGCCGTCTCGAGCGCGGTCAACGCCTCGGCCGGCGCCTTGCCGCGGGTGTCCACGGTGGCCTCGCACTGGGCGTACAGGGACTCGCGCTCCCCCAACAACGCCTCCAGTTCGGCCCGCGCGCGCGGCCGGTCCGCCATCGGACGTCGATCGCCCTGGGCCTGCACGCGCTCGAAGTGCTCGGCCGGGCTGGCCCGCAGCCACACGGTTCGGCAGGCGCGCTTCAGACGGCCGAACGTCTCGGCGCGGGTGACGATCGATCCGCCCGTGGCCAGCACGAGGCGCTCGCCCTCGCTCAGGACCTGCTCCAGGGCTTCGGCCTCGAAGCGGTGGTAGCCGGCCTCCCCATGCAAGGCGAAGACCTCCCCCAGCGACGCGCCGGCCAACGCTTCGACGCGTTCGTCGAGCTCGACGAAGGGCACTTCCAGACGCAGGGCGAGCTGGCGGCCCAGCGTGGACTTGCCCGCGCCGCGCAGGCCGAGCAGCGCGATGCGTTCGCGCGGCGGCGGCGCGGCGCGCACGAGGTCCTGCACCGGGACGTCCAGGGCGCGTGCCAGGTCCAAGAGGCGCAGGACGCTCAGGTTGGCCCGGCCGGCCTCGGCGTCCGTCAGGTAGCGCCGGGAGACGCCGGAGCGCAGCGCCAGCTCCGACACGGACAGCTCGCGCGCCTCGCGCCGCTCGCGCAGACGCTGGCCGAGATCGCGCAGCGCACGCTGCGCTTCGGGCGAGGCGTCGCGACCGCGGGGCGAACCTGCAGGCTGGCCTTTCAGGCTTCGGGCGTTATGATGCACATTCATTCGGCGGACGAGAACTATACTTCACCCCCCTCCCCGACACCAGCCTATGGCCTCGACACTCACCTCCCGCCCGCCCGTCCGGTTCCAGACGCACCCCAGCCAGTACCGGCACTGGCAGCTGTCCGTCGACGGAGACGTCGCCACGCTGCGCATGGCCGTCGATCCGCAGGGCGGCGAGACGGACGGGTACGAGCTCAAGTTGAACAGCTACGACCTGGGCGTCGACATCGAGCTCGCCGACGCGATCCTGCGCCTGCGCTTCGAGCACCCCGAAGTGCGCTGTGTCGTCCTGACCGGTGCGCTCGACCGCGTGTTCTGCGCCGGAGCGAACATCGTGATGCTGCGCTCGTCCGCGCACGCCTTCAAAGTCAACTTCTGCAAGTACACGAACGAGACGCGCCTCGGCATCGAGGATGCCAGCGAGCACTCGGGCCTGCGCTTCCTCGCCGCCTTGAATGGCACGGCTTCGGGCGGCGGTTACGAACTCGCGCTGGCGTGTGACGAGATCCTGCTGGTCGACGACCGGAACAGCGCCGTGAGCTTCCCCGAAGTCCCGCTGCTCGGCGTCTTGCCCGGCACCGGCGGACTCACCCGCATCACGGACAAGCGCAAGATTCGCCGCGATCGCTGCGATGTGTTCTCGACCGTCGCGGAGGGTATCAAGGGCAAGCGCGCGGTCGAGTGGAACCTCGTCGACGGAATCGCGGCGCTCTCGCAATGGGACACGGCCGTCGGAGAACGCGCGCGCCGCCTCGCCGATTCGCAGTCGAAGAAGGACGGACCGGGCGTGCAACTCGAGGCGATCGAGCCCGAGGAGACGCCGACGGCGACCGGCCGGCGCTTCGCGTATCAATACGTGGAGTTCACGGTCGACTCCGAAGCGCGCAACGCCGAGCTGACGATCACCGCGCCGGACACCTGCCCGAAGGACGAGAAGGCCGCGCGCGCTGCGGGTTCCGCGTGGTGGGCGCTGCGCGCATTCCGCGAACTCGACGACGCCATCTGTCGCTTGCGCATGAATCATCCCGAGGTCGGGCTGGTGCTGCTGCGCTGCAAGGGACCGAGCGCGACGCTGCGCACCACGGACGCGCTGCTCGCCGGAGCCAAGGACTGGTACGTGCGCGAAGTCTCCAACTTCGTGCGCCGCACGCTCAAGCGCGTCGACCTGTCGGCGAAGGGTTTCTACGCCGTCGCCGAAGAGGGCACGACGTTCGTCGGCACGTTCCTCGAACTGCTGCTGGCCTGCGATCGCTCGTACGCGAAGCTCGTCGAGGACGGCGGCGCCGTGTTCGGCGTCACGGCGGTCAACGACGGCCGCTTCCCGATGTCGAACGGCATCTCCCGGCTCGCGACGCGCTTTTTGGGCACGCCCGAAGCCGTCGACGCGGTGTTGGCGAACACGACCGACTTCGACACGGAGACGGCGGACAAACTCGGCCTCGCGACGTACGCGCCCGACGACATCGACTGGGACGACGAGCTGCGTCTCGCGATCGAAGAGCGCTCGGCGTTCTCGCCCGACGCGTTGACCGGCATGGAAGCGAACCTGCGCTTCGCCGGCCCCGAGACGATGGAGACGAAGATCTTCGGGCGGCTCTCCGCCTGGCAGAACTGGATCTTCCAACGCCCCAACGCCGTCGGTGAACGCGGCGCGTTGACCTGCTACGGCACGCCGCAGAAGGCCGAGTTCGACTTCAACCGCACCTGATCCGCGTCCCCGATCCCGACCACGCGAACACCACACAGAACACGCCCCAGCACGAGGAACCAGATCCATGACCGGCATCGACTACAGCCAGAAGATCCCGAACAACGTCGACCTCGCCAGCGACAAGCGCCTGCAGCGCGCACTCGAGGCTTGGCAGCCCGCCTACATCGACTGGTGGCAGTCGATGGGGCCGACGGACTTCAACCAGAACGAGATCTACCTGCGGACCGCGATCAGCGTCGACAAGGACGGTTGGGCGCACTACGGCTTCACGAAGATGCCCGACTATCGCTGGGGCATCTTCATGAACCACGCCGAGAAGAACCGCACGATCGGCTTCGGCGACCACTTCGGGGAGCCCGTATGGCAACAGGTGCCGGGCGAGTACCGCAACTGGCTGCGTCGCCTGATCGTCACGCAAGCCGACACGGAACCGGCCAGCGTCGAGCAACAACGACTGCTCGGTCACACCGCGCCCTCGCTCTATGACCTGCGCAACCTGTTCCAGGTCAACGTCGAGGAAGGTCGCCACCTGTGGGCGATGGTCTACCTGCTGCACACGTACTTCGGTCGTGACGGCCGCGAGGAAGCCGAGGAACTGCTGCAGCGTCGCAGCGGGAATGCCGACCATCCGCGCATCCTGGGCACGTTCAACGAGCCCTGTCAGGACTGGCTGTCGTTCTTCTGCTTCACGATGTTCACGGACCGCGACGGCAAGTTCCAACTGCTGGCGCTGGCCGAATCGGGCTTCGATCCGCTCGCCCGCACGTGCCGGTTCATGCTGACCGAGGAAGCGCATCACATGTTCGTCGGCCAGACGGGCGTCGGCCGCGTCATCGAGCGCACGTGCCAGCTGACGACCGAGCACCCCGGCCGCGACGTGAAGGACTTCGGCGGCATCCCGTTCGATCTCATCCAGCGCTACATCAACTACTGGGCGAGCTCGTCCACCGACCTGTACGGCGCCGAAGTGTCGAGCAACTCGGCGAACTTCTTCTCCGGCGGCCTCAAGGGTCGCGCGTACGAGGACCGCTACAGCGACCACAAGGCGTTGAACGACATCTACGAGCTGGACCGCTTCACGGACGGCAAGCTCGTCCACGAGGCCGTGCCGCTGCGCAACGCGATGAACGAGGTCCTGCGTGACGAGTACGTGAAGGACAACCAGAAGGGCATCGATTACTGGAACCGCATCTGTGAGAAGTACGGCGTCGACTTCCGCTTCTCTCTTCCGCACCGCCGCTTCAACCGCAAGATCGGCGACTATGCCGCGGGCCGCTTCGACCTCGAGGGCAAGCTCTTGTCCGAGGCCGATTGGAACGCAGGCATGACCCAGTGGCTGCCGACCGACGCCGACCGCGCCTACGTCAAGTCGCTGATGGTGCCCGTGACCGAGCGCGGCAAGATGGCCGGATGGATCGCGCCGCCGCCGAAGGGCGTCAACGACACGGCGCTCGATTACGAGTACGTGAAGCTCTGATCCCAGAGCTGGGGCGGGCCCATCGGCCCGCCCGAACGGGGTCTCGCGGCGGCGCGAGACCCCGTTTCTCGTTTCCGGCGGGCGCCGCACTTGCCGCGCCGTCCCGCGGCGCGGAGACTGTGCGCCGAAATCCCCCCATGACGACGAACACGCCCAACTCACCCGCCTCCGACGATCCGCTCTCGCGCGAGATCGACGCGGCGCTCGACGGACTCAACCTGCAGGAACTCGACCAGCCGCAACGCGCGCCGAAAGGCGCCGGCGCCAAACGAGGCGGCGGCGGGCATTCGCAGCGCGGCACCGTGGTCGACGTGCGCGGCGACGACGTGTTCGTCGAGCTCGGTCCGCGCATGCAAGGCGTCGCGCCGATCGGCGACTTCGCCACACCGCCGAAGATCGGCGACGAGTTCGATTTCGCGCTGCGCGGACGAGACGACGATCTGTGGATCCTCTCGCGCTACGTCGCGAAGGCCGAGATCGCTATCGGCGACGACGTGCAACCGGGCGCGCTCGTGAAGGCGAAGATCACCGGCCAGAACACGGGCGGTCTCGAAGCGCGCGTCGGCGCCGTCAGCGCGTTCCTGCCCGCTTCGCAGGTCGGCCTGCACCGTGAAGAGAATCTCGGCCAGTACCTGAACCAAGTGCTGACGTGCGAGGTCGTCGAGGTCGACCGCGAACGCAAACGCATCGTGCTCTCGCGCCGCAAGGTGCTCGAGGGCGAGCGCGACGTCGCGCGCCAAGAGACGGTCGGTCGCATCGCCGTCGGCCAAACGCTGAAGGGCAAGGTCACGCGCGTCGAGGAATTCGGCGCGTTCGTCGACCTGGGCGGCATCGAAGGCCTCGTGCACGTCAGCCAGATCAGTCACCAGCGCATCGAGAACGCCAACTCGGCACTGCAGTCCGGCCAAGAAGTCGAAGTGCAGGTCCTGAAGATCGAGGAAGGCGGCAAGCGCATCGGTCTGGGCATGAAGCAGCTCTTGCCCGATCCGTGGACCGGTGTCGCGAATCGTTTTGCCGTCGATTCGATCGTGACGGGCAAGGTCACGCGCCTGATGGATTTCGGCGCGTTCGTCGAACTCGCGCCCGGCGTCGAGGGATTGATCCACGTGAGCGCGCTCGGCAAGGAACGTGTGCGTCACCCCAAGGACGCCGTGAAGGTCGGTCAGGAACTCAGCGTGCGCGTCGCCGCCGTCGAACCGGGCCGGTCGCGCATCTCGCTGTCGCGCCTCGACCCGCGTGGCGCCGTGCTGGGCTCCGAGGATTCCGTCGACGCGTCCGTGATCGACGAAGCGCTGCGCACGCAGAACTCGAAGCCGCTCGGGACGAGCCTGGGCGCGCTGTTCGCGAAGGCCAAAGAAGCCGGCGACGCGAAGTCGAAGAAGAAGTAGTCCCGTGCTCTGCGGTTCGGCTCCGGGCGAGTCGCAACCGCTATCCCGCTCCGCTCAGCGATTCGAGCGCGTCAGCCACGGCTCGCAGGCCGTGCGCACCGAATCCGCGGTAAACGGCTTCTGCAACCAGCCGTTCGCTCCATCCGCCAGCGGGAATGCGGCCAGCGTCTGCGCGTCGCCGCTCGTCAAGAGCAGCACGGGCAGCTCGGCTTTCGTCCGCCGCTCGCGCAACGTGCGCAGGAAATCGAGGCCGTTCATCCCGGGCATGTGCAGGTCGGACAGCACGAGGCCGATCGCAGGATCGGTGCCGATGCGACGCAGGGCTTCGGGCCCGCTCGCGGCTTCGACGATCCCGTCGTCGCCCAGACCGGCTTCGCGGAGGACGCGCACGACGATGCCGCGCACAACCTTGGAATCGTCGACGACGAGGAGCTTTTTCATGGGGATCGGCGGGTTCGCGTCGAACCCGGATCCCCCTCATCGGACCGAGGCCGCGCTCATCCGTAGCGCCGAATCCTCCGCGCTGAATCAGTAGCTCTCGTCCTTCGTCGGGAAGGTCTTGGCCTTCACGTCCCCCACGTAGCGCCGGAACGCCCCCATCATCTCCTCGCCGAGTTGCGCGTAACGGCGCACGAAACGCGGGTGGAAGCGCGTGTAGAGCCCGAGCATGTCGTGGCTCACCAAGATTTGTCCGTCGCAGCCCGGCCCCGCGCCGATTCCGATCGCGGGGATCTTGAGAGATCCGGCGATCTCCTCGGCGACGCTGGCCGGGATCTTTTCCAGCACGATGGCGAACGCGCCCGCGTCCTGCAGCGCCAGCGCGTCGCGACGGACTTCATCGGCTTCCTCGTCGCTCGTCGCGCGCACCTGGTACGTGCCGAATTTGTGGATCGACTGCGGGGTCAGGCCCAGGTGACCCATGACCGGAATGCCGACCTCGACGATGCGTCGCACCGTCTCGCAGATCGTACCGCCGCCTTCGACCTTCACGGCCTCGACGCCCGACTCCTTCACCATGCGGCCGGCGTTGCGCAGCGCTTCGTCGGCGTTCACCTGGTACGTCATGAACGGAAGGTCCCCGACGACCAGCGCGCGCTCGACACCGGCCGACACGAGGGATGCGTGGTACAGCATCTGGTCGAGCGTCACCGCCACCGTCGTCTCGCGTCCTTGCACGACCATCGCGACCGAGTCGCCCACGAGGATGACGTCGACACCGGCTCGATCGAGCAGCTGCGCCATCGTGTGGTCGTAAGCGGTCAGCGCCGCGATCGATTCGCCGCGCTGTTTCATGCCCAGCAAACTCTTCGTCGTGACCTTGCGGTCCGAGGGGTCGCGTCGAGCGGGTTTCGTGTTCGGCATGGGGTCGGGAAGGGTAACGGACGCCCTGCGCGCCGCCAGCGGATCTCGTGCGCCGCCAGCGGATCTCGTGCGCCGTCAGCGGATGCCGCGTTCGAGCAGCGCGAGCGCGGTCCGCGCCCCGTCGAGCGCCGCGCTCATGATCCCGCCGGCGTAGCCCGCGCCCTCGCCGACCGGAAACAGGTTCGCGAAGCCGACCGCGCGGCGCGTCGTGACATCGCGCAGCATGCGCACGGGCCCCGAACTGCGTGATTCGAGGCCCACGAGCAGTCCTTCGGGACCGGCGAATCCGGGGATCGTGCGGTCGAATCGCGTCAGCGCGACCGCCAGCGCATCGCGCAGGTTCGCCGGCAGCAACTCGTCGATGCGCTGCGGCGCGAGGCCGAGTACGTAGCTCGAACGCAACTCCCCGTTCGACGTGCGGCCGGCGAGGAAGTCCGACGCGCGCTGCGCCGGTGCGTGATAGTCGGCGCCGCCCGATTCGAAGAACCGCGCTTCGAGTTCGCGTTGGTACGCGACGCCGGCGAACGGGCCCGGTCCGAACTCGCGCTCGCCGACCGTCGTGACGATCGCCGCATTCGCCCAGCGCGAACTGTGCGTCGAGTTGCTCATGCCGTTCGTGCACAGGAACCCCGGTTCGTTCACGCTGGCGACGATACGTCCGCCGGGACACATGCAGAAGCTGTGCGCGCCCGCCGCGCCCTCGTCGCCGCGCGCGACCAACGCGTAGCTCGCCGCGCCGAGCAGATCGGCTTCGGCACCCGTCCCGTGTCGCGCACGATCGACGAGATCCTGCGGATGTTCGATGCGCACGCCGATCTGGAACGGTTTGGCCTCGAATACGACGCCCTGCTCGTGCAGCGCCGCCCACGTGTCGCGCGCGCTGTGTCCCGGCGCGAGGATCGCGGCGTCGCAGGCGATCTCGCCCGCGTTCGTGGCCAGCGCGCGCACGCGACCGTCGGCACCCCGTACCAGCTTCTCGACGCGCGTGTTCCACACGAACCGCGCGCCCAGCGCTTCGAGCCGTGCGCGGAATACGGGCAGGATCTTGTGCAGCCGATCCGTGCCGACGTGGGCGCGCGCGTCGTACACGAGGCTCGGTTCGGCGCCGCACGCGACCAGCTCCTCCAGCAACGTCTCCTCCAGCGGATCGTCGACGCGCGTGTACAGCTTCCCGTCCGAGTACGTGCCCGCGCCGCCCTCGCCGAACAGGAGGTTCGATTCGGGGTTCGGTGTGCGCGTGCGGTGGAAGGCCACCAGCTCGCGCCCGCGCCGCTCGATCGGGCTGCCGCGGTCCACCAGCGTCACGGCGATGCCGTGGCGCACCAGGATCCAGGCCGCGAACACGCCCGCCGGACCGGTGCCGACGATCGCGACGTGGGCCGTCTGGGCGCTGGGGTCGACGCTTTCGACCATCCCCGTCGCGGCGGGCGGCGCCGGTTGGACGCGCCGCGATTCGAGCGCGCGGTCGAGTCGCGGGCTGTGGAACGAACTCGACGTCGTGACATCGACGTGCGCCACGAAACGCAGCCGGTGCGCGCCGTCCCGACGACGGGCATCCAGCGACTTGCGCGCGATCCGCGCTCCCAGCACCTGGTCGGGTCGGGCGCCGATCTCGCGCGCCGCGCGCTCGAGGAGCTCCGATTCCGCTGCGGCGACGCCCTGTTCGAGCCCCAGGACCCGCCACGTCACGTGCGCTTTGTCGGGAGCCTGCTTCATGCTCGACACGAGTGGCGGATCCTACCCTGGAGCGGGCCGTTCGCCTGCGTACACTCCCCGGGAGTGCCGCGCAGCGAACCCTCGACGAAGAACGCCTCTCCGAGCGCGTTGCTGCACGCGATCCTCGCCGCCGAGGACCGCGACGCGATGCCCTGCGCGAACCCGGTCGTGTCTTGGACCGACCGCGACGAGGACGAGTACCTCGCGTCCATCGAAGCCTGCGCGACGGCGTCCGTGCACCTCGAGCGTCGCGGTCGCGACCACGGCGACTGGGCCGAGCTGGATGGGCAGCGCACGCCGGCGCGGCGTGCGTTCCCCAAACGCGGAACGCGCGCGTTCCAGTCGCTGTGCGCCGAGCGTTGGCACGCCGCGCGGCCGATCGTGCTGCGGGACATCGCCGGCGACCTGCTCGACGCGTTCACGCCGGAGATCGAGGCCGCGGGCGGTCTGCACGAAGCGCTCACCGAACGTGGTGGACTGGCCGACTGGTTCGCGGAGTCCGCGGACCGCACGGCGCCCGACTTCGAGGTGCGGCCGAGCCGGGCGCGGCTCGTCGATCCCGAACGCGACATCGAGCGCGTCGCGCTGCACGCGTTGCCGCCCGCCGGCAGCACGGCGTCCGCGCGCAAGCTGTGATGCAAGTCGGCGTGGCTATCGACGCACGAGGACGATCGCTCGCTACGGATCCGCTTCGGTCACGGCAAGGAGGGCGCCGACGACGGCGGACGCGACCTGCTCGACCACCGGCTGGTCGCCGAACTCGCCGGGCGCATGCTGCCCGAGACGGCGATCGCAACGGCCAACCCAGTGCTCGTGCAGCTCGTCGAAAAGCTCGCCGGCGAGGCCGTGCTGTTCACGCAGGCCTTGGCGTACTGGAACGCGCCCGGCGGCGGAGCGCTGTTCCACCACGACGCGTTCGTCGAGGACGCCGCCGACCACGGCGCGTTCCGACAATTGGGCGTGTGCTACGTGCAGCTGTCGGGCGCGACCGCGTGGCTGGCGCTGTCGACGGACGACCTCGCCACGCGCATCGTCGAGTTCGCCGACGCGCTCGACGAGGGCGAGTTGCCCTGGGTGCGCGCGCAGATTTTCGAGACGCGCGGAGCGCCCTTCGTCGGCGGTTGGAAGCGATTCCGTGCGCTGCTCGCGGACGGCGAACGCTTGCGCCGCGAGATCGCGCGACCCGGTTGCGGCGCACTCGGCCCGATCGTCGATCGCGGGCCCGAATTCACGGCGTTCCTCGCCGACGCGGGACACGGCGCGATCCTGCGCGCGGGCGACGCGATCCTGCTCCCGAACTCCGGCCTCGAGAAGACCTGCATGCACTCCGTGTTCTGTGCCGGCGACGACGTCGCCTACTCCATCTCGCTGGCGATGCGCCCCGATCGCGAAGCGCCCGAAGCGCATGCGATCGAGGCCGCGCGGCGCACGGCGCGGTACGAAGAGAAGGTCGCGACGCGCGCCGCGCGACGCGCGCGCGCACTGGCGAAGCGAGCCCAGCCGACTCCATCCACGAAGACCGCGCCACAGAAGTTCGCGTCCAAGAAGGCCGGCCCCAAGCAGGCGCCGCCTGGGAGCCGCACCCGATGAGCGCGCCCGTCACCGCACCTGTTTCGCCCCGGCCCTGGGCGCCAGCCCTCGAGGACCTTGGCATCACCGTCGAAAGCGCGCGCACCCCCGCGGATCCGCCGACCGCGCGGACGAGCGGTACGAGCGCGCTCGCGGCGCTGAACGACGGCGCGGATCCCGTCGCCGCGGCACCGAAGATCCTCGAACACGCACGCAAGGCCGCGGCCGAGGACGGCTGGCTGCTCGTCGTCGTGACCGGTTCGCCGACCGACGCGCGCCTCGCCGCACTGCGCGACGCGTTGTGGCCCGACTGGCACGTCTCCGCGCTGTATCGCGCCTCGCCGTCCGGGATCGAGCGGCGCACGCTCGACGGAACCACGCTGCTCCCGCCGGTCGTGAAGGCACGCGGTGTCATCGTCGCGGCGAGCGGCGTGCTGGTCGCCGCGCGTCGACGCACTGCGGTGCTCGCGCCCGCGGCGACCGTAGCGAAATTCGACAAGAACGCGTCGGGTTGGAACGGCGAGCCCGGGCGCCCGGGTTACGCGCACTTCCGTTGGATGCGGCGCTTCGTCGCGAACATGGCGCCCGGTCAGCGCGCGGCGCGCATCCTCGATTTTGGCTGCGGCGCCGGTTGGGTCGGCATAGAAGCGGCGCTCGCGTCGCAGTCGCGCGGCAGCTCACCCGAACTGGCCGCGTTCGACCCGAGCCCCGAAATGGTGCGCATCACCGAGGAAAACGCCGCGCAAGCCGGCGTCGCACGTTGCGTCGGCCGCACGGGTTTCGGCGAGGACCCGCCGTTCCCGGCGGCGGGTGAAGCGCCGTACGACCTCGTCTTGTCGTCGGGCGTCGTGAGCTTCGCGCGCGACACGGGGCGCTGGTTCGACGGGCTCGCGCGCACCGCCGCACCCGGCGGGACGCTGGTCATCGGCGACATCCATCCCGGCTCGAAGGGCATGTTGCGCCGTCGGCGCGAGAAGCCGCTGCTACCGATCCGCGAGATGAACGGCATGCGCCGCGAGGACGCGCGAGCCGAACTAGAGCGCCGCGGTTTCCGTTTCGAAGCCTGGTGCGGCTATCAGCTCAGCGACCCGGTCCCGCAGTGGAACCACCTCGACGCCACGAAGCTGCACGGCGTGCTCGGGCCCTTCCTCCTGGCCTGGAACCGGCGCGCGGCCGCGCGATCGCTGGCACGGAACGGCGCGGAGCAGGATCGCTTCGACTCGTGGGTGATGCGCTTCGTGCGCGGATCCTGACGCAGGACCGCGTTCAGCGGACGCGCGGCGCGAGCATCCCAAGGCCCACGTCCTGGTCCTCCGGCGCGTTCTCAAGCACGAGCAGGGCCGCGTTCTCGTCGAGTTCGTCGCGCGAGGGCAGCGTGAGCATCTCGCCGCCGAGCGCGAGCGCGGCGCGCACCTCGACCTCGGGGAACGGTCGCGTCCCACTCTGCGCCGCGCGCTGCAGCTCGTGCTGCGCCTCGATCGCGTGGATGCGCTCGGGCAGGGACTCGGGCCCGAAGAAGAACGTCGTCGACGCGAGGTCGAGCGCCGGTCGCCCGTCCGCGCCGCGCGCGCAGGGCACGATGCCGACGACCCGGCCGCTGACCGCGGCGTGGCTGACGCGCTCGACCGTTTCGGCGCCGGCGTACAGGACCGGCTCCTCGGTCTGTCGCGGCGCAACGAAGTCCGGATCGACGTCGAGAACGACGAGGTAGCCGGCGTCGTAGCTGGGCTGCTCGGCGCGCCACACGTGCACCGCTGGCCGCGCGAGCACGAAAGGTCGCGCGTACACCAGCGCACGCACGGGAGCGGCCTGACGCTCGGCCGGCGTGGGGTCGCGCTCAGGTGACGCACGCAGCGCCAGAGAACCGATCGCCACGAGGGACGCGGCGAGAAACGAGAAGACGGTGATCTTGTTCATGGTCGTCGAGTTCCTCAGTTGCGCGTGAAGGCCACGTCGTCGAGTCCGAGTCGCCCACGCGTCGAGCCGTGGTTGGGTCCGAACAGCAGCTCGACTGCGACGAGCTGCGTGCGATCGAGCCCGTTCGAAACGCGCACGATGTCCGCGATCGGGACGCGCACCGTCTCCCACTCGTTCGCCCAACCGGCGCCGGAGCCGCACGCGCTGCGCTGGTAGGGTTCCTCGATGCCGCCGCCGTACGCGCCGATGCGCACCTCGCCCGTCGCGCCGTTCGCGTCGCGCAGGCGCACGCTGAAGTCGAGGTCGCCGAGGTCGGCCACGGTCAACGGGTGACGCGTCGCCTGACAGGCACGGAACGAAACGAAGTCCCAGTCCGTGGTGTCCGCGAGCCCAGGGACGAGCGCGAACGCGATCTGCTCGTCGAGCGTGTTCCAGTCGAACACCATCCCGTTCGTGACGTCCAAGACCCCGCCCGAGAACGTCATGCCGTTCATCGGCTCGGCCGCGGAGTCCGTGAACGTGGTGCCCGGGTCATCGAGCCGACCGGCGGCGGCGTGTTGGACGTCGAACGTCACCGCGCCGCCCGAGCTGGACAGAGCGATGTCGCTGTTCGTCTCGAAGTCGTCGATGACGAGGCGATCCGACGCGATCTCGCGGTGCATCAGGTCCACGACGACGCACGGGCTCGTGGGCACACCGGGGCTCTGAAACGCCTCCCACTGACGCCACAGGCACTCGCGGCCGGCCGGATTTCCGCGCACGTACCACTCCACGAGCGGCAGCAGGTACGCCTTCATGATCGTGTTCACGTCCGTGCGCGTGAGCTGGCAGGGCCCCGCCGCGAACAGCCCGCTCGCGCTGTTGTTGTGGAAGGCGCCGTGTCCCGCGCCGTGCAGCGAGATCGAAGATCGCGGTCCGGTGGCGCGCTCGTGCAGGTGAAACGTCTGGCACAACGAACAATCCGCGCAGCCGTTCACGTCGGAGTCCGCGCCGCCGGTCCACAGGTGGTAGGGCACGCCGTGCGGGTTCGCGACGTTCGTACCCTGGAAGTCCGTCGGCGCGATGCTGCTGACGAACACGATGTCGGAGATCGAGAAGTTCGTCGGTGAGTACGTGCCGTCGAAGAGTCGATCGTAGGCGATCGCGACGCCCTCGCCGCCGCGACTGTGCCCCATCCACGCGATGCGATGGCGATCGAGGTGACCGAGCAACGCACCGCCCGCGATCGTCGCCAAGTTGCCCAGGAGATAATCCGTGTTGGTCAACGTCGTCGTCGAGGCCTGCACGACGCCCGGCACCGTGTTGTTCTGGTGGCTCATCACGATGTAGCCGTACGACGCCAGGTGGAACCCGATGTGGTCGTACCACTGGTAGTTGTGGCCGTTGCCGTGACTGACGACGACGAGCGGCAGCTCACCCAGCGTGTCGATGTTCGAGGGGTAGTAGAGGTCCTGCCCCAGGAACGAACCGCCGCTGTAGAGCACTTCCGTGATCGCGTACGGACCTTGCACGGCCGTCGGGTAGAGGAGCCACAATCCCGGCTCGGCAGTCCCGCCGTCGATCCAGTCACCGAATGACAATGTGCCGTCCCCGTCTGCGTCGATCACGACGTCGAGACCGCGGCCGAGTCCACCACCGACGAACCCGGAGAGCGCCCCGACGTCGAGCGTGAAGCGGTTCACGGGGACGCCGCCGGCGACGAACGACACGGACTGTGGCGCGCCGCGCACGTCGACGAGCGAAGGCGCGAGCATCCACGCGGCCGCGTCCTGGTGATCGCACACCCAGACGTTCGTCGTGACGCCGATCCACTGCGGAAAGACCGTGGTGTCCAGCGCGCCCTCGATCACATCGCCCTCGAAGAACGACTGGACGAAGTCGAACTGCGGCGCCGTGGGCAGCGAATGCCCGGCGATCTCGAGGTGCTGGAACTGGCCCAACTGGCGTGCGGCGGGCGCGTGCGGGCCGGCGTTCGTGACGCCGACCACCGCTTGCGCAAAGAGACCCGGGACGAGGAGGGCCAGGGTGACGGCCACGCGCAAGGGTGCGGGGTGCATCCCCCGAAGGTACCACGCGATCGCGGATACAGCGGGTGACCGAACGGGTCGAGCGCGCCGGTTTCACACGTCACTCGAGCGAGCAGATTTGTGTGGCGCGCCCGGCCGAATCGTGCCGGATTCTGAGCGGGGATCCCGGCCTTCGCGGAGACGTCAGCTGCGCTCGGGCCCGATCGCGCCGGCGCCGAAGTCGATCAGCGACGCGAGCGTTGGGCGCAGATCCTTGCGGCGCACGATGTTGTCGACCTGACCCTTGTCGAGCAGGAACTCGGCGCGCTGGAAACCCGGCGGCAGCTCCTGCTTGATCGTCGAAGCGATGACACGCGGACCGGCGAATCCGATGAGTGCGCCCGGCTCGGCCAGCGTGATGTCGCAAACCGACGCGAAGCTCGCGGTGACACCACCGGTCGTCGGGTTCGTCAGCACGCAGATCGCGAAGCCGCCCGACTCGTTCAACGTCGCCAGCGCGGCGCTCGTCTTGGCCATCTGCATCAGCGACAGCATGCCTTCATGCATACGCGCGCCGCCGGAGCTCGTGAAGATGATCAGCGGGCGACCGTGCTTGCGCGCCAGGTCGCAAGCCAGCGAGATCTTCTCGCCGACGACCTCGCCCATCGAGCCGCCCATGAACGAGAAATCGAGGACGGCCAGCACGACGCCACGTCCTTCGATCGTGCCCAGGCCGCAGATCAGCGCTTCGTTCTGGCCCAATTTGGCCACGGAACGCTCGATCTTCTGCGCATAGGGCACGGAGTCCTGGAAGTTCAGGCGGTCCATCGCCGTGAGTTCGGCGAAGCGCTCGTCGAAGCTGCCCTCGTCGAGCACCATGCGCACGCGCTCGCGACCGGGCAGCGTGAAGTGGAAGTCACAGGCCGGGCACACACGCCCTTTCTCCTCGAGTTCCTTGCGGTAGATCATCTGCCCGCAGCTCTCGCACTTGAGCCACAGCCCGCCGGGCATGTCCTTCTTCTTCCACAGACGACGAGAGCGCTTGTCGCCCGCGTCATCCGCACCCGACTCGATGTCGGCTTGCGCCGCGTCGGCGATGCGCGCCGGCGGAAGGGGTTCGCTCGTCGGCGGGAGCTTCTCGCGATCGAGCGGGCCCTTGGTTTCGGGACGCTTGGGCTCGGGCAACTGGGAACTCGCTGCGAAGTCAGGCATGGATCGTCTCCTCGCGCGCGGCCTCGGCCAACGCGCGGAAACGGGACAGGGTCG
>JBBQCC010000038.1:0-22505 GCA_038318285.1 Planctomycetota bacterium | reverse complement strand
GTGGGCGGCGTGTCGCCGCCGGTGCCGGTGCCGCCATTCGTGTCGTCGGGTGCGTCCGGTTCGGTCGGCGGACCGAGCACTTGCGTGACGTTGCCGAGCGGCACGTCCTCGCCGTCGATCTGCAGCAGCGCGAGGCCGTTCTCGACTTTGATCGAAGAAACTTGCCCCGTGTGCACGGCGCCCGTGTCGGTGTCGGTCCACTGGACGTTCTGGCCGATCAGCGTGCTCGACGCGGTGAGCTGCGAAATCAGCGCGTTGTTCTGCTGCAGCAGCGCGAGCCCGACGACGTTGTCGTTGAGATTCTGCATCTGCTCGAGCGAGCTGAACTGCGCCAGCTGCGCGACGTACTCGGTGCCACCGCTGGGCTCCAGCGGATCCTGGTTGCGCACCTGCGTGACGAGCAGTTGCAGGAACGCGTCCTTGTCGAGGTTCGCCGAAGGCGCGTTCGAGGCCGCGCCGGTGATCGGGTCGTTGCTGGAGATGCCGTTGAGGTTCATGTTTGGATTCCTGCGGTCGGGATGTGGAGGTCAGGCCCAGAGGTCGACGGAGCCGACGCCGTTCGGCACGAGCGCGCGGACGCGCTCGGTTTCGAGCGGTCGATTCGTGTCACTGCGCCCGCGTCGTGGACCCGATGAGGGCGCATCGCGGCGGGATTCGCGTTGCGCCAGGCCGAGGGAGAGTTGGATGTCCGCGTTGGCGAAGCCGCGCTCGATCAGCGAGGCGCGCAGCTCGGGCAGGCGTGCTTCGATCGCCGCGTAGCCGTCCGGCCGTTCGGCGCGGACTTCGGCGCGCAGGCCGCCTTCGGGTTGCAGCGTGAGCTCGACGGTCAATCGACCGAGCTCCAACGGTTCCAACTCGACCGTCGCGCTGCCCGCGGGCGCGTCGACGTGGACGGCGAGCGACTGCAGGAACTGCGGCAGTTCGGCGGGCGTCAGGCGCTGCGGCGGAACTTCGTTCGGCTTGACGACGGCGTCGGCACCGGGTGTGACCGCGTTTGCGACCACGAACTGCTGGCCGGCGCGCGTGTCGGCGTTCGTCGCCGTGTGCGTGGCGCGCGGCAGCTCGACAGCCTGCGCGTCCGTGGAGGTCTGCGCCGAAGGAATCGCGGCCGGTGCGACGGTGTCGCTGACCGGTGCCACGCTCGTCCGAGCGAGCGCAGGCGCGTACAACGTCGGCGAGCCGTCCCCATCCGCGCCGGCGCCGAGATCGCCGCCGGATGGGTCCGTGGGGAGCTCGGCATCGGTCGCAACTTCGCCAGGCGTCTTGACGAGTAACTGTTCGAGCGGCAACTCGGACTGGTGGTTCACGTTACCGGGTCCGGAAACCAACGCGGGCTCGCGCGACGTCTTGGCCTTGCCGGGCGTGGGCGCGTCGCTCTGGTCGTCGTTCACGGTCTTGCCGGCCTCGGCATCCGCGGGCGCTGTGTCACGGCCCTCATCCGCGCCGGTCTCTTCGGTTGCGCTCGTGTGTGACTGGGGATCGGCGCGATCGACGTCGGAGCGATCCTCGTGTGCCGTGCGCTCTGCGTGTCCGTCGACCTTCTCACGGCGCGCGCGCACGCGGTCGTCGTCACGGTCTTGACTCGCGTGCCGCGCTTCGTCCCGCGTGCGAGCGTGCTCCAAGGAGCGCTCCGCCGCGCGCGCGCGATCGCGGGAAAGAACTTCGTGGAAGTCCTCTCGCCGCTCAGCGCGTGCGCTCGTGCGGACGTCGGTGCGCGTCGGAGCATCGCTCGGCACGTTCGACTTGGGCGTGATCATCGCACGCGTCCAAGCAAGCGCGGTGCCAAGCGTTCGAACCGCGTTTCGTGCCGCTCACGGCCGTCGTTGCGCATGGCGCCGCAGCGTTTTCCGTCGCGCTTTTCCGGAGGCCAGAACTTCGCGACAGGCAGGGCTCGCGCACGCCACCCGGAAACGCGAAGTCCACCGCCGGCCTTGCCGCGCAGTGGACTTCATGGAGCGCGAGCCGTGCGGCGCGCGTGTGTTCGATCGCGATCCAGCAGCGTTTCAGCCGCTGTTTCAGCCGCCGTTTCAGCCGCCGTTTCAGCCGACCAGGTCGATGCGGCCGCGGCCGGCGTTGTTCGTCGTGCCGGTGCTGGAGCCCGAACCGTCGGTGGGCGTCGGGATCTCACCGCCGGAGACGATGTGGTTCACCGACTTGCTGAAGCTCTCGACGAGCTTCTTGATCCCCTCCGCGGCGTCCTGCTTCGAAGCGCCCGTACCGTCGAGGTACGCGGACTCGAAGCGAGCGATCAACGAGTGGAACCGATCGCGTTCCTGTTCGAGGGCCTCGCGCTGGCGAGCGGAGAGATTCTCGTTCTTCAGCGCACCGTCGAAACGGGTCTCGAGCTTCTTCGAGAACGCTTCCAGACGCGCGTGACCTTCCTTCGTCGGCGCGGCCTCGGGCTTGCCGAGATCCGCCGGCACGCCGGCACCGAAGGTCGTCTCGCGCGGGTCGGTCCTCTTGGGAAGGGACTGAGCCGCATTCACCGGCCGGACGCCGGACACACCGTTCTGGCTGGAGATACTCATGCCCTCTGTATCGGTTGACTGCCGGCTGACTGGAGCGATTCGAGTCGGATTCCCATCGAAACCCGAAATCGGTACGGGTCACCATGCCGAGAGCCGCGACAGCCTGCGCGCAAATGGCGCGCGTTCCTTTCCAGGCCCCGAAAAGTACGACGCGATAGAACGCGGCAATGTGCACTCGAGAGCCCGTGAAGGCGCATGAGCTCGATGGCACGCACGTTGCCTGGGAGTGCGCGTATGGACACCGGCCTCTACAACGCGACATCTGCTCTCCGCGCAGGTGAGCAACGACTCGAGTCGATCTCGAACAACATCGCGAACGTCTCGACGCGCGGCTACAAGCGCGAGCTGACCTTCACGCACGCGCTGCGCGCGACGACGGGATCGAAGAGCACGCACGTCTCGACGCGGGGAACTTCGGACCTGTCGCAGGGCCAACTCCAGGAGACGGGCAACCCGCTGGACCTGGCGCTGGAAGGTCGCGGTTGGTTCGCCATCGATACGGCTCGCGGACGCACGTACGCACGCGACGGATCATTCCGCCTCGACGACAAGGGCACGCTCGTCACGGCCGATGGTCAGCCCGTCGCGTGGAAGGGTTCCCGCGGAACGCTGCGCCCCGCCGGCGAACCCGTGATCGTCGAATCCGACGGTCGCGTGCGGCAGGGCCAGACCACGGTCGGCCAACTCGACATCGTCGACCTCGAGGACCCGTCGCAGCTCACGCCGACCGGTTCCGGTCGCTGGATCGCGCCGCCCAATGCGCGCGAGGTGCCTGCGAACGCAATCGTCCGCCAGGGCAACCTCGAGAACTCGAACGTCGAGGCGATGGACGAACTCGTCGCCTTGATCACCGTCCAACGCGGCTTCGAGAGCGCGGCGACCGCCGTTCGCACCATCGAACAGTCCTACCGTCGGCTGAACCAGCCGCGTCAATAGCCCGAACAGGAGCTCCCCCCATGATCCGCGCCATGATGTCCGCTGCTTCGGGCATGAAAGCCCAGCAGTCGCAGGTCGACACGATCGCCAACAACATCGCCAACGCGAACACCGCCGGCTTCAAGAAGAGCGAGCTCGGCTTTCGCGCGCTGCTCTACCAGACCGTCCGTGAGCCGGGCGCCATCACGGCGCAAGGGCAGCGCGATCCGACCGGCCTGCAGTTCGGCACGGGCACGGAAGTGTCCGGGTCGACGAAGATCTTCCAGCAGGGCGAACTCGAACCGACGCCGAACCCGCTCGGCATCGCGATCCAGGGTGACGGCTTCTTCCAGGTGCGCCTGCCCAGCGGCGAACTGCGCTACTCGCGCGACGGTGGGTTCCACCGCGACGTCGATGGCTCGCTCGTCACGGCCGAGGGCTACTACCTCGAGCCGCGCATCCAGATTCCCGACGACGCGGTGGCCGTCAGCTTCGGCGAGGACGGAACCGTCTCTGCGCAACTCGCGTCGACACCGCAGCCCGTGCAGCTCGGGACGATCACGACGTACCGCTTCCCGAACCCCGGCGGTCTGAAGGCCACGGGCGGGAACCTGTACGGCGAGACGGGCGGCTCGGGGCAAGCGATCCAAGGCACGCCCGGTCAGAACGGCGCGGGAACACTGCGCCAAGGATTCCGCGAGCGTTCCAACGTGCAGGTCGTCGACGAACTCGTCGGCTTGATCCTCGCGCAGCGCAATTACGAGGTCTCGAGCCGCGCGATCAAGGTCGGCGACGAGATGCTCCAACAGACCAACCAACTCATCCGCTGAGGCCACGTGATGATCGCATTCTTGATCGGTGTCGTGATGGCCGGCTCCATCGTCCTGCGCACCGACGCGCACATCTCCGGGCCAACTGTGGAGCTGGGGGAGATCGCCGAGTTCCAGGGTGTGGACGCGACGACGTCGCAGCGTTTGGCCGAGCTCACGATCGGACCCGCGCCCGCGCCGGGCAGCATTCGCGGTGTGCGTCGCAGCGACGCCGCGGCGGCGCTGCGCGGTGCCGGGATCGACATCCTCATCCTCGGTGCGCCGCTGTGTCGCGCGCGGGCCGAGATCGAGACGTTGACGGCGCGTGAGGTCGAAGAGGCCGCGCGGAAGTCGCTCGCCGTGCTGTTCGCCGGCCGCGACGTCGAAGTCGACCTGTCGCGCCCGATCTCCGACCTCGCGATGCCCGCGGCCGAGCGTCGGCGCGAGCTGAAGGTCGACCTCGGTCGTCGCGAGCCGCAGCCTGGATCCTGGAACGTGCCCGTCGACGTGCTCGTCGACGGTGTCCGCGTCTACACGACTTGGGTGACGCTGGACGTCGACCTGTTCGAACAGCAACCGATCGCGGTGCGCGACCTGCGTCGCGGCGAACTCTTGGACGCGGCCTGCTGGAAGCTGGAGCGCACGCGCGTCGAAGCCGCCGCTCCGCGCGCTGCGACTGCCGAGACGCTGCTCGGTGCCACAAGCACGCGCGAGCTGGTGGCCGGAATGCGCATCACCGAGGTCGACGTGCGTCGCGATCCGCTCGTGCGCATCGGCGATCTCGTGGAGCTCGAGGTCGTCCGTGGCGCGATCCGCGCCCGATCCCGCGGCGTGGCGCGCACGCAAGGCGCGCTGGGCGACCGCGTCGAAATCCAATGCGGCGAGGGGCAACGGCGTCTCGTCGGTGTCGTCGTCCAACGCGGACTCGTCCGCGTCGAACTGGCCGAATCCCCGAGGATCAAACAGTGAGACTTCTTTCCCTCGCGCTCCTCTGCATGACCGTCGTCGGCCTATGCAGCCAAGACGCGTGTGCGCAAGCGCGCCGCGGCTCCATCTACTCCGTTGCCGGAGGTCCCGTCGGACCGACGATGTCGAAGGTCGCATACCGCGTCGGTGATCTCGTGACGATCGTCGTGTCCGAGACGCAGGACCTGAAGAACGAGGAGACGAGCGACATATCGAAGTCCACGGGCGTGGACTACAAGGTCACCAATTTCGACGTGAAGCCCAACGCGTTCAGCGTGTTGCCGCGACTCGCCGCCTCATCGGACGATCAGTTCAACGGATCGGCCAACTACAAGAAGAAGGGCACGTTCACGGCACGCCTGACGGCCACGGTCGTCGACGTACTGCCGAACGGGAACCTCGTCCTGCAGGGCCGGCGCGAGATCCGCATCGACAAGGAAACGAAGATGCTCGAGTTCGGGGGTGTCGTGCGCCGCTACGACTTGCGCAACGACAACTCGGTTGCGTCGGAACGCGTCGCCAACGCGCGCATCTCCTACGAGGGAACTGGACCCCTGACGAACGGCACCAACCGCCGCGGTCTGGGCGGCTTCGTGCACGACACCCTGGACTGGCTGTGGCCTTTCTGATCCCCGACGCGATCCCTGGAGACGAATCTTGATCCCCATCCTGTTGCTGGTGCTGGCGCAGATCCAGACACGCCCGGTGCCCGAGATCCTTCTGCACCCGAGCGCGGTCGAGGCTCCGACACAGCCCGACGCTACCTCGAGCTCGGGCTACACGGCGCGTCCGCCCCAGGCGGCGAACGTGACCAAGGACTCGCGCGCGGCGTTCCGCTCCCGCATCGACCGCATGGTCGGCGTGCGCGGACTCGAGGACAACAACGTGTCCGGCGTCGGACTCGTCGTCGGTCTCGCGGGAACCGGGGACTCGATCGACGCGGCCAAGAAGCTGCTGCAGAACATGCTGCTGACGCGCAACGTGCAGCTCGACCTCGGTGAGCTGGCGTCGAAAAACATCGCGATCGTGGAGGTCGAAGCCCAACTGCCCGCCGGTCTGAAACCGGGTCGCAAGCTGGACGTCACCGTCTCGACGATCGGCGACGCCACGAGCCTGGTAGGTGGTGTCCTCTTGTTCACCGAACTCATGGACGCGACGGGTCGCTCCGTCTACGCGACGGCCTCCGGGCCGGTCACCGTCGGCGGGTTTCAAGCGTCCGGTCAGTCGAGCACCGCCGTGCGCAACCACACGACGGTCGCAACGCTACCGGGTGGGGGCAAGGTCGAACGCGAAGTGCCGACGTCCGTCGTCAGCGAGAACGGGCTCGTGCACCTCGACCTCCTGGCCGAACGCGACGGGCTGGCGAACGCCGTGCGCATCGCGCAATCCGTCAACGAGGTCTACGCCGGCGCGGCCTACGCGCTGCCCGACGGGAGATCCGTCGAGGTCCAGGTGCCGATGGACCTGCCCGAGCGCGATGTCCTCGCGTTCGTGCAAGGCCTCCTCTCGCGCGAAGTGGCGGTCGACGTGACCCCGCGTGTCATCGTGAACGAGCGCACGGGGACGATCGTCCTCGGAGGCGACGTGCGCCTGCGCGCCGGTGCGATCGCGCACGGATCGATCACGGTCACGATCGCCGAATCGCCGGTGACGAGCCAACCCGGTCCGTTCTCGAATGGCCAGACGGTGGTGACGCCGCGCACGCAGCTCGACGTGAACGAGGAACCCGGCCGCATCGTGCTGATCCCCGACGCGGTCACGTTGCGCGACGTCGTCGAGGTGCTGGACGTCCTCGGCGCGACACCGCGCGAGCTGGTTTCGATCCTGGAAGCGATGGCGCAGGGCGGCCTCCTCGAGGCCGAGATCCGGAGGATGTGATGGAAGGTATCCAACTCTCACCGCTGACGACGAACCCGCAGAAGTCACTCGACCCGGCGAAGTTTCCGCAGGCGGATCCGAAGGAAGCCGCGGCGCGGTTCGAAGCACTGCTCGCGACGATGCTCGTCAAGGAGATGCGCACGTCGCTGAACGACGGGTTCTTCGGCAAGGGCGCGGAAGGCGATGTGTACGGCGGCTGGCTCGACCAGCACGTCGGACAGTCGCTCGCCGATCGCGATGCGCTGCACCTCGAAGGCGTCCTCAAGGAGAGCCTCGAGCGCAAGGCCAAGGCCGCGGAGGAAGCACAGTGAGCGTCCAGAACCTCGTAAATGCACTCGACTCGAGCTTGCAGGCCGAGATCGGCGGCAAGGACATCCAGATCGGTCTGCTCGACGTCCAAGAGCGCGCGATCGCGGCACGCGACGTCGACCAGCTCGCGGCGGCGACGCTCGACCTGCAGAAGGAGATGCAGCGCGAGATCGATCGTGCAGCAAAGCGCGCGGGGATCCTCGCGGACCTGGCGCGCGCTCTCGGCATCGAAGGTCATGTGCGCGTCGGGACGATCGCCTCGGCGCTCGGCCCGCGCGGCGAATCGCTCGCAATCCGCCGTGTGGAGTTGCGCGCCAAGTGCGCGGAGTCCATGCGCAAGACACGCCGCCTCGCGACGATCGTGCGCGGCCATTCGTCGCTCGTCGAGGAAGCGCTGGGGCGATTCCTTTCGCCCGATCCCTCCGGCGCACCGCTCGGTCGCGGATCGCTCGTGGACGCGGAGGCCTGAACCATGTCAGGCATCGCACTCAACCTCGGCATCGAGGGCCTGCTCGCCGCGCAAACTGCGCTCGACACGATCGGCCACAACGTCGCGAACGCGAACACGCCCGGCTACTCGCGGCAGAACGTGTTGCTCAGCGCTGGACCGACGCAACGGTTCGGAGGACGGCTCGTCGGCACCGGCGTGCGCGCCGATTCGATCGTCAGCGTGCGCGACCTCCTCGTCGACCGTCGCATCCTGACCCAGCGCGCCCTGATCGGTCGACTGGAGGCGAAGTCCTCGTCGCTCTCGGACATCGAGGCGCTGCTGGGTGAACCCGGCGACGGTTCGCTTTCCAGCCAGATCTCGGGCTTTTTCACCAGCATTTCGCGCCTCTCCGCGAACCCGGGCGACAACGTGTTGCGTCAGGACGCCATCCGTGCCGGTGTCGATGCCACGGACCGATTCCGCTCCCTGCAGACGGGCTTCGAGAAGCTCCGCAAGGATGCCGACAAGCGTCTGTCCGTGCAGGTCAAGCAGGTCAACACGCTGACGAACGACGTCGCGACGTTGAACCGCGCGATCGCCGCCGCGGAACTCGACGGTAGTCAAGCGAACGACCTGCGCGACTCACGCGACGAGACGCTGCGTTCGCTGTCGAACTTGATCGACGTCTCCGTCGTCGAACGCCAGGACGGCACGGTCGCGGTCTCGACGCGTGGCCAGATCTTGGTGTCGAGCACTCGCAGCTTCGACATCGAAAGCTCGGTCTCGTCCCAGGGCGAGGCCATCCTGCGCGTCCGCGGATCCGACCAGACCCTGCGTCCGACCGGCGGTTCGGTCGCCGCGTTCCTGGAGCAGGTCAATGAAGTCCTGCCCAAGCAACTGGGCCGGCTCGACGACCTGGCGAAGTCGCTCATCCACGAGGTCAACAAGGCGCACTCGACCGGGATCCCCGCGACGGGTCCGTTCCGTTCGCTCGAGAGCACGAACCAACTGACCGACGTCAACGGTGACGGCGACTACCGCGACGAGAAACTCGCCAGTGCAGGCCTGCCGTTCCCGATACAGGACGGCGCGCTGTCCGTGAACGTCACCGATCGCGTCACGGGTGAGATCCAGACGATCCAGATCCCGATCGACGCCGAGGAGACGACCGTCGGCCAGTTCATCGACGCCTTGAACGCCAGCCCGCAACTGACGGCGGTCATCGAAGGCGACGGGTTCCTGAGCCTGCGCGCCGCCGAGGGCTACGGCTTCGACTTCGCCGCGCGCAGTTTCCCGACCACGGGGACGCTCGGCGGCGCGCAGATCGGCATCACCGATCAGTACCGCGGCGACACGGCAGCGGATCTGACGTTCCGACCGCGCAGCGCCGGGGAAGTCGGCGAGACGGCGAACCTGCTCGTCGACGTGTTCAACGCCAATGGTGATCGCGTCTCGACGCTCGACGTCGGCGCGGGCTACGTGCCCGGCAGCGAACTCGACCTCGGCAACGGATTGAAGGCCAGCTTCGGGCTGGGCGCGATCTCCAACACCGATTCGTTCCAGTTACACGCGGTCGCAGACGGCGACACCGCCGACGTTCTGGCGGCGCTGGGCCTGAACTCCTTGTTCGAGGGCACGGGCGCCGCCGACATCGCGGTGTCCGCGCGCATCCGGAACGACCCGCGGCTGTTCGCGGCCAGCGCGAACGGTGCAGACGGCGACGGTGGGGCGCTCTCGTCGATCCTCGCGATCTCCGAAGCGTCGCTGGATGGCCTCGGCGGCGCATCACCGGTGCAGTACGTCAGCTCGATCGCGGCCGACATCGGCTTCGACATCTCGTCGTCGAATCTCGCAGCCGACACCGAGAAAGCGCTGCACGACGGCCTCGTGGCCCAACGCGACGCGCGCTCGGGCGTCAACGTCGACGAGGAACTCGTGAACATGCTGCGCTTCCAGCAGGCGTACCAAGCCTCGGCCCAGTTCATCCAAGTCGTGAACTCGCTCAACGACGAACTCTTGCGCCTCCTCTGAGTCCAATGTCACTCCGACCCACACACGCGGCACTCTTCGGGCTGGTCCAGTCGAACCTGGATCGGCGTCTCTCGGAAGTCATCAAGGCGCAGGAGCAGGCGTCGACCGGCAAGCGCATCCTGCGCGCATCGGACGATCCCGTCGGCGCTTCGCTCGCCATCGACCTGCGCGGTGAACAAGCGCTGGTCGCGCGTTGGCGCGAGACGGCTTCGACGTCGCAGCCTTACCTCGACGCGGCGAACTCGGCGCTGGACTCGGCGCAGGACCTGATCGGGCAGATCCGCGCACTGGCTGTGCAGGGTCTGTCGGCGACGATCGACGGGACGGGCCGCGACGGCATCGCGCACCAGATCGAGTCGCTCAAGGCGAGTCTGGTCGACGTCGCGAACACGAGCTTCGACGGCAAGTACTTGTTCGGCGGAACGGTCAGCAACTCGAAGCCGTTCGCGGTCAACGCGAACAAGACGGTCACGTATCGCGGCAACGACGAGCTGCACAGCGTGATCCTCGGATTGGGCGTCGAGGTCCCAATCAACGTGCCCGGCTCGGACGTGTTCCTTTCGAGCGATCCGCAAGGCCTCGTCGTGTCAGGATTGAGCGGCGTCAAGGCCAGCACGTCGCCCAGCCAGGGCACGAGCCAGCTGAACATCGATATCCGACACGACGCGACCACCGGTACGCCCGGTTCGGGCATCGCCCTCGTGAACGGCGGGGCGAAGGACAACCTGCTCGGTGCGCGCAATGTCGTCGTCGACGCGGCGGCCGGGACGATCCGCCTCGGCAACGGACCGATCGCGCACCTGCCCGATCCGGCCGACCCGAAAGCAGCCGACTTCGTCCTGCGCGACGAGTACGGCGCGGCCCTCCACCTCGACGCGCGCAACTACGACGGCTCGAGCTCGACGGCGACGTTGACCGGGACGGGCTCGATCCGCGCCGGCAGTGGCGACTACGTGGCGATCGACCCGAACGCGACCGCTTTCCAGCTCGTCGATCCGACCAGCGGGTCCATCCTGCGCGTCGACACGACGGCGGTCGTGCGCGCATCCCAGGACGTGGCGCGATTCGGCGGCACCGTGGACGTGTTCGCGGCCATCGATGGCATCGTCGCGGACCTGCGCAACGACAACGAGCTCTCGCTCGACGAAGTGCAGGCGCGGCTTGGATCACGCCTCTCCGAGCTGATCCGAAACCACGACGCGATCCTGGGCGGAATCGGCCGCGCCGGCGCGGCGACGCAGCGCCTGAGTGCGACGGACGAACGCCTCGCGAGCCAGCAGCTGACCGTCGCCGGTCGCCTGTCGCAGGTCGAAGACATCGACATCACCGACGCGATCCTCGCGGTGACACGGACGCAACAGTCGCTCGAGCTCGCTCAATCGACGAGCGCAAGACTGCTCCAAACCTCCCTGCTCGACTACCTGAGGTGATGCGATGAGCGAGACACTACCCGTCGGCATCTCGCCCCCGTGCACGAACTGCGGCGTCGAGACTCCGGCACGAGGCGAAAGCAGTTCGGGTGCGTCCTCGACGGAGTTCCGCGCGCTGCTGGAACGTCTGCGCGAGCAGGCCGCGTCTCTGGAACGCGCGACCGAGAAGAACATCCGCGCCGAGGAACTATCGGGCGCGGTGCAAGAAGCCGGCGCGTCGCTGCACGGCGTCCTGTCGATCGCCGAGGGCCTGATGGAAGCCTACCGATCGAGCCGCATCCATGAGGGGGCGTCGAACCCCGCCGCGAGCTCGACGTCAGGCACGCCGAGCAGTCCCGCGAGCGTTCCGCGGGCGTGACGGCGAGGAGTCGGCACGACGGACGAGCGCGCGCGGCGATCCACGCTTCGCGGAGAAACACGCGCGTCACCGACGCGCAGCTGATCGTGCGCTGCGGCCCGCATCGTAGCCACGCGCTCGCGAACCTACTGGACCAGCACCTGTCCGCGGTAGATGCGGCGCAAGCGGCCCTGCACACCGACGGCAACCTTGCCGTCGAACTTCGCATCGAGGCCGGTCACGTCCAGGAAGACGAACTCGCCCTTCGGGGAAGTCACGCGCAGGTCGCGTTCGTCCCCGCGGAACGCAGCTTCCGGGCCTTCGTCCAGGCGCAGGGTCTTGCGCGTGCTGTCGACGGTCAATTCGTGATCGTACAGCAGGCCGTGCAGCGTCGACTCCATGATCGACTCGCCCGTGCGCAGTCCGGACTTCGAGTCCGGCGACTGCTGGGACATCGAGTCGCCGATGCACACCGGGAAGAGGAGGGGCTCGATGGCTCCGCGAACCTCCATCAGGAACGCTTCCATCTGCACGGGATCCTCGACCTGTTCGCGCGTCTTGCGCGCCGCGAGGCGGAGCATGGTGTCCGTGAGACGCGTGGCGAAGAGAGCATCGCTCGCGGCGTCCGTCAGCCCCAGTTGTTCGAGGACCTTGGCCTGGTCGTAGGCGAAGTACTCCGCGCTCAGACCCAGGACGAGGTAGCGCTTGCCGTTCTCGCCGGCGAGGTTGACCTGCAGGTCTACCTTGGAGAGGCGCGTGACGAAGGGACCTTCTAGACGCGGGATCGGCTCGGGCTTCTTGGGAACGGCCATCACGGCCGCGCCGGCACCGAGCACGAGAAACATCGCGACGCCGACGACGAAGCCGATCTTCTTCTTCGGGGCCGGCGCCTGTTCGCCGTCCTTCTTCGCGTCCTTCGCCTTGTCGTCCGTCTTCGCTGCCATCGCACACTCCCGATCGATTCGTCCACACTTCGACCGCGGGGACCGCGGTCACGACCCGCTGCACGCTCGCGGCCTCGACCGGTCACCGAGGTCACCGCGCGCGATCGGGTACATCGCGTCGGAGTTCGGTGGAGAGGGACGAGGACTTCGAGCTGCTGGGACAGTGGGGTATCGGCCTGCGGCTACGCCGAAAACGAGTTCGGGCGGCGTGGATCCCGTCGATCGGCGTGCGAGCTCGGAGGCCCGCCGGCCGATTCGGAAGCGATTTCCGGCCCGAGCGCACGGGCCCTGCGCGCGCGGTTCACCCCGTGGATCCGCTTCAGAACACCGCTCCGGGATCCGATCCACCTCACCGACGCTCCCCCCGCGTCACGCAGATCCCCATGGACCTCAGCACACTCGTCGGAACCATTCTCGTCTTCGTCATGGTGTTCTGGTCCATCGCCGGAGGCAACGGCGGGATCGGGCTCTTCGTCGACGTGCCTTCGATGATCCTGGTCGGCGGGGGAACCTTCTCGGTCATCCTCATGCACTTCACGCTGGCGGACATGCCGGCGTTGGTGAAAGTCGTGCTGCGCACGTTCACGGTCCGACTGCGAACGCCCGAGCAAGAAATCGACCGACTGCTCGGGTACGCGACCGTCGCTCGCAAGGAAGGTCTGCTCGCGCTCGAGGAAAAGGTCAAGGAAGTCGACGACCGTTTCCTGTCGAAGGGTCTGCAGTGCCTGATCGACGGACTGCCGCCCGAAACGGTGCGCAGCATCATGCAGATGGAGGCCGAAGTGCAGCGCTTCCGCCACGCGCACGGCAAGAAGATGCTCGAGATGTTCGCGTCCTTCGCGCCCGCGTTCGGAATGATCGGGACGCTCGTCGGCCTCGTGCAGATGCTCAGCTCGCTCAAGGACCCTAGCCAGATCGGTGGCGGCATGGCGGTCGCTCTGCTCACGACCCTGTACGGCGCCTTGATCGCGAACATGATTTGCCTGCCGCTGGCGGGCAAGCTCGACGTGCGCGCGAAGCAGGAAGCACAACTGCGCATGCTGATGATCGACGGATTGCTGGGCATCCAGGCCGGCGAGAAACCCGCGATCCTGCGCGAACGCCTCGAATCGTTCGTCACACCGCAGGCGCGCGCGAAGGCCGCCGCCTGATCCGATGGCCTTCGAGGAGGAAGACGCGCCCGGTGCTCCGGAGTGGATCGTCACGTTCTCGGACATGATTTCGCTGCTCGTCACGTTCTTCGTGCTGCTGCTGTCGTTCGCGTCGGTGGCCGAGAAGGACGAGGCGAAGATGACGCAGTTCCTGCGCGGGATGTGGGGCCTCTTCCCGTCCGAGAAGGACTCGGCCATCGAGACGACGACGGAGGAAATCTCTCCCGACCGCACGTACAGAACGAACGCGTCGCTCGACAAGAGCTCGCGGCCGTTCGAGGAGGTGCTGCACGAGCTCGAGCGGGCCGGGTTGCGCACGGACGATGAGCGCCTGCCGATCGATCTGTCGGCCACGACGTCGGGAGTTCGATTGACGTTCGGGCCCGGGGAGCGGTTTGGAATCGGCGACGATCAAGTGAACTTGTCGTTGGATCGCGCGCTCGTGCGCATCGCCGATGTCGTTCGAAACTACGACTACGAGATCGTCATCGAAGGTCATGCCGACGGATCGAAGGTGCGCGATCCGCGGTTCGCGGACGCGAGCGCGCTGTCCTTGGCGCGCGCTGCCGCGGCGGCAGCAGTCATGACGAGGTCGGGGAAGATGGACCCGCGCACGATCGTGCTGGCAGGTACTTCACCGAGCGCGTCGACGGAAGGCACGGGCGGACCCTCCGCCACGGATGCCGATGGCATGGTCGAACTACGCCTCGTGCCAATCGTGAGGCGGTGACGTCATGGCATTCGTCGAAGACAAGAAGGCCCCGATCCCGGCATGGCTCGTGTCGTTCGGTGACATGATGACGCTGATCCTGACCTTCTTCATCCTGCTGGTGTCGATGGCGTCGGAGCAGAACCCCGCTTCGTTGGCCAGCGGATTGGGATCCTTCGAGGTCGCGTTGCACAGCCACGGCCTGCCCGGGTTGCTGTCGGGGGACGAGCGCCTCGAGATCTTCAACAAGGTGCGCGCGCGCTTCGAATTGCCGCCGCTCGAAGCCGGAGAACTCGAGAACGTCGACCGCACGTCGACGCAGTTCGAGCTGCTGCCCGTCGACGACATCAAGAACATCCCGCGTCAGACTGAGATCGTCAGCAACGTGCTCGTCGTCTTCGAACCCGGTTCGAGTGCCGTCGATTCGTTCACGCGACGTCGCCTCGCGCGCGAGATCTCGGCGCTGCGGCCCCGCGCGCGAGAAGTCCTCGTCGTCGAGGGCTACGGCGACGTGGATTCGACGGGCGAAGATCGCGTCCTGGCTTGGAATCGAGCCGAGAACGTGCGGCAACTGCTGATCGAGGACTTCGACATCCCCGCGAAGTCGATCGAGTCGCGCGTGACCTGGTCGGTGGCCGACGACCGTCCGATGCACGGAACCGTGCTCGGGCGCTTGCGCGGCATGCAGAGCCCCTGAGACGGCAAGCTATGGCCAGATGACGGCGGCCGGGACGCGTATGGACCAGCTGGGGGACCGCGACGCGGCGCCGTATTGCGCGCCGAGAACGTGGAGCCTGACCAACGGGTTGAGCTGTGTCTGGCGTTCGTGAGCCGCGCGCGCTCGCCCATGCCGGCCGCGCCATCCGAATCGGATCACATCTGCCGCGTCGTACCGGTAACGGAGTAGCCCGCGTCGATGCTCGTGAAGTACGTGCCCGCGCCGTCGTCGACGATCACGAAGGTCCCGCGCGCTTGCGTCGGGATCCACGGCAGGTTGATCAGGACCGAGCCCGTGCCGTCGCCACGCACGAGATAGCTTCCCGAGAATCGACCGGTGAAGACGTTCCCGTTCACGGCCGTCGTGAACGAAGCGGAGAGTCCGCCCGCTCCGTCGAATTCGATGCGTCCGCTCGAGTCGCGATGTAGCCGACTTGTTCGTGATCGAAGCCTCGACGTGTGTTTCCATTTTGGGGTCGTTTCCCCCGCACGAACCTGTGCACGGAGCATCCATGCCGACTCGACGGTAAGCGCACGAGGCGAAGTGCGCTGTGCGCTGAACTGCGTAGGTCCGAACGTACTGGCGCGACTTCGTGCGTCACCATGGGCAGTACATTCGTCCCGTATGCGCAGGACACCGTGTCCAAAGTCGGTCGGGACGACGCGCGCCAACCCCGCATGACTCACTCGTGTCGGCCCTTCTGGCTCGATCCGCCGCGCACGGGTGGCGAAGTTCCGCCGACTGCCGCACAGTGTGCGGGTCACCTGCGTCGGAGCGCAGGACGCAACTCGTCGCCTGCGGCCCTTCCACGCTGGCGCGCGACGTCACGGCGCACGATCGCCGGCTCCGCCACGCGCACCCATTGCATCCCGGCCGAGCGTCTCATCACCTCCCCCTAGTGAGGCTTCCATGAAGTTCCGTCTCTCGTCGCTCCACTCCGCTGCCTGCATCGCGCTCCTCGGTTCGTCGCTGCACGCGCAGACTTGGCAGTCGATCGCGTCGTTCCCCGCGAACTCGACGCCGCGCGAGTACGCGACAGCGGTCGAGTCGGGAGGTGTGATCTGGATCGTCGGGGGCACGCCGCTCGACGGGAGCGGCAACGCGCGCGTGCACAAGCTCTACGAGTCGAACGGCACGCTCACGACTGCGGCGTTGCCGCTCGAAGGCGGCGCGCTGCACGGCGGCGTGATGCTCGATTCGCTCGAGCGCATCCTGGTCTTCAGCGGGCTCGAGGGCAGCACCGAGGGCGACGACTACTGGTGGACGGAAGCCGACGGGAACAACGGCAGCTTCGCGTCGCGCTCGTCGCAGGCGCCGAAGACGTACTTCGCACTCGCCACGGACGAGGACGGGCTCGTCTACTCGCTCGGTGGCGGTCCGGGCGCGAGCGCGACGGCTGGAAATCAGAACAAGGCCCGCGTCGAGCGCTATGACGCGAACGCCAACGCGTGGACGGTGCGCGCTGCGCTGCCGACTCCGGTCGCGGACGCCGCCGCTTGCTCCGATGGCGAGGGGCACATCCTCGTGATCGGCGGCTACGGTGCGACCGGTACGCTCACCGCGAACGTCGCGCGGTATGACGTCGCGAGCAACACGTGGTCGGACACCGCGATCGACGACCTGCCGGTCGCGCTGGCCGGCGCGAGCGCCGTGCTCGGCGTCGATGGACGCGTGTACGTGATCGGCGGGACCAACGGGACGGCGCAGAACTCGACCTGGATCCTCGATGCGGGCGCGACGAGCTGGCACGCGGGTCCGAGCCTCCTCACGGCGCGACAACACGCCGCGGCCGTGCTGGGCAACGACCAGTTCATCTACGTTTTCGGCGGAGGCACGGGCACGAACGAGCGCATCGCGACACCGCTGTGTCCGCGCGTCGAGATCGATGCGACCAGCCTCGACACGTTCCTCGGTGAGCCGTTCGGCATGAGCATCACGGTCTCCGGCACGCCGCCGTTCACCTACCGCTGGCGTCACGACGGCGCGGATCTCTACGACGGCGTCCAAGTCGGCGGGAGCCTCGTTTCGGGCGCTATGACACCGACGCTGGGAGTCCTGCAGAGCTCGACTTCGGATGCCGGCGCCTACACGTGCGTCATCACGAACGCGTGCGGCTCCACGACGAGTCCTGCGCGGACGGTGACGCTGCGCCAAACTCCGCCGCTGCCGACGACGTTCAGCTCGCGCAGCCTCCACCCGGCCGGCGCGCTGAATTCGCATGCGAATGCGGTCGACGATGGGATCGTCGCGGGCGACGGCCTGTATCCCGATCCGATGTACACGTCGCTCTACCATCCGATCACCTGGGACGCGCAACGCATCGCGAGCGATTTGACGCCGGCGAACTCGGTCGGCGGATCGATCAACGCGATGCGTGACGGCGTCAAGGCCGGCTGGTTCTGGTGGCCGGTCTGGACGCCCCAGGGCACGGGCTACTACCAACACGCCTGCGCCTGGAGTGCCGCGGACGTGCACGCGGACTTGCAGCCGCAGGGCTGGGAGACCGGCACGATCAACAACACCGACGGCGTTCACCACGTCGGTTGGGCGTTCTACGACGCCGACCATTCGATCGCGGTCGACGGCGTGTACTGGGCTTCGAGCGCGCCGTTCGACTACACCCTGCTGACGGGCGGCGGCAACTTCGGAACCAGCGGCGCGAACATGGGCGCGCTCGACGGCGGCCGCTTGTTCGGAACGCTGTTCGGCGTGACGCCGTACGACGCGACGATGTGGCGCAAGCCGGCGAGCGGGCCGTGGACGACGACCGACATCGCACCGGCGACGAGCTACGGGAGCTACATCGCGGATGCGCAGTCCGGGCTGCAGGTCGGCCGCGCGACGATGCTCGGCGTGACGCAAGCGGGGCTGTGGGGTGGCACGTCGAATTCATTCGTGAGGCTCACGCCCTCCACCGCGACGAGCGCGGAAGCGACCGCCACGCGCGACGGCGTACAGGTCGGCTTCGCGACCGTCGCCACCAACACGACGCACGCTTTCGCATGGCGCGGAACGGCGGCGAGCGCGCTCGACCTGCACGCGTTCGCACCGGGCGGATTCTCGACGGAGTCCGCCGCGGACCTCGAGATCGACGCCTTCGGCACGGTGACGATCGTCGGATCGGGCACGAACACGGTCGCCGGACGTGTCGAGGCGCTCGAGTGGCGCGGCAATCCGCGCGCGCTCTCGACCGAAGTCGAGCAGGTGTCCGTCGCCGCCGGTGCAACGGTGAACTTCACGCTGTACGGCGGCCAGCAGCACGCGGGCAAGAACTGGACGTTGCTCGCTGCGGTGAGCAGCGCGACGGGCGGGAGTTCACTGCGTCAACTCCTGGTCGGCTCGAGCGGCACAGGCCAGTCCGCGATCCTCTCTCAGCAGGCGGGCGCACTCGACGCTCTGGGCTTCGCGAGCGCGCACGTCGACATCCCGGCCGGCGCCGTGACGTCGCCGTTGAACCTGATCGCCGTGTTCTACGTGCGCGAACCGAACGGAACGCTGTCCCTGAAGAGCAACCTGTCGGTGACACGGCTCGTCCCGTGAGCGACGACGTACGGTGCCAGATGGGATGAGAAGGCCGGCCTCCACGCGAGGTCGCTAAGCGCCTCAGTGGTAGGTCGGGGGAGTTAGACCACCCCGATCCCACGAAGGAGGCTAGCCATGACTCATCCTACCGCTTCGACCACGACGACCCGGCGCGCAGCTCACTCCCGTCGCGACCTACCAGGCGAACTCGGGCTCGGGTGGCGCCCGGGTCGGGGCCATCGCCGGCGGGAAACTTGGGAGCTTGAGGTGGCCCTAGGATCCTGTGCACGACGAGCCCGTCGGTGACCGTCGCGATCCGCCTGCGCGTGCCGCCGCAGTAGGGCAGGTCAGGACGTCGACGGCGAACACGCGACGCAATTGCCCGGCCCTGGTCGATCGGGTCGATCTGCCGGTCCTCGTAGCGCGGGTTCCCGACGGTGTGCGCAGCGCGGCGGGAGGGGCGTGGGAGCACGCGGGGCCGCCATCCTGGTCGAGCGGCTCGGCCTGCGCGCGCGGCACGATCTGGTCACGCCACTGCGCCGCGGGCGCGAGCACGCCGTGGTAGGTCAAGAGATGCGCACGAGGCCTTTGGACGAGCGCGGCGAGGTGCTCGATGGACACGAGCGGGTGCAGGACCGCGAGACCGGCGTTCGGACGGCGAAGGCCTCGTATCGCTGGTTCAGCGATCTGGCGCGTAGCGGCGAACCAAATCAAGCTCCGGCGTAAAGCGCCCAGGCGGCAGCGAGATCCTGCACGATATGACCCAGTGACTTGTACGCGGTGATTTGCGCTTCGCTCTGGCGTCCTTCGATCGACCCCGCAAGCACTTGGCCGATCTCGCCCGCAATGTGGTCGTCGCCTATCAGGCCCGCCTGCTTCGCACGGAGAAACTCAGCGCCCTGCGCCAGCACGCCTTCCCTGCTGTCGGCGATGAAGCGCGACTGGGCGACGAGGTCGTCATCGACCTCGGCCGGTCCCGCGTAACTCGAGCCGACGATGTTCACGTGGACGCCCGGCCGCAGCCATTTGCCCTCGAGGATTGGTTCCTTGGCCGCTGAGACGGTGCACACAATGTCTGCATCGACCACACAGGCGCGCGCCGTAGGCGCGGGGCTGACGGAAACCCCCAGCTCCGCCTGCATCTCCTGCGCATACGCTTGCGCGCGATCCGGAGCACGCCCCCAGACTGTGATCGCGTCGAGCTTGCGCACTTTGCTGATGGCGCGCGCGTGCGTGCGGGCCTGTTCGCCGTAGCCGAGGATGGCGAGGCGTTTGGCATCCTTGCGCGCCAACGCATGCGTTGCGACAGCGCTCGCGGCCGCGGTCCGGATCGCGGTGATCTCGCCGGCATGCAGCACGCACACGGGCGCGCCGCTTTCGCCATCGAACAGTACCACGACGCCCTGATGCGATTGGACGCCCTTGGCGAAGTTGTCGGGAAACACGCTGATGAGTTTCGCGCCGAATACTCTGCGTCCGCCCATGCCACCGGGCATCGAGCCGAACAGGCGCCCGTCGCCAAGCGGCAGGATCGCGCGCAAGAGCTGCTTGGTCTCTCCGTTGGAAAAGGCGATCATCGACTCGCGCACGATAGGAATGCAGAGTTCGTAGGTGAGGCGGCGATGGATTTCCTCGCGGTCGATGAAGCGCATGGCGCACTCTAGCCAGGAAGTGCTATGGGAGCGCCACGGCATCTCATCCGCCCATCCGCCCTATCACCCTTGCCGAAATCGAAGCGGCGCGGGAGAGGATCAGGGACACAGTCCTGCGCACGCCGTTGGTGAAGCGGAATCTCGGCAACGCCGGGCCGGGCATCCGACTCAAGTTGGAAAACTAGCAGCCTAGGAGCGCGCCGCGCGGCGCGTTCGCTGGTCGAGGACGATGTTCGAACGCGCGGGGCGCGTTGCTCACTGCGACGCGCCCCGCGCTCGTTCACGATGTCGTGGGTTGGCGCTGGACTCTCGTCATCCGCCCTTTCCATCGACTCGAGGCGTCACTCGAGCTGCATTCGAAGCCGCGTGCTCGTGCGGAGGGGGGGCGTGACGGTCGGACGTGCTCCACCCACCCAGTACTTCGATCTCGTCAGCTTCCCGCGAGCGACGTGATGCGAATCCCGTACTTCTCGCCGACCACGACCACCTCGCCGCGCGCGTACAGGCGACCGCCGACGTAGAGATCGACCGGTTCGTGCGCCGCGCGATCCAGCATCACCAGCGATCCCGGCGCGAGTGCCAACACCTCGGCCAACGGCAGGCGCACGCGGCCCAGTTCGATGGATACCGAGACAGGAACGTCGCGCAAGCCCTCGATGCCGAGAGGTTCGCCGCTCGGTTTGCCGGCCTCGAGGTTGTCGAGGCGGCTCGTTTCGATGGCGACGGCGCGGGTGGCCTCGTCGATTGCGCGTTCGAGGTTCGTCGTCTCCGCTGCTTGCTCTGTCTCTTGGCTCATCGTGGCGGGGGGGTCTTCAGGATCTCTTGGATGCGCACGGCCAAGCGACCGTCACGCGCGCCGAAGCGGCCGCGGGCACGGGGTTGGCCTTCGATCTCGATCGCGATCGGTTCTCCGGGAGCGACGTCGAGCGTGATGACGTCGCCGGATTCCAGCGCGAGCAATTCGGTCAGCAGGATGTCGGTGCGCGCCAGCACGGCACAGATCTCGACGTTCGTCGGCGCGATCTCGGCCGGCAGGCTCGTCTTGCGCGCGGCAGGAGCGGGCGGCGCGACCTTGGGCGCGGGGACCTTCACGCCGGCGAGCAGCACGTGGAAGACGGCGCGCGTCGGGCCGATGGTCAGCGGGATGCGCAGCGCGACGCGGCGACGGTCACCGTCGGAGCCGAGGTCGCGTTGCCAGGTGGCGCGACTGCCGAGCGCGCGCACTTCCTTGACGTTGATCTGCAGCGACTGCGCGGCGCGCTCCAGGACGCGCGTGATCAAGCGATCGACGAGCGTCTTCTCCATCGGCGTCAGCGCGCGTGCTTCGGGCGCGGTGTCGTCGTCGGAGCCGAGTGAGATCTCGGCGATGGCCACCGCAGCGGCGGAGTCGATCATCACGAGCGAGATTCCGGACGGTCCGTCCGCCATCGCCGCGACGAAGTCGAGCGCATCGTCGCGCAGCACGCTGTCCAGGCTCGTCTCACCGATCTCGAACGGATCGAGGCCGATTTCGATCGGAACGAGCGCGCGCACGACTTCGAGCACCGCATTCGCGGCGGCCTCGGCCGGGCGCTGCAACGCGTCCAAGTCGGATGTCGAGAACCGCCGCGGTTCACGGAAGTCGCGAGTCACGACGGAGGCACGCGGCTCCTCGCGGCGGGCGAGCAGGGCGTCGATCTCGGGTTCGGTAACGTTGCGGGACAAGGGCGTTTGGACCTGGAAATTCCTGCGTTCTCATCGTCGCGATCGCCCGGCGGCTTGACCCGATCGGACGCGCCACGGCCGCAGTCACTTCTTGGAACGGCGCCAGGCGTCCAAGACGGGCTTGTAGTCGGTCACCGGCAGCGCGTTCAGCAGTGCGGCGGCCCGTTCGGGGTCGAGGCCGTTCAGGATCTGCGCGGCTTGCTCGGGCTCGAACGATGCGAGCTTCGTCGCCATCTCGTCCGGGTCGCCCTCCTCGAACAGCGGAGACATCTTGCGCCAAGACTCGGGATCGTCGTCGGTCTTGGCCGCAGCACCCGAACCGCTCTTCATGGCACCGGCGGGTTTCGCGCCCTCGATCTCGGCGCGCATCTCGGTCAGCTCGCGCGTGCGCTCCTCGAGCGTACGCTGCCACTCGTCGAGCTCGCGACCGCGTTTCTCGAGAGCCTTCTCCGAGGCCTCGACGCTCGCGAGT
>JBBQCC010000037.1:0-22972 GCA_038318285.1 Planctomycetota bacterium | reverse complement strand
ACGCTTCGCCCACATTCGGCGACGTTTGCCACCGAGCGATTGGGGAACTTCGCCGAACGTGGGCAAAGTGTGCCAGGCACAGGGTGGAGCCATTCAGCGCGGTGCGGGGTAGGCCAGATCCGCCGGCTTCACGCCTTTTCGGAATGCGCCGAAGCCGAACATCGTCGGTGCGAAGTCCCCCACGATGTCGGCGCGGGGTTCTGCGGCGATCTTCGATTCGAGGCCGACGCCCCAGTAGCAGAGGTTCACGAGCAGACGCCGCAGGTCGCGCGACGGTAGGTCGATGGAGGCGCCGATCGTCGAGCACGCGATGCGTTGCGTCTTGCCGCCGTCGAGCGCGCGCTCGCGGATCCACACGATCGGTGTGCGCGGTGCATTGCGTTCGTCGGTGACGGGTTCGTCCGTCGATTTCATGCCCGATAGGATCGAGCCTTCGAGCAGCACGGTCGCGTCGTCCGGCAACTTCCCGAGGCCGTACACGTCGGTCGTGCCCCACACGTCCGTCACGCCGCGCAGGATCGGGTTCGACTTCATGGAATCGGGTACGACGCCGCGCGTGCTCTCGCTGCCGTGATGGCCGAGGTGGCGAACCCAGGTCTCGCCCAACACCTGCTTGCCGAATCCGCCGGCCCACACGGTCGAGTCCCACGACCAGCGCGCGTACTTGCTGGTCGAATCCGCCGGATATGCGAACGCATGCGTCGCGGTGCGGATGCCGATGACCGGCTTGCCACTCTCGACGTAGTCGACGACGTGCCGCATGTCGGCGTCGGGCAGGCATCGAAAGCGCGTGAACAGCACGAGTAGATCGGCCGAGTCGAGTGCTTCGAGCCCAGGCAGCGAATCCCGCTTCTCCGGATCGATCGCCCCCGTCACCGGGTCGATCGCGAAAAGCACCGTGCAGCGGAATCCGTGCTGCGCGGCAAGAATGCGCGCGAGCTGCGGCAGCGCTTCCTCGGACCGGTACTCCTCGTCGCCGCTGACGAGCACCACGTGCTTGCCAACGCACGCGCCCGCGCCGCCCTGATAGACGAGCGGCGTGTAGACGAGCGGCGCGTCGGGCTCGACCTTCTGCGGCGGTGATGCCGTCCCTTGCGCATCCTCGGAGCGAATGCTGCCAACGAACGCGGTGGACAAGAGAACGGGTGCGATCCAGGTCGGGAGGCTGCTCATACTGTTTCTCCACCGCTACGCTACCGCGCCCCGCATCGATCGCGAAAGGAACCGCCACTTGATCGTCCCCCGCACGTCCCGCGCCGAGATCCTCGCCAAGCTGCACGCCAAGATGGGTCGGCACGAGCCGATCTTCATCGCCAGCGCGGGCAGCGGGCTCGTGGCGAAGTTGCTCGAGGAAGCCGGCGTCGACTGCATCAACACGTTCTCGGGCGCTCGCCTGCGCGCGAACGGCATGGGCACGATGGCGATGCTGTGGCCGATCCTGGACTCGAACAAGCAGACGCTCGACTACACGGAACAGGACATCTTGCCCGCGCTGAAGGGGACGGCCTTCGTGTGCGCGTGCTTGAACGCGAACGATCCGCTGCGCGACATGCGCACGGTGTTGCAGCACCTCTTGTCGATCGGCGTGAACTCGGTGTCGAACATCGGCCCGTCGCTGAGCTACGTCGACAAGGACAGCACGATCTACCAGGTGCTCGTGAAGAGCGGCATCACGTTCGCGAACGAGGTCGAGATGCTCGCGCTCGCGAAGGAGATGGGTCACGTCACGATCGGGCTCGCGTTCGACGAGCAGGACTCGCTCGAGCTGGCCAAGGGCGCGCAGCCGGACATCTTCTGCTTCCACGCCGGCACGACGAAGGGCGGGCGGACCGGCTACGACTCGGGCGAGACGATCGCCGATACCGCGCGTCGCACCGAGGAGGTGTATGCCGCCGTGCGCAAGCTGCACCCCGAGGTGATCCTCGTCGCGCACGGCGCAGCGATGGAGACGCCAAAAGACGCTCAATTCATGCTGGAACACACGTCTGGGCACGGGTTCTGGACCGGATCGTCGACCGAACGTCTGCCGATCGAGCGCGCTGTGCTCGGCGCGGCGCGCGAGTTCGCCGCACTGCGCTTCCCGAAGAAGGACTGACCATGCAGCACGTCATCGCCGTCCTCGCCACGCTCGACACGAAGGGCGCGGAAGCGCAGTTCCTGCGCGAGTGCATCGAATCGCTGGGTTCGCAAGCGCTGCTGGTCGACATCGGCGTCGTCGGTTCGGTCGGGGCGCGCGCCGACATCACGCGCGATCAAGTCGCAACAGCCGGCGGCACACCGCTTGGTGACCTGCTGCGCAATCCGACGCGCGCTGCCGCTGTGCCGGTGATGGTCGCCGGCGCGACGAAGATCCTGGTCGAATTGCAGCGCGCGCAGAGCATCCACGGCGTCATCGGCCTGGGCGGCACGCAAGGCACGCCGAACTGCACGCAAGTCATGCAAGCGCTGCCGTACGGGTTCCCGAAGATCATGGTGTCGACGCTGGCGTCGGGCGACACGTCTGCGTTCGTCGGCATCAAGGACGTGACGATGATGTTCAGCGTCGGCGACATCCTCGGCCTCAATCCGGTGACGCGACGCATTCTGGCGAACGCTGCGGGAGCCGCGCACGGCATGTCGCTCGCCGGCGGCGGCGTCGAGATCGCGCGCGGTGCGAAACCGACGATCGGCGTGTCGAATTTGGGCGTTTTGACGGACGGAACGATGCTCGCGCTCGATCTGCTGGAGGAGCGCGGCTACGAAACGATCGTCTTCCACGCCGTCGGTTCCGGCGGCCGCGCGATGGAACAGATGATGAAGGAAGGCCTGATCGGCGCCGTCCTCGACTACGCGATGGGCGAGATCGCCGACGAGGTCTTCCACGGTCTGCGCGCCGGCGGATTGGAGCGCATGACGGTCGCAGGCAAGCTCGGCCTGCCACAAGTGATCGTGCCCGGCGGCGCGGAACACATTGGCCTGATGGTCGAGGCCAACACGGTTCCTGAGCGTTGGAAGAGCCACAAGTACGTCTTCCACAACCCGATCATCTTCGCGCCGCGCTTGAACGCCGGCGAGCTCGAGCAAGTCGGTCGCGAGGCCGTGAAGCGCCTGTCGCACACGCGCGGCGATGCGTGTTTGATGCTGCCGCTGCGCGGAGTCAGCCGATATTCCGTGCCTGGCGGACCGCTGCACGATCCCGCCGGCGATCGCGCGTTCTTCGCCGCGTTGAAGAACGGATTGCCGAAGTCGATCGAGGTCGTCGAGATCGATGCCGGCGCCGAGGACCCGGCATTCGTACGCGCGATGGTCGACAAGCTCGTCGCGCTCGTCGAGGCCTCGAAGGCCCGTATACCCGTGACGCGAGCCCCGTGACCGCGCCCAGCGTGGATCGCAACGCGCGTAGTTCGGCGTGGTATGGCGACGAGATCGATGCGTTTCATGCACGATCGGACGCAGAGGTCCTTGGACAGCTCCTCGCATCCAGCTCCGGCGCTGGATTCGCCGCCGATCCGAATCAGAGCGACGCCTGGCGTCTGCAGATCGACTTACTGCGCTCCGCACTTGCCGGACTCGAGGGCTGGATCTTCCTCGAGTTCGAGGTTCCGCGTCTAGGCTCGCGAATCGATGCTGTTCTCGTCTGCGGATCCCTCGTCGCGCCGATCGAGTTCAAAGTCGGCGCGACGACGTACGAACGTGGCGACCGCGAGCAGGCCTGGGACTACGCGCTCGATCTGAAGAACTTCCACGCGGCGAGCCGCGATGCCGACGTCATGCCCATGCTCGTCGCCACTCTGGCTGCAACAAGTGATGAGGGTTGGCTCGACCCGCATGCCGATGGAGTGCGACCGCCACTTCGCACGAACGCCGATGGTCTCGGTGATTCGATTCGCACCGCGCTGTCCCTAGCCCGCGGAGCATCGATCGACGGCGACGCCTGGTGCCGTGCTCCCTACCGCCCGACTCCGACGATCGTGCAGGCCGCGCGCCGGCTGTACGCGGGACACTCCGTCGACTCGATCTCGCGCAGCGACGCCGGTGCGCGCAACCTGCGTGTCACGTCGTCGCGCGTGCAGACGATCATCGAGGAAGCGCGTGAGCACCGCCGCAAGGCCGTCGTGTTCGTCACGGGTGTCCCCGGCGCGGGCAAGACGTTGGTCGGTCTCGACGTCGCCACGCGACGCCGCGAGATCCAGGATCCCACGCACGCGGTCTACCTCTCGGGGAATGGCCCACTGGTCGCCGTGCTGACTGAAGCGCTCGTGCGCGACGAAGTGGCTAGACGACGCCTCGCCGGAGAACGAGTGCGCAAGGGAGATGCACGACAGGGCGTGAAAGCGTTCATTCAGAACGTGCACCACTTTCGCGACGCGGGTGTTCGCGATGGAGTACGTGCGCCGGCCGATCGCGTCGTGATCTTCGACGAGGCGCAGCGCGCGTGGAATCGCGACAAGACCGTGGATTTCATGAAGCGCCGCAAGAAGGTGGCTGGATTCGATCAGTCCGAACCGCAGTTCCTGTTGTCCTATGTGGATCGCCACGAAGGCTGGGCGGTCGTCGTCTGCCTCGTCGGCGGCGGCCAGGAGATCCACACGGGAGAAGCCGGCATCCGCGAATGGCTCGAAGTGCTCGCCGCCGGCTTTCCGTCGTGGAGCGTGCACGTGTCGCCTGCGCTTCGCGGCCCGGAGCACGGCGCAGTGGACGCACTCGAATCCCTGGCGACGCGAGGGTCGCTCGAGCTCGATCGTGATCTGCACCTCGCGACTTCGATGCGTTCGTTCCGCGCCGAGTCCGTGTCGAACTTCATCGGTGCCGTACTCGACGGTGAGGTCGAGGCTGCCCGAGCGTTCCGCGACGAGTTCGGTGCGCGCTATCCCTTGGCGTTGACGCGGAACCTGGATCGCGCGCGGGGCTGGATCCGCGATCACGCACGCGGGTCGGAGCGCTACGGGTTGGTGGCTTCGTCCCAAGCGCTGCGCCTCAAGCCGCACGCGATCGACGTGCGCGTCGACATCGACCCCGTGCATTGGTTCCTGGACGACGCGGACGACACGCGCTCCTCGTACTACCTCGAGGACGCCGCGACTGAATTCCAGGTCCAGGGCCTCGAGCTCGACTGGGTCTGCGTGAACTGGGACGCCGATCTGCGCCGCGACGAGAGCGGATGGAGCTGCCACGACTTTCACGGAAAGAAGTGGCGGACGATGCGTGCCGCGGATCGACGCCGCTATCTGATGAACTCGTATCGCGTGCTGCTCACGCGCGCTCGCCAGGGGATGATCCTCTTCGTTCCGCCGGGCGACGCAGGCGATCCAACGAGACCTCCTGATTTCTACGATTGGACGTACGCTTACCTCGCAGAGATCGGGATTCCCGAACTGGTGTGATCCTTACGCGTAGCGCGCTCTCCTAGGAGCGCACCATCCGAATCAGTCTCTGGTGATCTATCGCTCGCGAATGCGCTGCTTCGCTCAGGCGGCGCTCCTTCACTTCACGAAGCGCCCTACCGTCCACGGCGACGTGGCGATCAGCGCGGCGGAGAGGAAGAACGCCATGACGAAGATCTCCTGCTGGGCGCGTCCGGGCGGCGTCGGCCACCGACCATCGGAGGGGTAGGCACGCGGCATCCACAACGGCGAACGCAACATGCGCTCCAGGTCGCTCCACGACGATTCGCCCGTGGGATCGAAGGCCAACGCCACGGGCTGCAGCGGCGCGTCGAGCGCGAGATCCTCGATGCGGAACGGTCGCGACAGCTCGGTCTTCGTTTCGGGCTGCGGGTCGACCGCGGGCTCGGGGTCCACGACGGCGTCGCTCCTCGCGACCTCGGCCATCACCTCCGGCGAGTGCTTCGGATTCGGCAGCGGTCCGCGACACCCGGAGAACACGAGAGCGAGAGTGCTGAGCACGCCGACCGCGAGCGGCAGTCGGTGTCGCGCAGGACTGAGAACAGGTTGGAGCTCGCCGTGCATGCGGCACCGATCGTAGCGATCGGCGCCGGAACAGGGTGACGCCCCCGGGACTCAGGGCAAGGGCGACCAGCGCATCCCCTCGCGCACGAGCAGGTCGCCCTGGGAAGACATCCGAATCGTGCGAGCGCTGGGATCCGGCAGCAATGCGCGGAAATCCACTCCATCCGCCTCTTCCAACACGATGCCATTCGGAACATCGGCCAGCGGGACCAGCGCGAACTTCGGAGCCACGTGCACCCGCCGAGCTTCCGGACCAATGTCGAATGCGCCCCAGGCAGCGACGTTCACACCGCGCACGCTGCATCCCCAGATCCAACGGCCGCGTCCCATCGCGACGTCGGTCAGCACCGTGCCCCGCGGTCACGGTTCGACCGACGCGCGCGCCGGGTACATCGGCGGTGCCCATTCGAATGAAGTGCAACATCGCCTCGCCCGGCAGCGGCTCGCCGCTCGGAGCGAACTCGACTTCCACCAGCGAGTCGCCCTCGAGGTCGACGTGCACTCGAGAGGCACGCTCCGGATCCACCGCGAGACTGCGTGAGATCAGGTTGTCCTCGGTGTCTCCTTCGACGGGCCCATTCCAACGGACCGTGACATACCCGGCGTCTGACAGTTCGAGGGTGTGAATGCAGAGGCCATCGCGTGCTTCGAGGTTCTCGCTGCGGCCGGACTTGCCCCTCTCCATCACGTAGATCGAGAGTTTGCCACCGCTCGGAACCCCCACGATTTTCAGCTCGCATGGCATACCCACGCGCTTCGCGAGCTCGACGGGGCCGTGCTCGCCGCCGGTGTCGATCGCGATCTCGATCGGCTCCGTGAGCTGCGCCCGAGACTTACTCTCTTGGAGCCAGATTCGGTAGCGACTCGGCCAGTACGTCGGCAGAGTCCACCGGCCTTGCGCATCGAGCTGCACGACTTGTTGCATCTCACCCTGCGCGTGAGCGGTGGACAGCTCGACGGCCACGACCTGAACATCGTCGCCGCGCTCATGCTCGGCGCGTGTGAGGTACCCGAAAACCATCGCGCCCGACTGCGGTATGTCGACGCGTAGTTCGATCTCGAGCGGATCTGGATCTGACTCGCGCAGTTGCTGGCTGTACCAAGGTGCCGGCGGCCAGATGGCATCCATCGTGCTGCCGTCGCGTCGAGGTAACGCACGGACGACGGGATCCAGATCGGGGTGGATCGCCACCGAACCGACGCGAGGGGCGCCGCTGACGCGCACCTCTCCGTTCGCGTCGGTGCGAAGCGGACGCATCGAGTTCTCGGAACTACGCTCGTCGACCGCCACGGTCGTCGCGATCGCCAGGGGAGCGCCCTGGAGAATCGTGCCGCTCACTCGATCGAGCAGACGCACGACCAGCGTACGTCCGCGACTGAGCTCGAGATCGAATCGGCCATGCGCGAGTTCCGCCGGGGTCGGCGTGCAGCGGGCTGGAACGGTCGTATCGCTCTTCGCGACGAACGTGAGCCATTCGCTCGGAAGATCGTCCGCAACCCAAGTCGCATCGACGAGGTTCACTCGCGCGCGCGCGAGAACGCCGTGCTTCGTGCGGATGTCGACGGATAATCCCGGCGGAACGCTCTGGATGCCGTCGACGAGCACGCGTCCCGCGATCGAGCTGCCGACAAGCGGGCTGCCCATTGTCAGTGTGATTTCTCGATGCTCGTTCAACGCGGGCCGGTCCGCGAAGAAGTGTGCGGATGGCAGCAGCCCTGTGCCGGATGCCGAGACGATTACGCTCTGCGTCTCGTCGGGAAATGACACCTCAGTCACGTCCCCCGCTATCCGCACCGAGTCGAACGTCTGCGTCCAGTCTTCCCCCCGAGTCGTCCGGCTGCGCCAGATCGCGAGTAGGCCATCCGTGACGCTCATGCCCCCGAAGTCGACGACGCGTACGAGCAGTTTGGAGTCTGCGATCGCGCCTGTGACTTGCTTCGCTGGCGTAGCCTTCGCGCCCTGATTCGCCGGCTTGCGCGCAGGCTCCGCATCGCCGACCGGTTCGATCGGAGCAAGGATTTCATCCAGCGAAAGTGCAGGGACCTCCAATGTCGACGCGACAACCGGCGTCGGCTCGACGACCTCCGAATCGTTGCGTAGCACCAGCACCGCGATGACTGCGGCGCACACGACGGCTCCGATGACCAGCTTCGTTCCCATCAATCCGACTCCTGTCGCGACAACCGTCGTCGCAGCTGTTCCACTCGTCACGCCGTCACGCACAGCGCGATCGATTCCCACGCCGACCAACGACGCGAGCCACGCACGCGGCTCCCCTTCTCCGCGCCGATCCAACCGCTCGCGCAGCAGCGCATGAGCGCGCGACAATCGCTTGCGCGCCGTCGGCTCGTCGACCCCGGTTCGCGCGGCCACTTCCGCAATCGACAGCTCGTCGAAGTAGCGGTGCAGCACCGTCGTGCGGTATGGATCCGGCAGCGATTGCACGACTTCAGCCAGCACTCGCGCGCGTTCGCTGCGCGACTCGATCGACAGCGCGGACTCGTCCTCTTCCGGGCGCGCGACGCGTTGCTCGCGTGCTCGTCGCGCTTGGTCCGACCGACGCCGATCGATCGCGAGCCGGCGCACGACAGCTGCGAGCCACGCACGGAGGCCCCGCTCGTCCCCTTCGAACTGTGCGCGCCGTTCCAGCGCGATGCGCGCGACATCCTGCGTCACATCGTCGGCCGCAGCCGGCTCACGCACGAGTTCGATCGCGAGCCGCCGCACCCAACCGAGCTGGCGCAGCAAGTCTTCGTCGTCGAAGTCAGCGGTGCGCGTGGTCATCACCGACAGGATGGAGACGTCCAACTCGGCGTGACGAGAAAGGCCGCGAAAGTGGCACGCGCGCTCGACTTCGTCTCGATGCAACCTCGCCACGGGCTCCGACGGCCGCTCACCCTCGCGCGGATGCGCTCGCGGACGTCACCCTCAGGGTTGATACAGCTCGACCTGCAACGGTCCGCCGCCGAGCACGACCACGCGGCCGTCGGGCAACAGCGACGCAGACGCGCCGGTGCGCGCTGAGACCAGCGCGGGTCCCGACCGCACGGCGTTCGCCGTTACGAGTTCACTCGTCGCGACCGGCGACGGCAGGCGGAACTTGCCCGTCGCGATCGACCCGAGGTCCAACGCGCCGGTCAGGCCTCCCGCGAGCAGCACCTTGCCGTTCACGAGTCGCGTCGCCGTGTGCAGCGCGCGACCCGCCGCGAGCGTCGGCCCGTTCGCGAACGAGCCGAACCCGCTCGTGGAGTACGCCGACGTCGTCTCGACCGCGACGAACGCGATCTGCGTCAGGTCGCCCGTCTTCAACACGCCGGCCAAGTCAGCAGTGAATCCGCCCGCGAGCAGCACACGGCCGTCGGCGAGCCGCGTCGCGCTGTGCAGCAGTCTCCCGGTCGTGAACAGCTTGGGCAGCGGGCTGAACGTCGTCGCGCTCGCGTTCGTGGCGTAGCCCAAGTTCGAAACGAACGGAATGCCGAGGATCGGCACGATTCCGAGTCCGCCCGCGACCAGCACGGCGCCGTTCGTCAGCACGGTCGCGGTGTGGAACGCCTTGCGCTCGGGCATCGTCGGCCCAGCGGCGAACGTGCCCAGCGCGGGGTCGAAGATCTCGGTCGAGCCCGCGATCGCGTCGAAGAACGCCGTCGGATCCGTGAGCGAGATCGCAGACAGTCCGCCGGTCACGAGCACGCGCCCGTTCGGCAACCGAACTGCCGCGGCGCCCGCGCGCGGCGTAGCGAGCGATCCGACCGCGAAGGACTTGCCCGTCGCAGCGTCGAACACGTACGCGTCGGCGGACGATTGTCCGCTCGCATCGAGTCCGCCGCAGACCAGCACGCTTCCGTCCATGAGCTGCACGCGCGACGCGAACACGTTCGAGTTCGGCAGCGCACCCGCGATCGTCAATTCCTGCAGACAGGCGTCGTAGACCTGCGCGAGCGGACCGCTGCCGCCCAGGAACAACACGCGTTGCTCTGCGAGCGGGAATGCGTCGCCCAGGAACGACGCGGACACCGCCGGCAACGCGCCGAAGCTGTTCGGCGCGAGGTACGCCGCGCGGCACAGATTCGACACCTGCACGCTCGGGTGCACGGATGCCGCCTGAAACGAGAGTCGTCCGCCGATCAGCGCATTCGTGGTCTCGAACCCGAACGTCGCCTGACCCGCGGCGTCGAGCACGCCGCCGAGTTCGACGCTGGCCGCGAACTGACGCAGCGGGTTCACGTCGAGCGTGATCAGTTCGCTGATCGGCGTGGGCGACTCGGTGGCCGAGATGTAGAGCGAAAACACGCGACCCGGGTCGCCGGTGATGCGCGTGATGGACTGTCCCGGAGCAAGCGCTCCGGCGACCTCGACGCGCAAGTCGGCGGCCGACGCGAGGGGGCTGAGGAGTAGGAAGAGGGCGAGCGTGCGTGTGGTGTGCATCGGGTGGTCTCGAGATCCATCAAGCCTAGCCGCGCGGGTCGCATCGCGGTGGGGCCGCTTCGCCGCGAGAACTTCAGGTCGAGCGGGACGCCGCGCCCGCGGCCGCTCCCCGGAGACGGCATCGGCTGGCGGCGTGCCGCGGGCCAACCGAGGCACGGCCAGGTTCCTCGTCCGACCCGCGACGCGCCCCGAGTCCGGCGACCAGCCGATCTCCGTGCGCGGCCTCGTCCCGGTCGTCGGCGCGAGGCACACGCACAGGCCTGGTACCGCACCGCGGGGAGCTTCCGGACCCCGTCGACGTTCAACACGTCGAGCACCGGCACACCATCGACGCTCAGTCCGTCGAGCACTGGCACCCCGTCGACGTTCAGGCCGTCGAGCACTGGCACAGCATCGAGGTTCAGCACGTCGAGCGGTCTGCGCGTGCGCCGGCTGCGCTGATCCGAGAGGCGCAAGTCCGCGAGCGGGTGGCCGTAGGCACCCGCCAGCGGTCGCGCGTTTTCGTGCTGGAACCCGAGGCGTACCTGGCCGCGCTCTCGAACTCCGCGGACGGGCGACAAGGCCAACGTGGTCGGGCGTTATGCTCTCAGCCCTCATGCCCAGATCTCACGACGCGGCCCCGATGGAGGTCACCCCTCTCGAGTCCTTCCCGCCCTTCGAGCAGTGGGACGACTGGGTCGAGTACGACGCGAAGGCTTGGCCGCGCAAGGTCGAGAAGCGCTACACGCTGGTGCCGACGACGTGCTTCAACTGCGAGGCGGCGTGTGGGCTGGTCGCGTACGTCGACAAGGAAACGAGCCAGATTCGCAAGCTGGAGGGCAACCCCTACCACCCCGGTTCGCGCGGCAAGAACTGCGCGAAGGGGCCGGCGACCCTGAATCAGATCCAGGATCCGCAGCGCATCCTCTACCCGATGAAGCGCGTCGGTCCGCGCGGCTCGGGCCAGTTTGAGCGCACGACGTGGGATCACGTGCTGGACTCGTTTGCAGCCAAGATTCGTGAGTCGATCGTCGCCGGTCGCTTGACCGAGGTCATGTACCACGTCGGTCGGCCGGGTCACGACGGCTACATGGACCGCGTGCTGCAGAGCTGGGGCGTCGACGCGCACAACAGTCACACGAACGTGTGCTCGGCCGCCGCGCGCCTTGGTTACGCGCTGTGGAGCGGCGCGGATCGTCCTTCGCCGGACCACGAAAACAGCAAGTTCATGCTGCTGCTGTCTTCGCACCTGGAGACGGGTCACTACTTCAACCCGCACGCGCAGCGGATCATCGAGGGCAAGATGCGCGGCGCGAAGATCGCCGTGATCGACGTGCGCCTTTCGAACACCGCGTCGATGGCCGATTGGTGGCTGGCGACGTGGCCGGGCACCGAAGCAATGCTTTTGCTGTCGTTCGCGCACGTGATCCTGCGCGAGAAGCTGTACGACCGCGATTTCCTCGAGACGTGGGTGAACTGGCGCGACTACCTCGCGGCGCAAGTTCCAGACTCGCCGGTCACGTTCGAAGCGTTCCTGGAGGCGCTGACGCAGCGCTACGCGCGCTACACGCCCGCCGCCGCAGCAGCCGAGTGCGGTATCGAAGAGAGCGTGATCCTGGACATCGCGCGCGAAATCGGCAAAGCCGGCAGCGCGTTCGCCTCGCACGTGTGGCGCAACGCCGCGTCGGGCAACGAGGGCGGTTGGCAGGTCGCGCGTTGCTTGCAGTTCCTGTGCGTGTTGACCGGGGCAGTCGGCGCGGAAGGCGGGACGCTGCTGAACACGCAGTCGAAGTTCGTGCCGCCGCCGTTCCTGAAGCCGCCGGCGCAAAACGCCTGGAACGAGCTGCTTTACCCGCCCGAATGGCCGCTGAGCCACCACGAGCTGTCGTACTTGCTGCCGCATTTGCTGAAGGAAGGCCGCGGCAAGATCAGCGCGTACTTCACGCGCGTCTACAACCCGGTGTGGACGAACCCCGACGGCATGTTGTGGGAGGAAGTGCTGCGCGACGAGTCGATGATCGGCTTGCACGCAGCGCTGACGCCGACGTGGAACGAGACGGCGCAATACGCCGACTTCGTGCTGCCGATGGGTCACGGCGCCGAGCGCCACGACCTGATGTCGACCGAGACGCACGGCGCGAAGTGGATCGGCTTCCGTCAACCCGTGCAGCGCGTCGCCGCCGAACGCGCCGGTCAAAAGGTGACGTACACGCACGAGACGAACCCCGGCGAAGTCTGGGAAGAAGACGAGTTCTGGATGGAGCTGTCGTGGCGCATCGACCCCGACGGTTCGCTCGGCATTCGCAAGTACTACGAATCGCCCTACCGCCCGGGCCAGAAGATCACCGTCGACGAGTACTACGCCTGGATCTTCGAGAACTCGGTGCCGGGTTTGCCCGCCGAAGCGAAGAAGCTCGGCATGACGCCGCTGGAGTACATGCGTCGCCACGGCGCGTTCCTGGTCGACAGCGACGTGTACGACAGCCACATGCGTGCACTGTCGGAGAAGGAACTGGCCGGCACGACCGTCGACGCTGCTACGTCTACTGTGGTCGCATCGGGCAAACCTGCGGGCGTCGTCGTCGACGGCCAGCCGCGCGCCGGCTTCGCGACGCCGTCGAAGCGCCTCGAGTTCTTCAGCCCGACGATGCGCGACTGGGGTTGGCCCGAGTACGCGCTGCCTGAGTACATCGAGAGCCACGTGCACCGTCGCCACATGGATCGATCGAAGGGCGAGATGTGCCTCGTCCCGACGTTCCGCTTGCCGACGCTGATCCACACGCGATCGGGCAACTCGAAGTGGCTGTACGAACTCTCGAACACGAATCCGGTGTGGATCCACCCCGAGGACGCCGAGCGCATGGGCGTCGAAACCGGCGGTTTGCTGCGGATTTCCACGCGAATCGGGCACTTCGTGAACAAGGCTTGGGTCACGGAAGGTCTGCGCCCGGGCATCGTCGCGTGCAGTCACCACCTCGGTCGTTGGCGCCTTTTCGATGATGTCGGCACCGACAAGTGGGCCAGCGCTCTCGTGCGCCGCGACGAACTCGGCGACGGCCGCTTTCGCTTCCGCCGGCTCGAAGGCATCCGCCCGTTCGCGTCGAGCGACAAGGATTCGAAGCGCATCTGGTGGACCGACGGTGGCGTGCACCAGAACCTGACGTTCCCCGTGCAACCGGATCCGGTGAGCGGCATGCACTGCTGGCACCAACGCGTGACGGTCGAGGCCGCGCGCAAGGACGACGAGTACGGCGACGTCGAAGTCGACACGCGCAAATCGATGGCGATTTACCGCGAGTGGCTCGCGAAGACACGACCTGCGCCGGGACCGGGCGGTCTGCGGCGCCCGTTGCATTTTGCACGCGCGGTGAAGCCGACTGCGGACGCGTACAAGATGCCGAGCTGAAGTCGGTAGGGCAACCGGTGCGCCCAGCGGTTGCAATGCAGGAATACCGCGTAGCCGACTTCGTTGCGCTGAATCTGTGCCGAGCGCGCGATTTGCGCCCCATCTCGCTCGAAACCGTGTTGGGATGGAACCCGATGGTGCCCGCACGGGTCCTAATTTCGGGGTAACTTCGGCTAGGGAGCCGATCCTCCCCCCAGCCTCCGGCCGGCGGCACGCGCGTCCCCGGCCCCAATCCTCTCCGCGAAAATGACTTCGACCTCTCTCCTCGTTTCGGGCGGCGCCATCGGCATGGCGCTGTGTCTCTTCGCCTCTCCCGCGTCGGCCCAGGTGTCCCAGGGCGGACAGCCCCTCGGCCTATTGCGACCCATCACGGAGCCGGCGCCCGTCGTCGTCGCACCGACGCCTGACGTCGCGGCCTACATGGCCGAGGACGAGGAGCGCGGGCACAGGCCGCTGCGCTACGGCGCGCTCGTCGACGTCGGTGTCGACATCGGCGACGGCGTCTGGACGACGATGCGCGACGGCACGCGCGTGTGGCGCATCCAGATCGCATCGCCCGGCGCGAAGTCGTTGGCGCTCGAGTTCGATCGCTTCGAGCTGCCGAACGGCGCCAAGCTGTTCGTGTACGACGAGGAGATCGCGACCGTGCTCGGCGCCTACACGGCCGAGAATCGGCACGCGGACGGCGGCTTCGGCTTCGAGCCGTTCCCCGGCGACCGCCTGACGCTCGAACTCGACGTCCCGGCCGGCGCGGGCGAGCCCGACCTGCGCACGACCACGGTCATCCACGACTACCGCGACATCTTCGGCCTGCAGAACGGCACGGTCACGGTCGGCGGCGGCGGTGGACAGAGCAGCCTCGGTCCGTGCCTCATCGACGTGAACTGCCCCGAAGGCGCGAACTGGGGCGACCAGAAGCGCGCGACGATGCGCACGCTGTCGAATGGCGCGCTGTGCTCGGGAGCGCTCGTGAACAACACGTCGCTCGACGGCACGCGGTACGTGCTGACCGCGAACCATTGCGGCCAACTGTCGAACTGCATCTTCACCTTCTTGTACCAGGAGGCGATCTGCGGTGGTGGTGGCGGCGCACCGCAAAACATGACCGTGTCGGGCTGCACGGTGCTGACGTCGAACTCGAACTTCGACTGCCGCCTGTTGCGCATCGACAATCCGATCCCGGCGAACTACCAGCCCTACTTCGCCGGCTGGAACCGCACGGGCGCGAACGCGACGTTCGCCTTCGCGATGGGACACCCGAGCGGCGGCCCCAAGAAGATCTCGATCGACAACAACGGCACGAACGGGGAGGCCACGTTGTGGCGCGTCGCCTGGAACGCCGGCACGTTGGAAGGCGGCAGCTCCGGCGGTCCCCTGTTCGATCAAGACGGTCGCGTGAAAGGTCCGGCTTGCTGTGTCAACGCGTTCGTCTGCAGCGGACAGACCGCGTGGTTCGGGCGCTTCGACCAGTTCTACGTCTCGGACTCGATCGCGCAGTGGCTCGACCCGCTGAACTCGGGAGCGATGACCCTCGACGGCATCGATCCGCAGTTGTGCACGCCGCCGTTCCAGACCTGCTTCACGTCTCCGAACTCGGTCGGGCCGGGCGCGATCATCACGTACTACGGATCGCGCTCGCGCGCGATGAACGACTTCCACCTCTTGACCAACGGCCTGCCGCCGAACGGATTCGGCCTCTACTTCTACGGCCAGAACGAGATCCTGCAGCCGTTCGGCAACGGCTACCGGTGCGTCGGAAACCCGGTCGTGCGCCTGCCGATCATCCAGGCGAACGTGTTCGGTGACGCCACGTACGACCTGGACCTGAACGCAACGCAGATCCAAGCGGCGCAGACTTGGCTCTTCCAGTACTGGTACCGCAACCCGGCTGGCGGCGGTGCGGGATACAACCTGAGCGACGCGATCGGCGTCCCGTTCTGTCCGTGAACGCGGGCTGATCCACGCGATCGCATGCGGCGGGCCGCAGCACAAGAGCTGCGGCCCGCCGTGTTCGTTCCGGGTCGTGGGTGTTCGCGCGCGTGCGGCATCGAGCGCGACGCGCTCAGACGCTCGCGAGCGCGCGCGAGAGATGCACGACACGCGCGGCGATTTTGCGCACGGATTCGTGCTGCTTCTCGTCACGCAGCGCGCCCTTTTCGTCGAATGCCTCGTGGGCCTTCGAGAGAGCGATCTGCTCGGGCACGACGATCACGCGGATGTTGCCCAGGATCGAGCGCAGCGTGACGAGTCCGCGCAATCCGCCGAGCGCGCCCGGGGAAGCGGCCATGATGCCGGCGACCTTGCCGTCGAAGCACTCGAGGGACCCCGCGCCCTTCTCGTTACGTGACACCCAGTCGATCGAATTCTTGAGTACGCCCGAGATGGAGCTGTTGTACTCGGGGCTCGAGATCAGCAGCCCTTGGTGGGACATCATCAACTCTCGAAGCCGCTTCGCGGCCTCGGGCAAGCCCTTCGATTGCTCGATGTCGCCGTCGTAGAACGGCATCTCGTAGTCGCGCAAGTCGATCTCCGTGACCTCGGCTCCGGCGGCGCGCGCGGCTTCGGCCGCGACGTGCGCGAGCTTCTTGTTCCAGGAGTCGCGGCGCAGGCTGCCCGCGAAGGAGAGAATGCGAATCGGCTGGCTCATGCCACCAAACATAGCGAGTCGGCCGCACGCGTGTACGTGCCGCGAGCTCGCTCCGCGCGGACTCGGGGTGTCCTCGCGCACACGTCGTATCGGTGCGGTGCGTGAGCGTTCGCCCGCGGAGTTCAGATCCAGACCTCCGCGTCGCCGTCCTTCTCGCGCACGCGATACCGCGTAGCCTTGGGGCACGACCCGCGCACGACAACGCCGGACTTCGGCTCGAACGTGTAGTTGTGCAAGGGGCACAACGCCAAGCGACCCTCGACGAGCGGCCCTTCGATCAGGCGTCCGCCCTCGTGCGGACAGCGCGTGTCGAGCGCGTGCAGCTCGCCGTCGACGCGACACAACAGGACGGACTTGCCGCCTGCGAGGGTGTCGCCGAGGTCTACCTTCTTGGCGTAGCCCTCGGCCAATTTGCCGACGCCACGGATCAGCGCTGGCTTGCCGCGGAAGAGACTGAGGAGACGATCCAGCATCTCGCGATGCTAGCATCCGCCGCTCGCATGGAACCCGTGCTGCTGATCGACGTCGTCGGGCTGACGTCGCGGATGCTCGGCGCCTCGACGCCGAACCTGAATCGCCTGACGACGCGAGCGCCGATGACCACGGTCCTGCCCGCGGTCACGTGCTCGGCGCAGGCGACCATGCTGACCGGCTCGATGCCGTCAGCGCACGGCGCGGTCGGGAACGGCTGGTTTGCCCGCGACACTGCGGACATCGGACTGTGGCGTCAGTCGAACGCGCTCGTCTCGGGCGAGAAGCTGTACGAGACGGTGAAGCGCCTCGATCCGCGCGCGACGACCGCCAAGCTGTTCTGGTGGTGGAACATGGGGGCGCGCGTGGACTTCTCGATCACGCCGCGACCGTTCTACCCGGCGGACGGCCGCAAGATCCTGGCGACATACTCGTGGCCCACCGAGTTTGGCGCGCGCATCGAGGCCACACTCGGGCCGTTCCCGTTCTTCGACTTTTGGGGGCCGAAGTCGGGCCTGCCCTCGAGTCGTTGGATCGCCGACGCGACGATCCAGACGCTGCGCGAGCAACGGCCGACGCTGACGCTGGCGTACCTGCCCCACCTCGACTACGACTTGCAGCGCTTCGGCCCCGCCGATGCACGCTCGCTCCGCGCCGTGGCCGACATCGACGCGATCGTGGGCGACCTGATGCAGGCGGCGAGCGGAGTGGGCGCGCGCGTCGTCGTCGTCAGCGAATACGGCATCACGGCCGTCGACCGTCCCGTGCACGTGAACCGCGCACTTCGCGATGCGGGGCTGCTCGTCGTCCGCAAGACGCCGGCCGGCGACGCGCTCGACGTGTTCGCGAGCCGCGCTTTCGCCGTCGCGGACCACCAGGTCGCGCACATCTACTGTCGCGACGCGCACGCGCGCACTGCCGCACGCGAGGTGTTGCGCGCTCTCGCCGGCGTCGAGCTCGTGCTGGAGGGCGAGGAACTGGCGCGCGCCGGCCTGGATCATCCGCGCAGCGGAGACCTGGTCGCGGTCGCCGACCGCAAGGCCTGGTTCACCTACTACTACTGGTCCGATCGCGCGGACGAACCGGACTTCGCGCGCACGGTCGACATCCACCGAAAGCCGGGCTACGACCCGTGCGAGCTGTTCCTCGACCCGGAGATCGCGATGCCGAAGCTGCGCATCGCGCGCCGGTTGGCGCAGAAGAAGCTCGGCATGCGCTACCTGATGGACGTCATCCCCGTCGACGCGACGCTGGTGAAGGGCAGCCACGGCCGTATCCCCGACGACCTGCGCGACGGACCTGTGTTCCTGTGCAGCGAGCCGTTCGCGCGCTGCGGCGGCGAGCCAGCGCGCGGCGTCGTCGAGATGACGTCGGTGCCGAACCGCGTGCTCGCACTGTTGGACGAACGAGCCTGATCGAGAACGCGACTGAACACGCGCCGATGCTCGACGCGCGCGGGTTCCATGGGAAACCCTACGGACAGAACGTGACGCGCAGCGCCGTCGAAAAGCCGATCCCGGTGCCGTCCGGACTGGCCGGGTCGCGGAAAATGCACTGGAACCAGCGCGTCGTCCCGATCACGGACGGCTGGATCGCGTACGTGGAGTGCGCGTCGCCGAATTGGTCCAGGTTCCAGTACAGCTCGCGCGCGAAGGGTTGACCGATCAGCAGCGTGCCGCCCAGCAACGGCGTCGCCGCAGGAGAGGTCGCTGAGTAGACCACCGCCGGACGCTGCGGTACGCCGCCGACGACCCTCAGCTCGAATGGACCGAATTGAACGCTCGGCTCACCAGCGAACTCCAGCCGCGCGATCGTCGAACCCGAGTGGACCTTCGCAGGCCCGTACGCGGTCGGCGTGTTGCAATCCAAGGTCGCTGGTCCGAGCTGCGTCAACGCGACGTCGTCCACGTTCCAACCACCGAGTTGGACGGAGGAATCCGCGCGCAGCTCGAACTCGATCTGCACGGCCGGGTTCCCGTCGGCCCACTGCGAGATGTCGAGATCCTGCAGGGACCAGCTCGCTTCGAGGAGGTTCGTGGCGACCGGGTTCTCCCACGCGACGTTGCCGTTCACACGCACGCGCGCCTGGTCTGCCGATCCGAACTGCACGCTCAGCCAGCGGCGAAACTGCAGGTGGACGCCGGTCGCCGACGAGCAGTCGACAGGCGGCGACGTCAGCCGGATGTGCACATTCGTGCCGTAATTGCCGTTCGAACCGTTGCCCAGGTCCACGCCCCAGCAGTTCGAACCGCTATACGCGCTGGAAGGATCGCTCCACGGGAACGACTGACCGGGAATGATCGCCGTACCGGAGCGGCCCGCCGGCGAACCGAGCTGCCATTCGTCGGCCGAGTTCGGCGAATCGCCGTACGTCGAGTGGGTCCAGCCTGCGGCGCCCGACTCGAAGTCGGTGCTCCACAGCGGTACGGGCGCGCCGACGCGGAATCCTTGGACGGCGCCGACGTCCGGCCAGGTCATGCTGTTGCCCAATGAGTCGCTCGCGACGACGTAGTAGTCGATCTGCGCCGGCGTCGGCACGCGTGGGATCGATGCTCCGTACAGCTGACCGCCCTGGAAGATGAGCTGCACTGGCGTGAACGGCGAGCCGTTCACGCGCCAGTAGAGATCCGCGCTCGCGAGGCTCGTGCCGTCGAAGTGCGTCGTGATATTCGCCTCGACGCCGTACGGACCGACTTCGACGGTCGAATCCGGCACAAGCGTGACGCCCTCGATCGTGACGGGATGCAAATCGACGCCGGGGAATCCCTGCTGACGGAACGCGGCGTCGATGTCCGCGTAGTGCGGCGAGCCGTCGTTGATGTCTCCGTCGTCATCGTCCAGCACGAGCCACTGCGCCTCGATGATCGAGCGGATCGCGCCCTGGTTGAACGCGTTCATCCAGCCTAGGAACAGCGTGTTGGCCGTGAGGTCGCCCATCGCGTTCCCGAGCGACGTGTTCAGGCGCGCGCGGATCTTCCAAGCCGCGCCCATCCACGGCTCACCGTCGGCGTGGACTTCGCCGTAGCACTGCGGGGAAGTGTCGCCGCAGAACATCCGCGTGTTGAGCCCCGAGCGGATGCTGCAGTTCGAACCGCAGAAGTTCAGGCCCACGATCGGGTCGTCGAACAGGTACATCGCCCACACGTCGGCGTTGCCTTCGCCCATCCCGTCGCCCCCGTTGCCCGTGCCGTAGCGCACGTTCAGCCAGTGGCCGTTCTCGTGCCCGACGACGGTCGAATACGCGGTGTTCACGCAACCCGATCCGGGGAGGAAATAGTTCGTCGTGTTGCCGTCGAAGTACGCGTTGCAGGCCTGATTCAGGTTCACGTTCGCCGTCATCACGAAATCCGCCGTGGAATCGAGCGGGTTGATGGAACGGACGAAGTCGCGCAGCAGGTTCACGTTCTGGAAGGCGTTGCCCTGCGCAGTCACCTGCGCGCTCGACGACGGGTTCATCGTCAGCGCGTTGTCCTGGTTGGCCGGGATCGTCTGCGTCAGCGAGTACCCGGCACCAGCGACGTTCTGCACGTTGTTGAAGGCACCAGCGAATCGCACGGTGACGGACAGCGACGAGTTCACGCCCGGGAACACGAAGTTCCCCTGCGCGTCGGTGCGCACCGTTCCCGCGGAACTGGAGACATCGACGTAGCGCAACGGCAGCGCGACTTCCGGGTTCGAACCCGTGTCCGGCGCGAGGCCGGGGGTGACATTGGCGCGCACGTTTCCGCGAACCTCGAACTCGTGCACGGTGGCGGCGGACGCCAGGACCGAGCCGTCCTGCGCGTCGATCCAGTACTCGCGACCCGCGGGCACTTCACCCTCGATCGCCGCGCGAACCTCCAGCCTCCAGGCCAGCGCACCGCCGCCCGTGCGCGCAATTTCGAGTCGAGGCGCGCCGATATCGGTCGGGACACGATCCTCGTCCTGCAGGAACGCCGTGGACGCGATGGATCGGGCGCGCGTCGCGTCGAGCGCTGGCATGAGGGCTAGACGGTCGGAGTCAGGCACGCCTTGCGCGTGCAGCGCCAGCAGCCGGCCGCGCATGTCGAAGAGGCACTGAACCGTGCCGTCGCTGACGGGGATGCCGCGCACGCTCTGCGCGAGCCCGACCGCGATCTTGTCGGTGCTGCCGATCTGGGCCAGCGGGAGGAACTGCACCTCGGTCACCGCGAGATCCTCTGCCGCTATGCCGTGCAGCTCGCGCGTCGCGCGCACGGCGTCGAGCGCGAGCTCGGCATAGTCCACATCCACGATCGGCGCGCGTCGCGGCTCCGCCGAACCGCCGTAGAGGAGCTCGACGCGGCCCGTGTCCGCGTGCATCGCGGCGCGCCATGATGCGCCGTGTTGCGCGCGCCACGCGCTGTACGCGCGCGCGACGTCCGCGGTTCCCGGCGTCGCTGCCGCGGCGGTCCGCGTGACGAATTGCGACGCGCTCGATTCCGCATTCGAAGCTGTGCTCGAAGCCAGAACTGCGGGCGCAAGCGGGAGAACGGCGACGAAGGCGCTGAGCAACAGTCGTGTCATGGGGGGAGCCGCGTGGGGAGATGGATCGCGGGCCCGAAGCCCGCTCTCCCAGTATGCGGCGTCTCCCGCATCCGCGGCAGCCGAGAAGTCCCAGCCGCATGCGGATAGAGTCCTCACGACCCCTTCGAGGAAACCAAACCGTGAGTCGCTTCGCCTACGTCGTTTTCGGTGCCGGTCGCCAGGGCACTGCCGCCATCCACGATCTCGTTTTGCACTGCGAGGCACGCGAGGTGCTCGTCGTCGAGCCCGATGCCGCGCGTAGGAACGCCGCGAAGCGCCGGTTGACGAAGTTGCTGGGCCGACGAGCGCGCTGCATCCGCACGACGGACTCCGCTACGGACGCCGAGTTGCGCGCTGCGGACGTCGCGCTCTCGTGCACCCCCTTCGAGGCCAACGTCGAGCTGACGCGCCGCTCGATCGCCGCGCGGACGGCGTTCTGCGATCTCGGCGGCAACCCGGAGACGGTCGCGGCCCAGGAAACGCTGGCCGCGCGCAGTTCGGTTCCCATCGTGCCCGAGTGCGGGATCTCGCCCGGGATCTCCAACATCCTCGCGGTGCACTGCGCGAAGGTCCACGAGTGCGAGGAAGTCCACGTGCGCTGCGGCGGTCTACCGCTCACGGTGCCGGATCCGAAGCGCAACCCGCTGGGCTACAAGATGGTGTTCAGCCCGTGGGGATTGATCAGCGAGTACACGGGAGCCGTGCCCTGCTTGCGCGGCGGCAAGCGCGTCACCGAACCGGCGCTGTCTACCGTCGAACGCTTCGAAGAATTCGAGTGCTCACCGACGTCGAACAACTCGCCGCAGGTCGTCGCGTACCTCGCGCGCTGCGGTGTGCGCGAATACGACTACCGCACGCTCCGTTACGACGGCCACTGGGCCTTGGTGGCGGGTTGGCGCACGTTGGGATTCCTGCAAGGCGACGAACAGCGAGATCGCGAGCTGGTCGAGCGGTTGAGCGCGGATCCGGTCCTGCGCTACGACCCGGCGAAAGATCGCGACGTGCTCATTCTCTCTGTCCGCGGCACGTCGCGGACCGCGGGGCTGACGCGCGCGTTCGAGTACCGCTTCGACGTACCCGCCGACCGCCGGACGAAGTTCTCGGCGATGGAGCTGACGACGTGCTGGGGCATCACGATCGTCGCGCACCACATGGCCAGCGGCCGCGGTGCGCCGCGCGGTTTCGCGACGCCCGAGCGTTTCGTCGACACGACTTGGGTACTGAGCGAGGTCGAGCGTCGACTCGCGACCGTGAAGCGCTGACTGTCGCTCGCCGCGGGCGCGCGACAGGGATCCATGGCCGTCAATGCCCGCCGAGTAGGCTCGGGAGCCACGTCGAAAACCACGGGACGTACGTGATCAAGAGCACGCCGACGATCATCACGATCAGCACCGGGATCACGGCGCGGTAGACCTCGAACATCGTCTTGCCGAGTCGATAGCTCGCCAAGAACAGGTTCATGCCGACCGGCGGCGTCAGGTAGCCGAGTTCCAAATTCGCCAGGAACAAGATCCCCAGGTGAATCGGCTCGATTCCGTAGTGCTCGCCCAGCGGCACGATCAGCGGCACGA
>JBBQCC010000036.1:0-23249 GCA_038318285.1 Planctomycetota bacterium | reverse complement strand
CGCCCGGGCTCGCGCGCGGGGCCGGCGCCCCCGGAATGGCCGCGGCGCCCGCGGCCGGGTGGCCGCCGCGGCCGCCGCGCGATCTCGCGTCGTGCGAGCTGCGATCAGGTCTTCACTTCGAAGTCCGCGTCGACCGGCTCGTCGGGGCCGCCGGCCCCGGGCTTCGCGCCCGCACCTGGGGCGCCCTCGGCACCGCCGCCCGCGGCAGATTGCTGCTGCTGGGCGTAGGCCGCTTGACCGATCTTCTGGGCCTTCGTCTGCAGGTCGTTCAGCGCCTTGCGCAGCGCCTCGACGTCCTCGCCGGCGCTGGCCGTCTTCAGCGCGTCGCGCGCTTCCTCGATTTCCTTGGCGTCCGCCTCGGAGATCTTCGAGCGGTGCTCGGCGAGCTGCGTCTCGACTTCGTGCACGGCGGCGTCGGCCTGGTTCTTCAGGTCCACGAACTCGCGCTTCTTCTTGTCGTCGGCCGCGTGCACCTCGGCGTCGCGGCGCATGCGCTCGATCTCGTCCTTCGAGATGCCTGAGGACGCCTCGATGCGGATCACCTGCTTCTTGCCCGTGCCCTTGTCGGCTGCGGACACGTTCAGGATGCCGTTCGCGTCGATGTCGAACGTGACCTCGATCTGCGGCACTCCGCGGCGCGCCGGAGCGATGCCCTCGAGGTTGAACTCGCCCAGGAGGCGATTGTCGCGCGCGAACTCGCGCTCGCCCTGGAACACGCGCACGGTCACGGCCGGTTGGTTGTCCGACGCGGTGGAGAACGTCTGGCTCTTGCTGGACGGGATCGTCGTGTTGCGCTCGATGAGGCGCGTGCAGACTCCGCCGAGCGTCTCGATACCGAGCGAGAGCGGCGTGACGTCCAGCAGGACGACGTCGCGCACTTCGCCCGAGAGAACCGCGCCCTGGATCGCGGCGCCGAGCGCCACGACTTCGTCCGGGTTCACGCTGCGGTTGGGCTCGCGTCCGAAGACCTTCTTCGCCACCGCTTGCACGGCCGGCACGCGCGAGGAACCACCGACGAGGATGACATCGTCGATCTTCGAGGCGTCGAGGCCGGAATCCTTGAGCGCCTGGAGGCAGGGCCCCTTCGCGCGGTCGACGAGCGACTCGATCAGCGACTCGAACTTGGCGCGGGTGATCGAGACCTGCAGGTGCTTGGGACCGTTCGCGTCGGCCGTGATGAACGGCAGGTTGACGTCGGTCTGCGGCATGCTCGACAGGTCGATCTTGGCCTTTTCGCAGGCTTCTTTGAGGCGCTGCATGGCCATCGGGTCCTTGCGGACGTCGATGCCGGCGGACTTCTTGAACTCCGCCGCGACGTAATCGATCAGCGCCTGGTCGAAGTCGTCACCGCCGAGGTGCGTGTCGCCGTTGGTCGCCTTCACCTCGAAGACGCCGTCGCCGATCTCGAGGATCGAGATGTCGAACGTGCCGCCGCCGAAGTCGAACACGGCGACCACGCCGCTCTTCTTCTTGTCGAGTCCGAACGCCAGCGCGGACGCCGTCGGTTCGTTGATGATGCGCTCGACGGTCAGGCCCGCGATCGAGCCCGCGTCCTTCGTCGCTTGGCGCTGCGCGTCGTTGAAGTACGCCGGCACGGTGATGACCGCGCGCGTGACCTTCTCGCCCAGGTAGGCCTCGGCCGCTTCCTTCAGGTACGAGAGCACCTTGGCGCTGATCTCGGGCGGCGTGAGCTTCTTGCCGTCGACCTCGACCTTGACGAGCTCATCGGCGCCTCCGACCAGCTTGTACGCGACGAGCTTCTCTTCCGACGCGACCTCGTGGTGGCGTCGGCCCATGAAGCGCTTGATCGACGCGATCGTGCGCGTCGGGTTCGTCACCGCTTGCCGCTTCGCGGGCGCGCCCACGAGCGCCGATCCGTCCGATTGGAACGCGACCACGGACGGGGTCGTCCGTCCGCCTTCCGCATTCGGGATCACGACCGGTGCACCACCCTCCATCACGCAAACGACGGAGTTCGTGGTGCCCAGGTCGATGCCGATGATCTTGCCAGTCTGTGCCATGTCCTAGGGGTCCTCTCTGAGTGCTCGATACCGCGAAGCTGTCCGGGGAAGTCAAGTTCCGTGCCACCACGACCCGGACATAAAGCCTTGCAGGGCAGATCATTATGCGGCGTCGGCCGAATCAGCAGTCAGCCAGAATGACAGGCGCCCGCCCGCCGCCAACCGATGCCTGCCAGCCTGACACCTAGCCGATGGGATGAGCAGGCCGTCCCCCGCTCGGTGAGCCCTGCTTGGCTCTCCAGGAACGCGCCGCTAGGCGCTCAACGCACTCGAAGTGCAAGGACGGAGGACGGCCTGCTCATCCCATCGGCTAGGAGATGCCGTACTCCTTGAGCTTGCGGTAGAGGGTCCGCTCCCCCATCCCGAGCACCTTCGCGGTCTTCTCGCGGTTGCGCTCGCACAGCGCCAGGTTGACCTCGATGAGGGCCTTCTCGACCTCGGCCAACGAGCGCCCGGCGAGGTCGAAGCCGCCGCCGTGTCCCTTGCCGCTGCCGGCGGACCCGCGGACCGCGTCGGGCATGTCCTCCACGCCCAGCACGTCCGCGTGCGCCAGCACGACCATGTTCTCGATCACGTTGCGCAGCTCGCGCACGTTCCCGGGCCAGTCGTAGCGCACGAGGATCGTGCGCGCCTCGGGCGTGATGCCCCGGACTTCGCGCTGGTGCGTCGTCGCGAACTCGGAGACGAAGTGGTCGATCAACAGCGGCAAGTCGGCGCGGCGCTCGCGCAGCGACGGCATGCGCAAGGTGACGACCTTCAGCCGGTACAGGAGGTCCTCGCGGAACGTGCCCTCGCGCACCATCGCCTCGAGGTCGCGATTCGTCGCCGACACGAGGCGCACGTCGACCTTCACGGTGGCGTTGCCGCCGACGGGGACGACCTCGCGCGTCTCGAGCACACGCAAAAGCTTGGCCTGCGTCGCGAGCGGCATGTCGCCGACCTCGTCGAGGAACAAAGTGCCGCCGTTCGCGTAGACGAACCGCCCTTCCTTGGCCGCGAATGCGCCGGTGAACGCGCCCTTCACGTGCCCGAACAACTCGGACTCGATCAACACCTCGCTCAGCGCGGCGCAGTTCACCGCGACGAAGGGCTTCTTGGCGCGCGGGCTGTTCGTGTGGATCGCGCGCGCGGCGAGTTCCTTGCCCGTGCCGCTCTCGCCCAAGACGAGCACGGTCGCGTTCGTGCCGCTGACCTGCCCGAGCACGTCGAACACGCGCTGCATCGGCGGCGACTGTCCGACGATGCCCTCGAAGCCGAAGCGCTTGTCGATCTGGCGCTGCAGCTCCGTGTTCGTGCGCTTCAGGCGCACCGATTCGACGGCGCGTTCGAGGCGCGTGCGCAGCTCGCCCAGGTCCACCGGTTTCGCCAGGTAGTCCGCCGCGCCTTCGCGCATCGCTTCGACCGCATTGCGCACGGATTCGTGGCCGGTAACGAGAAGCACCGCGCAATCGGGCTGCAAGCGGATCGCCTCGCGCAGGACCTCCATCCCCGACAGGTCGGGCATGACGAGGTCGGTCAGCACGGCGTCGAACGTGGCCTCGGAGAGCCGCGCGATGCCGTCCGCGCCGGAGTGGGCCAGCGTGCAGCGCGCGCCGTCCATCTCCAGCGCGTCGGCCAGCGCTTCGGCGTGTCCTTCGTCGTCGTCGACGATGAGCACGCGCACGGGACGGCCCTCCGTCATGCGCGCTCCACTTCCCGCGTCGCCTGTGCCGCGCGCCCGTGGATCTCCACGAGCAGCGGGAGCACGATCGAGAACGACGTGCCGCGGCTCGGTTCGCTGATCGCACCGATCCGTCCGCCGTGTTCCTCGACGATCCGCTTCGTCGTCGGCAATCCGAGTCCGGTGCCGCCCTTCTTCGTGGACCAGTACACGTCGAAACAGCGCTCCAATTGTTCGGCTGACATGCCGGTGCCGGTGTCGGTCACGGACAGCTCGACCCAGTTCCCCTCGCGGCGCACGCGCACGATGAGCTCGCCGCCCACCGGCATCGCCTGTCGCGCGTTGACGACCAAGTTGATCAGCGCCTGCTTGAACGCACCGGCGTCGAGCATGACCAGAGGCAGCCCGAGCGGCAGCTCGACGTGATGACGGATCCCCGCCAGCGTGTCCTCGGCCTCGACGAACTCCAGGACCTCGCGCACGAGTTGAACGAGGTCGTGTGGCGCACGGTTGATCTCACCCCCGCGCGCGTAGCGCAGGAAGTCGTCCACGATCGTCTCGAGGCGCTTCACCTCGCGCTGGAGGGTCTGGACGCGCTTCTGGCAGCGCTTGTCGCGCGCGCTCGGCTCGCCGCCGCCCTGGGACCGCCCCCACTCCTCCTCCAGCAGCGCCAAGTTGATGGCCATCGTCGAGAGCGGGTTCTTGATCTCGTGCGCCAACCCGGCCGCGAGGCGCGCGAGCATACGGATCCGATCCGGGGATCGGTCGTCCGCAGCGCGCTCCCGCGTGCCGGGATCGGACGTGCGCGCGTCGTTCGGGGCCTCGTGGGACGATTCCATGCGATTGTGGCGCGCTTTCACCGAGCGCGCGGGGCCGATAGGCTAGCGCCGCGCCGAGCGAGCTACCACGCCGCGCGCCAACGACGGGAACCAGCGACTAGTGCGAAGGACGGAGCGCGAGACCCTGACGGATGCACGTGCCGACGCGGCGCGGACCGGCGGCGGCTTGGCCGCGCCCGCCCGTGCCGAGGCCGCGATTCAAGCGCGCGCGCTCGAGCTGCTGGCTGCGGGCGAGATCGTCGCGCTGCCCACGGAAACCGTGTACGGCCTCGCCGTCCGCGCCGATCGCCGCGAAGCGATCGACAACCTGGCGCGCGCGAAAGGCCGCGCGTCCGAGTTGGGCCCGACGTGGCACATCGGCAACGTCGCGCAGATCGAAGCCTTCCCGCGTGTCTCGGCGATGGTGCACCGGCTGGCGACCCGGTATTGGCCCGGACCGCTGACGCTCGTCCTGCCGGGCGTTCCGCGCGGACTGGAATTCGCGGCCCGCGACGGTTGGACCGCCGTGCGCGCGCCCGCGCATCCGTTCACCGCCACGCTCCTCGCTGCGGCGCCGTTCCCGGTCGTGCTGACGGGCGCGCAACGCACGGCCGAGCCGCCGGCCAGCGAGGCGGACGTCGTGCAGGCGCGCTTCGATGGCAAGGTCGCGCTCGTCGTCGACGGCGGCCCCGCGAGGTTGCGCGAGTCGTCCTGCGTGCTGCGCCTTGGTCGTGGACGTTTCGACCTCGTGCGCGAGGGCTTGTTCACGTTGGAACAACTGCGCGCTGCCGCCGGCCTGCGCATCGCGTTCGTGTGCACGGGCAACACGTGCCGCAGCCCGATGGCGGAGGGTCTGGCGCGCAAGCTGCTCGCCGAGCGGCTGGAGACGACCCCCGGCCGACTCGGGGACATGGGCTTCGAGCTGGGCTCGATGGGCGTGTTCGCGCCGGCCGGCGAACTCCCCGCGCGGCACGCCGTCGACGTGATGGCCGAGGATGGCATCGACATCAGCGGACACCGTTCGCGTCCGGCGATTCCCGACGTGATCGCGAAGGAGGACCGCGTCTACTGCATGACGCGCTCGCACCGCGAAGCGCTGCTCGCGCTGCTACCACCCGGCCGCGGCGCGCACGTCGAGTTGCTCGACCCGCGCGGGGGCGACGTGCCCGACCCTTATGGTTCGAGCAAGACGGAGTACCGCGCGGCGGCCGACCGGATCGCCGCCGCGGTGCGCGCACGACTCGACGACTGGGCCTGACCGCACCTCAGCGAGGCAGCGCCCCGCGTCGGAGAAAACGGCGCCCCGCGTCAGCGCGACTTCGGCAGCCAGCGCAGGAACTGACCCTCGAGGCAGTTCTTGTCCACGTCGGGGTTGGAGAGCGGCGCGCCCTCGTAGACCTCCTGGAACACGGCTTCGAAGTCCGTCGTCAGGTTCGGGTCGGCCAGCTTGCGCAGCATCGTCGCGAAGCGCTCCTTGGACACCTTCTCGTTGCCGACCGCGGCGGTCTGCAGCCAGTAGATGAATCCACTCTTGTAGGCGCGCAGGAACTCGGCCCAGTCGCCGTTGAACTCGGCCGGCGGCGGCTTCGTCTCGGCCGCGGCGGAACCCAGGAACGGCGCGCGCACGACGTACTTCGCGCCGCCGGCATCGTTGCGCACCGAGAAGCAGGCCGGCTTGTTCTTGTCGCCCTTGGCCTCGTCACCGCCCTCGTTCTGCGCCAGACGCAGAGTCGGCAGGAAGTGGTCCGCGCCCGCGTTCTCGCGCCAGCGCGTCTCGGCCGAAGTCTTCGCCAGGAAGCCACCGCTCGACGCGCCACCGGGGATGAACACCTCGCGCTTCTGCGTTTGCTTCGACCGCGTATCGCCGTCGACGCGCGTGTTCACGACGCCGTACGTGTCCACGACCATGTTCATGGACAGGCCGCTGATGAACGCGCCCGGCACGCGATCCTTGTAGTGGTTGATGAACAGCGCGTTCATCGACAGCTGCGTGATCTGCTGCTGCATCACGTCGGGGTCGCGCTCGTTCATCCACGAGCCCGACGTGTAGTCCTGCGCCGGACGACCGTTGATCGCGTACTGCAGGCCGATGACCTGCGCGTCCTGCACGAAGCACTGCGTCCAGTCGGGGACGCTGTCGATCCACAGCGCGGATCGCAGGTCGGGCATGATCCAACCCGAGAAGTAGACGAACTCGGCGAAGTCCTGACGCGTGGGCGCGAACACGAGCTGCACTTGCTCGGGCAGTTCGCGACCCGGTCCGATCGGCGTGAGCCGCTGCAGCGCGTCGTTGAACCGCGCGTAGGCCTGCACCGTCGTCGGTTGCTGCGGCGCAAGGGTCACGACGTCCGCGCCGCCCTTGCCGCGAGCCAGCGTCGGCACACTCCAGCCCTGCACCCACTTCAGCACGTTGCGCAGGTCGGCGCGGATCGCCTTCTGGTCGCTGGCCTTGATCTGCACCCAGTCCAGCCACGTCTCCTGACACTTCACGAGCGCTTCGCAGCACTCCTTGAACTCCTTCGCGTGACTCGGGAGTTCGGAGATCGGCCACTCCACGTGAAAGGCGCCCAGGCTGGCGTGGACGTAGTACTTCTCGTAGACGGCGTCGAGCTGGATGCCCTGAGGCTTCTCCGTATCCAGCCCGAGCCGGCCGGCGAACTCCTTGGCGATCTTCTCGTAGTCGAGCTTCCCCGCTTCGGCGGCATCGATCCGCGGGCCGAGGAAGAGGGCGATCGCGAGGAAAAGGAAGGTGCGCACGGTCGAGGGTACTCCGGTCAGGGTCGGGGCGGCCGAACGCGCTCACGCAACTCTCGGCGAGAGCTGGGCGCGCGAGATTCGACCCGCGAGGACTTGGGATGCCGGGGACAGCCGGTCAAGAGCGCGCAGATCGTGCCTCAATCGTCGCCGACGGGAAAGCGGGGAACGGGCGGAAGACCCAACCGAAACACAGCGCTCGCCATGCCATCAGCCGCCCGCGTCGGCCCGAACCCGCGCCGCCTCGCGCGCCTTGCCCAGCGGATCCTCGGTGAGCCAGCCCGGACGCGTGGGGACGAGACCGTGCTTGGCCATCAGCTTGCGCGTCAGGACGTAGTGCTCGTGACGGTTCTCGTACCAGGTCGCGGTGCAGCTCTCGCACTGCGGCCAGTCCTTGAAGTCGAAGTTCATGTGGGCGCGCCGCAGGCTGTTCATCGCGTCGCTGCGCCACAGTTCCTGGATCGTGCTCTCGCCGAAGCGACCGATACGGATGCGCGCGTCGAAGTCGAACCGGCACACGGACATCGTCCCGTCCGACAGCAGGAACAGCGCGTCCCAGGGGTAATCGCAGGTGTGCCGCAGCGCCTTGTACACGCGATCGCGGATCGTGAGCGGCAGCACGCCTTGGTCCTCGAACTTGCGGTCGGCCACGTAGTCGGCGTGGTTGTTCGGAAAATGGAACAGGAAGTCGTCCACGAGCGGGCCGTACGTGTCGAAGAACTGTTTCTCGACGCTCTCGGTGAACAGCTTCGTGATGACGCACGTCATCGTGATCGTCGGCAATTTCACGGCGCCCCAGGGGCTTTCGCCCACCGGCCCGACCTCCTCGCGCAAGCGTCGCAGCGTGCGCAGACCCTCGATGATCACGGAGGCCTTCAGGCCGTCGCGCGTCTTGCCCAGCGTCTCGTCGTCCGCTGCGTCGGCCGAGATGTTGAGGAGGTGCGGACCCGCGGCGACGAGCGCGCGCGCCAGGTCTTCGTCGTGCAAGCGCGTCCCATTCGTGCTGATCGTGACGATGCGCTGACGTTGCGTGGCCATCGCGACCATGTCGGCGATGCGCGGATGCAGCGTGGGCTCGCCCACCGTGTGCAGGGTGATCCGCGGGATGCCCAGCTCGACCATCTGGTCCAGGAGCTGCTCGTACAGCCCCATGTCGAGGTTCGTGCGCGGCCGCAGCATGTCCTTGTTGCCGCAGTACGAGCACTTCAGGTTGCAGGCGTTCGTCGGCTCGACGATCACGCGCTTCGGGACGTCCGGGATGATCCCCAGCGGGTGCTTCCGTCGCATGTGGATCGTCTTCCCGCGGGCGACGGCACGCTCGAGCAGGGTGTGACGGGCGACGAAGTCGCGCACGAGCTTGCGCATGGAGGGCTCTGAGCTGGAGTCTGGGAGGACGGAAAGGTGACATCGACCCTATCCGCCAGTCCGATGCGCGTTGCGCCAACCCGCCGGATTCCGGTCCGGGGTACAAGTCGGACGCAATGCGCGTCCTGGTCACCGGTGCGAGTGGTTTCCTGGGCGGTCACCTTCTCGCGGAGCTGCAGGCCGGCGGTCACGCCGTGCGCGCGCTCGTCCGGCCCGGGCGCTCGACCTTGGCGGCGGGATCCGAAGTCGAACGCGTCGAAGGCGACCTGGCCGACGAGGCCTCGCTGCGGCGCGCGCTGCGCGGCTGCGAAGGCGTCGTGCACGCGGCAGGGATGCGCACCCAACTCGCCGCGGAAGCCGACCTCGCCCGCCGAACGCTCGTCGAGGGCACGGCCAGCCTGCTGCGAGCGGCTCAAGCGGCGCGGGTCGAGCGCCTCGTGCACGTGTCGTCGATGGCGGGAGTTGGGTTCACGCGCCAACCCGTGGCGTCGAACGAATCCGCGCGCTGGAACGTCGGCGAACTCGAGGTCGCGCACTTCGACACGAAGAAGGAGTCGGAGGAGCGCGCGCTGGCCGGCGCGTGGGCCGGCATGGATCTGTGCGTCGTCAACTTGGGCACGTTGCTCGGAGCGCGGCGGGACGGGCGAGCGCACGAACTCGTCGCCGCGCTGCGTGCGGGGCAGGTGACCGCGAGCCCCGCGGGCGGCGCGAGCGTGATCGACGTGGCCGACGCAGCGCGCGGCACTGTGCTCGCGCTCGAACGTGGGCGACGCGGCGAGCGCTACCTGTTGGGCGGCACGAACGTGACGTGGCACGCACTCGACACCGCGCTGGCGCGCGAACTGGGCGTGAAGGAACCCGTTACGAATGCGGGGCTGTTCGCTCGCTGGCGCGCCTCGCCCGAACACGATGCGCTGCGCCCCGCCGGTGCCTACTTCTGGATCGACGACGCCAAGGCGCGGTCGGAGCTCGGGCACGCGTCGCGCCCGCTGACCGAGACGGTGCGCACAGCGTGTGCGCTCAGCGCGCCGCCGGCGTGACAGCGTGTGCGTTCAGCGCGCCGCCGGGTTGAGACCCGCCACGAGCGCGCTCGCTACGGCGCGCTGCCACAGCTCGGGCGCGAGACCGAGCGCTTGCACGCGACGACCGACTTCCGTCTCCGCGAGGCGCGGACAGCGCACGAGCGCCGCGTCGAGCGCTCTCACGGCAGCCGGACTGCCCATACGCGACAACGCAACCGCGACGTAGGCGTGCACGTCGCCGCGTTCCTTGCGCGCTTGCGCGGCACGGGTCAGGGGATCGAGCGCGAGCACGGCCGCGTCGCGCGAGGAGTCGGCGGCGAGCGCCGAGACACCCGTGCGCAGATCGTCCAGAAAACCCAGCTCTTCCGCGAAGGTGCGCACTTCGGGGTCCGTGGGCGCGAGCCGCTGAGCGCGCGCGACGAACTCGCTCGCGGGAGTCTTCGACGGATCGAAGTACCGCTGAACGCCGCGCAGTGACGCCTCTTCGGCTGCGTGTGCTCGACGCGCAGAACGCAGCAGAACCAGCGCCTGCGCACGCGGGCCTACGTCGCCGCGAAACGGAGCGAGCAGGATCGGTTCGGACTCGTCCCCGATCGGCAGGTTGTCCGCCAGATCGAGCAGCAGCTCCGCGCCGGACCGCCGCGGTCGATACGCGATCCATGGATCGCGGTCGGTCAGACGCCGGTCGCCCAATGTGTAATGGCTCGAGTCGAAGCGCTCGCGCGCAGCGAGCCGCGCGCCCGCCGCACCGGGAGTGTCGATGCCGAGTTCGCGCAGTTCGACAGCCAGCGCACTCGTGTCGTTCTCGCTCGGAAATCGCGCCGAGTCGAAGCGCGGTTCTTGCTCCGCGCCGACCAGGATCTCCTGCGTTCCCGACACGAACGTCGCGGTCCACGGGAATGCGCGCCAGAACGCGCGGTGAACGGCCGAGTAGGTCGCCGGTTCGAGCGCGTGCGGCGGAACCCACTGACAGGCGATGCCGCCGGGCTTCAGCGCGCGCTTCACGTCGGCGTACGCTTCCTCGGTGTAGAGGTGCACGCCGAACGGCGAGTCCGGCAGCAAGGGTTCCATCGTCACGACGTCGTACGTCGCTGGAGATTCACGCAGGGTCTTGCGTCCGTCGCCGAGCCGCACCACGACCCGACCCACGCCGTCGTCTGCGTCGAGCAGTCCGGGCAGTCCTTCACCGAGCGCGTTGCGGTTGTGCTCGGCGAACAGCGGCGCGGCCTCGACGACCGCGCGCGAGATCTCGAGCACGTCGATGCGTTTCACTTCCGGATGCAGCGACACCGCACCGACCGTCGTACCCGTGCCCAGGGCGAGCACGGCGACACGCTCAGGATTGGGGTGCAGCAGCAGTGGCAAATGCCCCAGCACCCGCATGTAGAGGTAATCGCGCCCCGTGCCCGCCGCGCGGAATCCGTCGGTCAGCAGCGTGCGTTCACCGATCAAGCCATCGTCGACGACGGTGACCGCGAAATCGCGGTCCTCGGCGAACGACAGCAGGGTCAACGCCGGATTCGCGAGCGGCGGCGAGTGCAGCACCGGAGGCACGGCGCGCCCGAGCAGGATCGCGGCCGCCAGCGCGCTCACGCCCGCGCCCGTGGCGAAGATCGGCGCGCGCGACGCGATCGCGACCGCCGCGACGGCGCCCAGCGCGCACACGACGCCGACGCTCGCCGCGAGGCCGATGTGCGGCGTCAACACGAACTGCACGAACGGGATGCCGATCCACGCGCCCCAGGCCTCGTGCAAGTACAAGCGGCCGAGTCGTGCGCCGCTTTCGCCTTCCGTCGCGCGGTGCACGAGCGGTACGAGCGCGCCGAACGGTGCGAGCGCAGGCACGCACAGCACCAGCGCGCGCACAGCGAGCCCTCGATCTGCGAAGTCGGGCAGCACGCGGTGCACGACGAGGATCCACAGCGAGGACAGCCCGCACAGCACGAGCCCGAGCGCGACGCCGCGCGCACCGCGCGGCAACACGAACGGCAGCATCGTCGCGCCGATCGCCAAGGCCGCGAGTGACGCGGCGAGCACCGCCGCCAACGAGTCTTGCATGCCGCCGAACCACAGCGTGCCGATGCGCACGAGCGACCACTCGACGCCGCCCATCCACGCGGTGCCGAGTCCGATGACGAGCGCGCTCGCGAGCGTTCCCAGACGATCCGCGGATTCGCCCGAGCCGCGCGCGGCTTCCACGGCCCCGACCTCAGCACGGCTCACACGCACCGCGATCGCGCCGAGCAACCCGGCGAACAACGCGCAGACGCTGGCCACGAACGCAGCCGAGAGGCGACCGCTCATCGACACGACGCCGTCCGCGATCCCGAACGCGCCCAGCCACGATCCCAGCAAGTTGACGGCGATCAGCAGGGCGACGACTCGACTCGCGCGTCCGCGCGCCAGAACCGGCAGGAAGACGCCTTGGAGGAACCCGACCGCCGCGATTCCGACCACGGCGGCGAGCGGGATCGCGCGGACTGTCGACCAAGTCGCGACGGGTGCCGCGACGGCGAGAGCGAGGCCCGCGAGAGCGATCCGCAAGGCGGGTCGCGTGCTCGCGCGTCCCGACCACCACGCTCCCAGCGCCCAAGCGGAGAGGAAAATCGCCAGCGCCAGCGCGGGCCCGGTTCCACTGCCGAACGGCAGCGCCGCGCTGGACGCCAGCAGGGCCTGGAGGCCCAGGCCAGATGCGCCGGCGAGGAAGGCGGAGGCGATCGCGAGGGCTGCCGCGAAGAAACCGGCTGTGCGCGCCGACATCACCGTCACTCCGCGCGGAGGCGGCACACCGCGATTCAGCGGCGACCCGCGTCGCCCTCGGCGAGCGCGGCCCAGGCTTCGTCGCTCGTCTTCGCCGCGACCAGCTGTTCGCGCACGGAATCGCGACCCAGCACGCGCGCGATGTCCGCCAGCGTGCGGATGTGCAGCAGCTTTTGCGCGCGCGGGATCACGAGCAGCACGACGATGCGCGTCGGCCGACCGTCGATGCTGTCGAAGCCCAGGGTCGCGCCCTCGGCCACGATGCCCATCGCGGCGCGCACGCCGTCCACGCCCTCGACGGCGGCGTGCGGGATCGCGATGCCGTGCTCCATGCCCGTGGACATGGATTTTTCACGCGACATGACGGCCTCGACGACGGACGCCTCCTGCTCGGGGGCGAGCCGGTTTCGGGACACGAGGTGCGCGACGAGCTCGCGGATCGCGGCCCACTTGTCGGTCGGCGCGAAGGACACGAGGACGTCCTGCGCCGCGAAGAGCTCGGAGAGCCGCATGGGCGGCGGAGGATAGCGAGCGAGGACTCCACCTGGAAACGCTTGCTGGGTGATGAGCGTCGCGGGAAGAACGGTCGATCGAGAACGTCCCTGGCTCCCTCGGAGGATCTCCCCTCGACCTTGGACCGACCGCGCGCGTTCGCTAGGCTCCCCGCCTCACGGTCGCTCGAGGACATCCAAAGCTGGAGGCGCCAACGAGTTAGGACCAACGGGTTCGGACACGAGAAGACCTGCCACCGACATGATCGCCGCCCTACTCGCCGCGCTTCCCCTGCTCTCGACTCCCGTGCCCGCGGCGCAACCCGCGCCGTTCGCACAAAGGCCCGCACCCGCGCAGAAAGATCCGGCGGCCAACGCTCCGGGTGCTGCGCAGCAACCGGCGCCGCAACAACCGACGGCACTGAAGCCGGCGACGCAGCCGACCGGATCCGGAGCGCAGGGCAAGATCCCGCCGATCCAGGAGAACGGGAATTTCTACGAGCTCTTCTTCGAGGAGACGACGGACGGCGACTCGGGTCTCACGCTCGAGCAGTTCGTGAAGCTGTGCCAAGACGCGACGGGCATCAACTTCACCTACACGGAGGACACGCAGAACATCCTCAAGTCGAAGAAGCTGAAGATGTTCGGGCCCAAGACGATCCCGAAGAGCGACTTCTACTCGTTCTTCCAGATCATGATGATCATCAACGAGTTCGTCTGCACGAAGATCGGCCCCGATCACCTGGCCGTCGTGCTGATCCAGAGCTCGGCGCCCAGCGCGCGCGGCGGCGCGGGCACGTTGAAGAAGGACGCCGTGTACGTCGCGCCCGCCGAACTCGACCAGTACGCCGACCAACCGGCCGTGCTCATCCACACCGTCGTCGATCTGCCGCACGTCGACGCGCGCCAGCTCTCGACCTCGCTGCGCCAGATGTTCCCGGACCAGCAGACGCAATCGATCCTGCCGGTCTCGAACTCCAGCTTGATCCTGACGGGCTTCGGCAGCGACGTCGCGGCGATGGTGCGCATGCTGCGCTTCGTCGACCAGGCCGCGGCCGACCAGAACGTCGTGCTGCCTGAGTTCGAGATGATCCCGCTCGAGTTCGCTTCCGCCGAGGAAGTCGCGGACACGCTGACGGACCTCCTGGAAGCCAGCCGACGCGCGGCGCAATCGCGCGGTGCACAGGTCCAGCAAGCGCAGGGCGCGACCGGTGCGCTCCAGACCGGCCAGTCGGAGTCGAAGATCATCGTCGACGCGCGCACGAACTCGCTGCTCGTCATGGCGCTGCCCGAGGACATGCCGCGCATCAAGGAACTCGTCGCGCGCCTCGACGTCGACATCGTCCAGGGCGAGCGCACGTACCACATCTACAACCTCGAGAACGTCGATGCCGAGGAGCTGTCCGACACGCTCGACAGCTTCATCCGCGACGCTTCGCGCGTGACGCCCGGCGGTCCGACCCGTGCACAAGGACAGGGGCAGGCCAGCACCGGTTCGAGCAGCCAGCGCAACGAGATCGTCGTGGTCGCCGACCCGGCGACGAACTCGCTGCTGATCGCGACGAACCGCACGCGCTACGAGGAAGTGCTCGACCTGATCCGGCGCCTGGACCAGCGCCAGGACCAGGTGCTGATCGAGACAGCCCTCATCGAACTGACCGGGCAGGACTCGTTCCGCCTCGCCGTCGAGTTGGGACTGGCCGAGATCAGCGGCGGCGGCGACGGCGGGTTCGGCGTCTCCTCGTTCGGGCTGTCGACGTTCCAGGACACGAACGGTGACGGCTCGCCGGACATCCGCCTGCCGAACCTGTTCAACGGTTCTGCTCCGCAAGGCGTGACGGCCGGCATCATCCGCGGCTCGGACTTCTCGCTGCCCGTGTTGCTCAATGCGTTGCAAACGCGCCGCGACACGAACGTGCTGAACGTCCCGTCCGTCCTCGTGAACAACAACAAGAGCGCCAAGGTCGTCAGCAAGGACGAGCAACCGACGACCACGATCACCGCCACGGGCGGCGTCACCGGTCAGACGCAGGAGAACTTCCGCGAGTACGTCGAGGCCGGCATCACGATGGAGATCTCCCCCACGATCAGTGCCAGCCGCTACCTGCGCCTGAACATCAGCCTGGAGGTCTCGACCTTCATCGGCGCGGTGCAGACCTCGTCGATTCCGCCGCCGAAGGTCACGCGCACGATCAACACGCAGGTGAACGTGCCCGACGGCGACACGATGGTCGTCGGCGGCATCATCACCGACAACCTGGGCCACTCGAAGAGTTCGGTGCCCTGGCTGGGCGACATCCCGATCCTCGGCTACCTGTTCAGCGACACGAGCGAGTCGCAGAACAAGACGACGCTCTACTTCTTCGTGACGCCGCACATCATGCGCGACCGCGACTTCGCCGACCTCGCGGAGTACTCGTTCAAGCGCAAGCTGGAAGCTGCGGACACGATCGGCGCCGACCGCGTGCGCGTCGTCGATCCCACGTTCGGTCGCGAGAAGCCGGGCATCGACATGCGCGGGTTCGAAGTGCCGCTGTACCGCGGACCGCAGTGCGGCGAAGTCCAGGACGCGGACGTCGGCCTCGACGCCAAGAAGCTGAACCAGATGCTGAAAGAGGGCGAGAACGGATCGCAGGGCTCGGGCGGCGGAGCGCCGAAGGAACAGCCGTGATCCAAGCGAAGGATGCGCAGCGGACCGACAGCCTTGGCGAGATGCTGATCGACGCGGGGATGACCCGCCCGCAGCTCGACGAGTGTCGCCGCGTCGCCGCCACGAGCGGCGACTCGCTCGACCGCGTGATCCTGCAGAAGGACTATCTGGACGAGGTCACGCTCCTCCAGATCTACGCCAAGCACCTGGGCTACGAGTTCCGGAAATCGCTCGAGGGCACGCCGGTTCCGGCTGCGTTCGTGTCCCGGGTGCCGGTGCACTTCGCGCGCAACTACAACCTGGTCGCGCTCGAGGCCGGCCCCGACGGCGTGTTCAAGGTCGCGACCTGCACGCCGCTCCTGCCCCACCCGATGGACGATCTGGCGGGCATGCTCGGCGCCGAGATCGATCCGGTGCTCGCCCCGCGCATCGAGATCACGACGCTGCTCGGCCGCGCCTACCGCCACAAGGCGGACGGTGTGGACGAAGCGCTGGCCGACGTGCAGGAGGACGGGAACTTCGCCGGCCTGGCCGACCAGATCGAGGAAGGCGAGGACGTGCTCGACGTCGCCAACAAGGCGCCGATCATCAAGCTCGTCAACACGATCCTCTTCCAGGGGCTGAAGTTGCGCGCCTCAGACGTGCACTTCCATCCCTACGGCGACCGGATGCAGGTGCGCTTCCGCATCGACGGCATCCTGTACGACATGGATCCGATCCCGCGCAAAGCGCAGGACGCGATCATCAGCCGCATCAAGGTGATGGGCAAGATGGACATCGCCGAGCGCCGCCTGCCGCAGGACGGTCGCGCGACGATCCGCATCGGCGACGGCGAGGTAGACGTCCGCATCAGCTCGATCCCCACGACGTACGGCGAGCGCATCGTCTTGCGTCTGCTCGACAAGTCGTCGAAGGTCTTTCGGCTCGAGGAGATCGGCCTCGCCGACAAGAACCTCGAGATGATCCACGAGTACCTCGACTACTCGCACGGGATCATCCTCGTCACCGGCCCGACGGGTTCCGGCAAGACGACGACGCTGTACGCCGCGATGGCGCAGGTCGACACGACGCAGAAGAACGTGCTGACGATCGAGGACCCGGTCGAGTACTCGCTGCCGGGCGTCAGTCAGGTGCAGGTCAACGTGAAGAAGGGCCTGACGTTCGCGGCCGGCCTGCGCTCGTTCCTGCGTCAGGACCCGGACGTGATGATGGTTGGCGAGATCCGCGACCTGGAAACGGCCGAAGTCGCCATCCGTGCCGCGCTGACGGGACACCTCGTGTTCTCGACTGTCCACACGAACGACGCCGCGTCCACGGTGACGCGCATGGTCGACCAGGGAGTCGAACCCTACCTCGTGGCCAGTTCCATCGTGCTCGTGATCGCGCAACGCCTCGTGCGCACGATCTGCAAGCACTGCCACACGCACGGCCCGATCACGCCCGAGTGGAGCGCCAAGCTGAAGAAGATCGGCCTGACGCACGAGCAGATGGGCGACCGCGTCGCGTTCGGCAAGGGCTGCGACGAGTGCTTCAACTCGGGTTACTCGGGCCGGACAGCGATCTACGAATTCCTCCGGGTGGACGAGGTCCTGCGCACGCAGATCATGGAGGGCGTCACGGCCACGCAGATGAAGCGCGGCGCAGCGGAACGCGGCATGATCTCGCTGCGCGAGGACGGACGTCAGAAGGTCCTTGGCGGCGTCACGACCGCGGATGAAGTCCTGCGCGTGACCCAGCTCGACATCGACTGACCCGCGACGGGCTCACCCTCTCCTCCGCCCATGCCGATCTTCGAGTACAAGGCCTACGCTGCCGGCGGAACCGTCCAGTCGGGCGTGATCGACGCCGACACGACGCGCGAGGCGCGCAACCGCCTCCGCCGCGAGAACCTGCTCGTCAGCGAGATCCACGAGATGCGCGGCGGGCGGCGCACGAGCGTCAAGAATCCGAACCGCTCGAAATCGCGCGGAGCGAAGCTCAGTTGGCTGGAGCGCGTGCGGCGACAGCGTCAGGCGCAGGCCAGGCCCAGCATGCGGGATCTCGAGATCCTGACGAGCATCACGCGCCAGATGGGCACGCTGCTCGGCTCGGGCATTCCGCTGGCCGAGACGCTCAAGGCGATCATCGAGCAGTCCGAACGCCGCGACATCGAGACGATGTTCCGCGAGATCCGTGAGCGCATCAACTCGGGTTCGGCGCTCGCCGACGCGCTCTCGGATCACCCGCGGCTCTTCGGTGAGTTGTACGTGAACATGGTCCGCGCCGGTGAGGCGACGGGCAACGTGGACGTCGTGTTGCGACGCCTCGCGGACTATTTGCAGGCCCAGCGCGTGCTGCGCCGCAAGATCGTCTCGGCGATGACCTACCCGGCGATGATGATCGCGATCGGCGTCATCGTCGTCAGCATCCTCATGGCCGTCGTCGTCCCGAAGATCACGGGCATGCTGACGGACCAGGGCAAGACGCTCCCCGCTCCCACACAGGTGCTGATCTTCGTCAGCGACCTCTTCAAGGATTGGTGGTGGGCCGGCCTGCTCATCGTCGCGGCGATCTCCTTCGGCATCGAGCGGATCTACAAGACCGACAAGGGCCGCATGTTCATCGACAAGAACATGCTGCGCGTCCCGATCATCGGCGACCTCCTGCGCAAGCAGGCGGTGTCGCGTTTCACGCGCACGCTGTCGACGCTGCTGCAGAGCGGCGTGCCCGCCGTCCAGAGCCTCGAGATCACCCGGACGGTCGTCGGGAACCGCGTCCTGGCCGACGCCACGGAGTACATCCGGGTCAAGATCTTGGAGGGCACGGACATCTCGACGCCGCTCAAGGCCACAGGCGTGTTCCCGCCGGTCGTCACGTACATGGTCGCGATCGGCGAGCAGTCGGGCGAGCTCGAGCAGATGCTCGACCGCGTGGCCAGCTCCTACGATGAGGAGATCGACGTCGCTACGGAGCGCATGACCAGCGTCATCGAGCCGATCATGATCGTCGTCCTGGCCCTCATCGTGGGCTACATCGTCATCTCGATCGTCCTGCCGATCCTCCAGATCGGTCAGGTCGGGTGACCCGGGGGCTGAAGCGCACCGCCGCCGCTGCCGGGCGCATCGAAGGCCCATTGCCGGTTATCCTTCCTTCCACGGCCTCGGGGCGGGTTTGCGCCCCGGGGCTCCATTCCCGCGGAATACGCCCGCCGCCATCGCGTCGAACCCCGTAGGCCGACTCGACGGACACGAACCTCCCATGAAGACAATCCAATCGCACGCACGCCGCCGTGGCGGCTTCACGCTGGCCGAGATGATGGTCGTCATCGTCATCCTCGGTCTCCTGGCGACACTCGTCGTCACGAACGTCATGAAGAACCTGGGCCAAGCCATGGGTGGCAAGGTTCGTTCGGACATCGTGGCCATCGAGAGCGCGCTGGAGAACTACGCGATCAACAACTCGGGTCGCTACCCGGACAGCCTCGAACCTCTCATCACGCCCGACGTGAACGGCCAGGCGTACCTGAAGCTCAACGCGGTCCCCAAGGACCCGTGGAAGAACGAGTACCAGTACGAAGCGCCGGGCCCGGGTCAGCCGAATCCGCGGATCTACACGTTGGGCAAGGACATGCAGCCCGGCGGCGAGGGCGACAACGCCGACATCGACAACGAGATGATCCGCAACGGCGACACGCCGGCGCACTGAGGTCGGACCGCCATGCAACCACGCCGAGGAACTCCGGGGACGAACACCGCGACGATGCATCGTCGCGGCGGCTTCAGCCTCGTCGAGCTCCTCGCGGTGATCATCGTCCTCGGACTGATCGCCACCGTGGTCATGATCAACTGGCGCGCGATCCTGCCGAAGACCGAGCTGCACTCCGCTGTGCGTGAGCTCTCGGCGGTGCTGCAGGGCACGCGCTCGGACGCGATCTCGCGCAACGCGACGTTCGAGGTGCAGTACGACATCGACGAGAATCGCTACCGCGTGATGACGCCGTTCCGCGCCGGCGGCGGGCTCGCGCCGACGGCCGAAGAGCGCCAAGCGCTGGCGTGGCACGTGCTGCCTGCCTCGGTGCACTTCCGCTCGATCACCATCGGCACGGATGCGTTCGAGAAGGGCCTCGTGATCGTGCGCTTCGACCCGATCGGCAGCGCTTCGGGTCACATCCTGACACTGCTGCAGCCGGCCGACGACAACACGTACACGATCGAAGTGCAGGGCCTCTTGGGCCTGATCAACTACCACGAGGGCCGCTTCGAGCGTCAACTCCCCACGGAGGACGACTTCAAGTGAGACGAGTCCACGCAGGTTCCCGATCCGCCGCAGGCGGGTTCACCTTGGCCGAGGTCGCGGTCACGATCGTCATCGTCGGCATCGCGCTCGTCCTCGTACTGCAGGGACTGAACGCGTCCAAGATCACGGCAGCGCACACGCGCAACCAGAAGCTGGCGCGCGACCTCGGGCTCTTCACCCTGGGACAGGTCGAGAGCGGCCTCCTGCGCGACGACATCGAGACGGGCATGGCCGGGAACTACGCCGAAGAGGGCTATTCCGACTTCAGCTGGGAGATCGCGGTCGGCGACGACGCGCTCTCGCAGAGTTCCCAGACGAACAAGGACGGACGCTTCGACTCGTGGGCGCCCACCGCCGCCGAGGAAGAGGCCAAGCGGGACGAGGACGAGAATGCCGAAGAGCCCTACGAGAAGGTGCGCGTGCGCGTCACGTCGCCCAAGATCCGCGAGTTCTCGAACGAGCTCACGCTCGAGCGCTGGATCCCCTGGAACCAGGTGTACGGCGAGGCCGAGGGCGACAACGCGTCGCGCAACGCACGGGCGTCGAAGGGCGCCGGCGCCGCCGGCTCGTCCGCGGTCGGCAGCTCCACGGGCAGCAAGGGAGGGAACTGACCGTGAGATCGTTCCGACACCGCAAGAACCGCATCGCGCATGCGCGCGCCAGCGGCACCGCGCACGTGGGCGCCAGCGCCGGCTTCACGCTGATCGAAGTCCTGCTGACGCTCATGATCATGGGCGGGATCATGGTCACGATCGCGCAGATCCTGACGGCAGCGCGCACCTCGCGCGACACGATCCACAATATCCAGGAGACGCAGCTCGCCGGGCCCGCGATCCTCGATCTGATCGAGCGCGACCTGCGCTCCATCTCGGTCTACGACCGCACACGCCAGCTGCAACTGCGCGTCAAGAATCGCGTGCTGGCCGGCCTCGACGCGGACAGCATCGACTTCGTCGCCAGCGCGAAGAGCCGCGTCCCGATCGTGGTCGACGATCGCTTCGCCCGCAGCCCGCTCAGCGAAGTCGGCTACCGACTGCGCATCCGGCCCGACGACGACCAGTTCCTCGAGATCTGGCGGCGCGAGCAGTTCGGCGTCGACGAAGACCCGTACGAAGGCGGCGACTTCCAGTACTTGCACGAGCGCGTGAAGTCGATGGACATCCAGTGCTTCGCCGAGGACGGTCCGGATGCGGAACCGATCGAGCAATGGGGCACGGAAAACTCCGAGGAGAACATCGGCCTGCCGGCGCGCATCGAGATCACGCTGACACTCGAGCTCGCGCCGCGCCTCGTGAACGAACAGGTCACGTTCCTGTCCACGGACCGCCGCACGCTGACGTACAAGCGGCTCATCCGACTGCCGGAACTGCTGCGCACGGATGAGGAAGCCCTCCCCGTGCCGGTCGTGCCGAAGCCGCCCGAGGCCAGCCCGAACGCCGGCCAGAACACCGGCGGCGCGGCCAACGGCGGTGCAACGACTCCAGGCGGTGGCGGCGGTGGCGGCGGTGGTGGTGCCGGTGGTGCCGGTGGTGGCGGCGGTGGCGGCGGCGGCGGCGGCGGCTTCGGGGGTGGCGGCGGCGGCCAGGGCGGCGGCCTGGACGGACTCCCTCCCGGCTGAGCATCCGCGTCAGCGGTACGCGATCGAGCCCATCCGCGCGCACCGCTCCCCTTCCGACTATCCGCCGATGCGCTCGCGCCCGTCCATGTAGGGCCACAGCACCTTCGGCAGGCGGACGCCGCCCTCGCGATCCTGGTGGTTCTCGATCAGCGCAATCAGCATGCGCACGCTCGCCGCGACGGTGTTGTTCAGCGTGTGGCACACGCGCACGGTGCCCTGCGCATCGCGGTAGCGGATGTTCAGGCGCCGCGCTTGGTACTCGTGGAAGCGGCTGGCGCTGTGCGTCTCGCCGTAGCCCTTGCGCGAAGGCATCCAGGTCTCGATGTCGAACTTCTGGATCTGCGGCGCGCCCAGGTCACCGCCGCACACGTTCACGATGCGGTACGGCAGCTCGAGCGCCTGCAGCACTTCCTCGGCGTTCTGCACGATCTGGTGGTGGTGCGCGAGACTCGTCTCGGAATCGGCGACGTCGATGACGACCTGCTCGACCTTCTGGAACTGGTGGACGCGATACAGACCGCGCGTGTCCTTGCCGTACGTGCCGGCTTCGCGCCGGTAGCACGACGACAGCGCGACATAGCGCCTGGGCAGCGATTTGCAGTCGAGGATTTCGTCCTGGTGATACGCAGTCACGGGCACCTCGGCCGTGCCGACCAGCACCAGATCGTCGCGTTCGTCGCAGCGGTAAGCCTGCTCCTCCCCACCGGGGAAATAGCCCGTCCCGACCATGACCTCGCGCCGCACGAGCGTCGGCACGGTCATCGGGACGAAGCCCTTCTTGACCATGCGGTCGAGCGCGAAGCGCAGGATCGCGCCCTCGAGCAGCGACAGGTCGCCTTTCAGGAAGTAGTTGCGTGATCCGGCGATGCGCGCGCCGCGCTCGACGTCGATCCAGTCGTGCATCTCGCCCAGGGAGATGTGGTCGCGCGGTTCGAAGTCGAACGCGCGCGGCTCGCCCCAGCGTTTCACCTCGACGTTCTCGCTGTCGTCCTTGCCCTCGGGCACGTCATCGGCGGGAACGTTCGGGACGCGCAGCAACATCTCGTGCAGGCGCGCGGCCAGCACGGCATGCTCTTTCTCGCGCTCCTGCAGTGCGCCCTTCTCGCGCTTCTGCTCCTCGGCCAGCTTCGGTCTATCAGCCGGCGGCGCCTCACCGATCCGCTTGCTGGCGGTCTTCTGGCGGTTGCGCATCTCGTCGAGCACGACGCCCAGTTCGCGCACTTCCTTGTCCAGGACGAGGATCGCGTCCACGTCGCAGGGGATGCGCTTCTTGGCCGCGCCGGCCTTTACCGCGTCGGGCTCCGCGCGGATGTACTTGATGTCGAGCAACCGTCACTCCTTCCACTGAGACTGGACCTTGCCGAACAGCTTGTGCTTGTCTTCGGTCAACTGGACTTCGACGACGTCGGCGCCCTTCGTCTCGAGTTCCGCGTCCAGCGGGAACCAGACGTCGAGCCAGCCCTGGTTTCCGCGCTTGTACAGCTCTGCCTGGTCGGAGATGAGCGACATTTTCTCGTCGCCAGAGGACTTCTTGCTCCCCTTCTTGCGCCAAGCGGCTTCGGGCTTCGCGACGCAATTCCAGGGGCGTTCGTAGCGTTCGCCGGACACGCCGGTCACGACGACGCTGTCCCCCACGACGGTGACCTTGCCCTCCTCGGGACGCACAGTGAAGTCGAATCCGTAGGGCGCGCCGAGCGTCACGACCGTCGTCTGACCCACGCGCACGTCGTAATTCGTCTGGGCCCGTCCGGGCAGGATGAGCGATTTCACGACCTGGCGCTTCTTGCCCTTGCGCACGTCGCCGTAGAACAGCAC
>JBBQCC010000035.1:0-24517 GCA_038318285.1 Planctomycetota bacterium | reverse complement strand
GACTTCCATCGCGTAGGTCGCGTCGTCGTTGTAGACGCTGCTGCTCAGGCAGCCGCTGTGTGCATCACGCCAAGCGTCGATCTCACCGACGCTCGTCGGCCCGAAGCGCAACGGGCACGGTCGGTACGTCGGGTTCATCGTGTACGGCGGGCTGACGCACGCGCAGTGGTTCGCGCCCCAGTTGTGACCCAGTTCGTGCGCGACGACGTTCGCGTAGCAACCGATGCCGGACGTGCTGCCGAAGTACGTCGTCGAGATCGACGACAGTCCGTAGGAAGCGCCCGGGTTGCTGCACGTGATGCCGACGTAGGCGAGCCCGGAGCCGCTGTGGCGACCCGTCAGAAGGTGCGCCAGGTCGCGCGTGACACCGCCCATCGTGGCATTCCAGCTGTTCTGGAACGCGGTGAGCAGGTCATTCGTGTTCGCCGAGGAGGCATAGCCGGCCGGCTCGCTGGCCAGCGACGTGCGCACGACGGTGAACGTCAGCCGGTGACGGATGTGCAGCTCGCGTTCGTACTGGATGTTGGCGATGTTGAGTGTGTGCGCGCCGATGTCCGAGGCCAGCGACGTGCTCGATCCGAACAGCTGGTAGAAGGGGTTGTCGATGTCGAGCGCGACCTCCGCCAGGCACAGATCTCCCGTGCACGCAGGCGATTGACCGTACGACGGTGTCAGCGGGATCCCGTGCACCATGCTGCTGTCCACGCCGCACGTCACGTCGCAACACGGCACCGTGTCCGCCGTGTCGAACACGATGAACGCGTTGCGGTCGTTCGCCGCGAACGCCTCGAAATCGGGCTGGATCTCGATCTGGCGCCCGCCCTCGAGGATCACGACGGCCTGCATGCCGGAGATCAGTGTCACGCCGGCCACGACGGCGTCCTTGTCGTCGCGCACGGTTCCGCGGAACGTGTGGATCGGTCCCGGTTGAACGTCGACCAGGACACCGTTCCCCTGCGCTTCGACGAGTCGGTAGTCCGACGCGCGCACGTCGTGCAGGTAGAGGTCGAGGTCGTGCTGGACCCCATCCCACGGCACGCGGATCGTGAAGGGCGCCGCCGGCGTGGCGGGCACATCGAGGCGTACGCTCTCGTACCTCAGCACGTCTTGCTTTTGGTGCTGCAAGTGGAGAGGGACGATCGCCTGCTGCGACAGCTCGCGCAGGGGCGAGACCTTGTTCGTCGGCACTTGGGCATTCGCCGGCGACGTGATGCCGAGGAGCGCGGCGACGCACAGTGCGGAGAGGGAATGGGCATGGGAAGCCATAGGAGTCATCTCCAGAAGGAACGAGTCGGGCAGCGCTCACCGGCACGGCCGGGAGTGGACGAAGGCCTCGCGTGCGGCGCGATCCACCGTAACTGCAAGGTAAGGGAGCGCCCCGCCCAGAGATACACTCATCTCGAACTCGGGATTGCGGAGGTCCGCCGGAGCGTCGCCCGGACGAGGCCGCTACTCGGGCCCGGGCTCGGGTTCGGCGCTCTCGCCCGCGCTCGTCGGACCGTTCCGCTCGGCAAAGCGCTCGTTCCGCGGCGAATAGGTGAACAGCGCGCCCTCGGCGTAATCGCCGCCCGACGCCCGATTCAGCGCGCGCACGACCTTCCCCATCGCCTTGCTCGTCAACCGGCGCCCCTTGAGCGCGCGCGCGACCATCTTGTGCGTCAGCTGCTCGCCCGACGCCGCGACGAGGTCGCTCGCCGCGAGGCCGAGTTGTTCGAGGATGCCCGCGATGGGCTGCGGTCCCAGGTCGCGTTCGATGTCCATGGGCGAGCAGGATAAGGAACCGCGACCCGGGGTGCGTGCGCGAACTCGGCCCGAGGCGTTACCCTGCGCCCATGAGCCGATTCCTCCTCCTCACCGTGTTCGCGATGATCCCGCTCCTCGGTTGCGATTCGAAGCCCGCTCCCGCTGCGCCGACCTCGCCCGAGAAGTCGGCGATGCCGAAGCCCGCCGCGCCGGACAGCAAGCCGATGGCGAACCCGGCTGCGGCGAAGCCTGATGGGGCGAAGCCTGACGCGGCAAAGCCTGCTGCGGCGAAGCCTGCGGAGCCGATGGCCGACAAGCCGATGGCCGACAAGCCGAAACCGATGGCCGAGGAAGCGTCCGCCGAGAAGTCCGCCGGGGACGCGCAGGTCGATCCCGTGATCGCGAAGACGCGCGAGTTCATCGCCGGGAGCAAGAACACGATCGACAAGACGCAGGCTGGCTGGAAGACGCACCTGCCCAAGCCGCCCAAGCAGAAGTTCGATCCGGCGCGGAAGTACTTCTGGGTCCTCGACACGAGCGAGGGCGAGATCCGCGTGCAGCTGATGCCCGACGTCGCGCCGATGCACGTGTCGAGCACGATCTACCTGACCGAGCTCGGCTTCTACGACGACCTGAGCTTCCACCGCGTCATCCCGGGCTTCATGGCGCAGGGCGGCGATCCGCTCGGCAACGGCACGGGTAGCGCCGGCTACAAGTACGACGGCGAGTTCTCGGACAAGGTGCTGCACACGAAGGGCGGCCTGCTGTCGATGGCGAACTCCGGTCCGGGCACGGACGGCAGCCAGTTCTTCCTGACGTTCGTGCCGACGCCGCACTTGAACGGCAAGCACACGATCTTCGGCGAGGTCGTCGCGGGCATGGACGTGCTGAAGAAGCTGGAGAGCTTCGGCTCGTCGCCGCAGGGCACGCCGAAGAAGCCGCTGCTGATGAAGACGGCGAAGATCGTCGTGGAGTGAGCGCGGACAGACGAATGAGAGGCACCATGCACCGCACGAATTGCGGCGGATTCGCGAGCACGTCCCACAGAGTGCCGCGATCCGCGCGCGCGTTCCTCCTCACGAGCACGCTGTTCGGCATCGCCGGCGTCGCACCGGCGATGCAGTCTCCGCACGACCTACCGCCCAGTTTGATCTTCGTCCGCGGCGGCGTGCAGACCGACTTCGGCACGGACCTCGACGAGGTCGGCGACGTGTCGGTCACGCGCACGCGCGCGACCCTCGGATTCCATCGACGCATCGACGACGAATGGGTGCTACGCGGACAAATCGGCGCCGAGCACGCGCACTACGCTTGGAGTTCCGACGCGCAGTTCCTGGGCTCGAACGATCCCTGGAGCGAGATCTGGAAGGTCGGCGCGGGTGTGCAGCTGATCCGCAAGCTCGACGAGCACTGGGATGTCGAGGGGAGTTTCACCGCGGTCTCGAGCGCCGAACCCGACGCGGACTTCGGCGATTCGTTGGCCTACCGACTGCGTTTCGCGGGCGTCTGGCGGCGCGACGAAAACCTCACGCTGGGCCTCGAGCTGACCGCTGCCACGCACCTCGAGGACTCGCTGCTCGTGCTTCCCTTCCCGCGCGTCGAGTGGCGCTTCGCCCAGGATTGGCGCCTCGTCTCCGACATCGGCGACGTCATCGAGGGTCCGTCGGTTGGCGTGCACCGCGAGCTGTCCGAGCAGTTCGAACTCGGCCTCGTTGCGATCGGTGTCTACGACGACGCGCGGCTCGCCGACGGACCGGTACGCGACGGAGTGCTGCGCGAGACGCGCATCGCCGCTGGGATCGAGGCGAGGTGGAAGCCGCGCCTCGGCATCGGGCTTTCGCTGCTCGCTGGTTACGACGTCTGGGGCGAGCTGCAGGTCGACGACGCGGACGGCCACGAGATCGAGACGACGGGCCTGGATCCGGCGCCGTGGCTCGGACTCGCCGTGAACGTCGCGTTCTGAGCATGCGACGTCTGCAACGACTCCGTGCGCATCATGATCCTGCCGGAATGTCCGCCTCGACCAGGTTCGCGAGAAGCGCGAGCGACTCCTGCCAGTCGAGGTAGCACGCTTCCGCCGGGATCACCGCCGGCACGCCTTCTTGCACGATCGACAGATCGTTGCCCATCGCGACCTTGCGGAACGTGATCGTCACGGTCATCTCGCCCGACAAATTCGGATCGTCGAACGCGTCCGCGTAGCTAAGCCTTTCGCACCGACACATCGTGCCAGGCACAACATGACCACCATCCTGTGCCAGGCACAAGATGACCAACGCACCGTGCCTGGCACAATGTGCCCAGGTTCGGCAGCCGCGCGGTTCTCCGATGTCGCCGAATTCCGGGGCGCAGCTCACGATCGGAGGGTTGGGATCTGCGTTGGCGCTCGGGTCAGACCTCGAGCAGCATCCGCGCCGGGTTCTCGACGCATTCTTTGATGCGCTTCAGGAACGTCACGGCTTCGCGGCCGTCCACCAGGCGGTGGTCGTACGTCATCGCGACGTACATCATCGGGCGGATCACGACTTGGCCGTCGCGCGCCACGGGGCGGTCTTGGATCGCGTGCAGGCCGAGGATCCCCGACTGCGGCGGATTCACGATCGGCGTGCTGAGCAAGGATCCGTAGATCCCGCCGTTGCTGATCGTGAACGTGCCGCCGGTCAGCTCGTTCAAGGTGAGCTTGTTGTTCTGCGCGCGCGTCGCCAGCTCGGCGATGCCGGCCTCGATCTCGGCAAAGCTCATGCGCTCGGCGTTGCGCAGGATCGGCACGACGAGGCCCTTGCCGCCGCCGACTGCCACGCCGATGTCGTAGTAGTTGTGGTAGACGATCGCGTCGCCGCGCATCTCGGCGTTCACGCCGGGGACGAGCTTCAGCGCTTCGATCGCGGCCTTCACGAAGAAGGACATGAAGCCCAGCTTCGTGCCGTGCTTCTGCACGAACGCGTCCTTGTGCTCGTTGCGCAGGGCCATCACGTTCGTCATGTCGATCTCGTTGAACGTCGTCAGCAGAGCGGCGACCGTCTTCGCTTCGACGAGGCGCTCCGCGATGCGACGACGCAGCGGCGTCATCGGCACGATCTCTTCCTCGCGCGCACCGCCGTTCGAACTCGCACCGGAAGCGGACTTCGGCGCGGCGATCGGGTTCGGTGCGCTCGGCATACGCTGCACGTCTTCCTTCAGCATCCGTCCGCCCGGACCCGTCGGCTTGACCGAGGCCGGATCGACGCCGCCCGTCGCGAGCGCGCGCGCGGCGGCGGGCATGACGACGGTTTCGCGCTTGGTTTCGTGGGCTTTCGTGGCGGGCGCGGGCGCCGACTTCGCCTCGGCCTTGGTGTCGGTCTTCGTGTCGGCCTTGGCCGGCGCAGCGCTCACCGCGCCCGCTTCCATGTAGCCGATGACCTCGCCGACCATCGCCTTGTCGCCCTTCTTCTTCAGCACCTTCGTCACCTTGCCGGCGACGGGCGCGGGCAATTCGACGGTCACCTTGTCCGTCTCGATGACGACGAGCGCGGCGTCCTTGCTGGCTGTTTGGCCTTCGCCAACCAGCCAGTCGCCGATCTGGACTTCGGTGATCGATTCGCCGACGGAGGGGATCTTGAGTTCAGAGGCGGCCATGCTGTGTTCCTTACTGGTGAACAGGCGCTGCGAGCGTTCACGCGCGCCCGAAGGCGCGGTCTAGGACTTCTTGTTGTTCGATCTTGTGGCTCGTGGGCGAGCCCGTCGCGGGCGACGCAGCAGCGGCGCGCGTCGCCGACGAGAACGGGCGACCGACGATGCGCGGTCCGAAGCGGACGAGCAGGTGTTGCCACGCGCCCATGTTCGCCGGTTCTTCTTGCACCCAAACGACGGGCACGTCGTTGCCGTACGCGCCGAACGCGTCCTTCAAATCGCGCTCTTGCAGCGGATAGATCTGTTCGAGGCGCAGGATCGCGACGTCGTCGGCCTTGCGCTTCGCACGCTCGTCCTCGAGCTCGTAGTAAATCTTCCCGCTGCACAGGAGGACGCGCGAAACGTTCTCGCGCCGTGTCGTGCCCTCGGGCGGAACGTCGGCCAGAATGCGATGGAAATGGCCTTCGGCCAGATCGTCGAGCGTCGACACGGCGCGCGGGTGCCGTAGCAGGCTCTTCGGCGTCATGACGACCAGCGGCTTGCGCCACGGACGCATCACTTGGCGTCGCAGCATGTGGAACAGCTGCGCCGGCGTCGTCACGTTCGCGACTTGGATGTTGTCGTCCGCGCACAGTTGCAGGAACCGTTCGAGGCGCGCGCTGGAGTGCTCGGGACCTTGGCCTTCGAACGCGTGCGGCAACAGCAGCACGAGGCCCGACAGGCGCTTCCACTTCTCCTCGGCGCTGACGAGGAACTGGTCGATGATGACCTGCGCCGCGTTCACGAAGTCGCCGAACTGCGCTTCCCACATGATCAGCGCTTCGGGCTGCTCAAGCGTGTAGCCGTACTCGAAGCCCATCACGCCGGTCTCGGACAGCGGGCTGTTCCAGATCTCGATCGGACCCTGCTCCGGATCGAGGTGCGCGAGCGGCATGTGACGGCGGCCCGTCTCGATGTCGTGCAGCACCGCGTGACGGTGGCTGAACGTACCTCGTTCGCAGTCCTGTCCAGAGAGGCGCACGCGCGCTCCCTGCACGGCCAGCGTCGCGAACGCTGCGGCTTCACCCGCGGCCCAGTCGAGCGGGCGCGCTCCGGTCGCCATCTCCGTGCGACGCTCGAGGATCGAGACGAGCTTCGGATGGACCACGAAATCGGCGGGAGAATGCGTCGTCGCGTCGAGGAGCTTCGCGAGACGCTCCTTGGGGAACACGGTCGGCACTTCGGGCACGTCCGCGTCGCGGCCGCCCTTGTACGGCTTCCACGCCGGGCCGAGCGCGGAGCTCTGGTAGACGTAGTCCTTCGACTTCGACGCGTCGAGTTCGACCTCGAGCTGCGCGCGGCACTGCTCCTCGATCGCATCCGCATCCGCGCGCGTCACGCCGCCGAGCTGCAGCAAGTGGTCGAGGTAGCCCTCGCGCACCGTCTTGCGCGCGCGGATCGTCTCGTACATGCGCGGCTGCGTGAAGCTGGGCTCGTCGCCCTCGTTGTGGCCGCGACGACGGTACGCGTACATGTCGACGATCACGTCGCTGCGCCACGTCTTGCGGAAGTCCATCGCCAAGCGGATCGTCTGCGCGACCGCCTCCGGGTCCTCGCCGTTCACGTGCAGGATCGGGCACTGCAGCATGCGCGCGACGTCGGTCGCATAGGTCGTGCTGCGTCCGTCCTGAGGATCGGTCGTGAAGCCGACCTGGTTGTTCACGATGACGTGGATCGTGCCGCCGACGTTGTAGCCGGGCAGCTGCGACATGTTCAGCGTTTCCTGCACGACGCCCTGGCCCGCGAAGGCCGCATCGCCGTGGATCAGCATCGTCAGGCTGGACGGCAGGCCGCCTTCACGCGCACGTTCGTTGTCGTCGCGCGCGCGCACGCGGCCCATCGCGACGGGGTCGACGAACTCCAGGTGGCTCGGATTGAAGCACAGCGAGATCGCGAGCTTTGCGCCGGCCGCCGTCTCGTACTCGCTCGTGTAGCCGAGGTGGTACTTCACGTCGCCGCCCATGCGGTACAGCGCGTGGTCGACGTCGGCGAACTCGCGGAAGATCTGCCGCGCGCCCTTGTGCATCACGTTCGCGAGCACGTTCAGACGTCCGCGGTGTGCCATACCGACGACGACATCGGTGATGCCCTGACCGGCAGCGCGCTCGATCGCCAGATCCATCAGCGGGATCAGACTCTCGGAGCCTTCGAGCGAGAAGCTCTTCGCACCGAGGAACTTCTTCTGGATGAACTCCTCGAACAGCGTCGCGTCGGTCAGCTTCGTCAGGATGCGCAACTGTTCGTCGCGCGACAGCTCGAGCCGATTGCCCGTGCCCTCCATGCGCTCGCGCAGCCAGTTGAGGCGCGCGAGGTCGTCGATGTGCATGAACTGCACGCCGATCGAGCGGCAGTACGTCGCGCGCAGCTTCTCCAGGATCTGGCGCAGCGTCATCGTCGACGGCCCGAACAGCTGGCTGGTCGAGAAGTGGCGGTCGAGGTCCGCCTCGCCGAACCCGTACGACGCGGGGTCGAGCTCCGACAACTGCGGACGCGGCCGTTCGAGCGGATCGATCTTCGCGATCAGGTGTCCGCGCACGCGATACGAGCGCACGAGCTGGTCCACCTTGTCCTGTTGCGCGGCGACGTCGCCAGCCGCCAACGCGGTGTGCGCCGTGCCGTTCGCGCTCGTCGCGTGCAGCTCGGGCGGGTTGAAGATCGAGTAGTTCTGGAACTTCGGTCCGACCTGCGCCGTGTGCTTGCGCGCTTCCGGCAGGCTCTCGAAGTACGCGCGCCAGTCCGGCGACACGCTGGCCGGGTCGATCTGCCACTCGGCGAAGAGGTCCTCGGCGAAAGCGAGGCTGGCAGGGTTCGGAGTGCGGGCCGGGTCGGACATGGCGTGGGTCTGGATGCGTCCTGGCGGGCCCTGAAGAGGGTCCCGGACTTCAGGGCGAAAGAGAATAACAACACGGTGGGGGCATCGCCCGCTGTGGATCGGACGGACGTCTCGTCGACGTCCAGGTGGGACGGCCTGCGCGCGAGCAGGCCGAGGCGTCGCAAATGGCGGCGGAACGGTTGGGGAAAGCGGGTTCGACGCGGAAGCGTCGCCCACCGATCCTGCTCCTCTCACATCACTGCGATCGGCTGAGCTTGCTCGTGATCGACGCCTCGACGGTCGCGTGTGCCGGATCTCTCGACGAGGGGCGCCGCGAGATCCGAGGACTCGGTGAGCGCGATCCGACGCTGCGTTGCGGCTCCCCGGCGGGCGGCTTCGTGATCGACATCCTCACGCCACCCTGACAACCACGCCGGTCACAGACTCCAGAGCACGCGCCATCCGTTCGTCAGATTGGTCGTCGACACCGTGCAGAAGCTGGCCGCGTTGCGGTACCAGACCTGGTAGTAGCGCGTGCCGGCGGAAGTGATGGTCCCGTCGACGCTCACGCGGTGACCAGCGGTCGCCGGGAACTGCGCGGAACCGGCTGCGACGGCTTGGATCCCGAGGCGCGTCACCGCTCCGGAGGCGCAACGCAAGCCGTCGCCGAAGACGGATCCCGCGCCGCCCGAAACGGTGGCCGTGCCTTGGAAGAAGAGCGCGAACGTGTTCGGAAGCTGCGTGGCCTGGAGCACCAGCCCGTCGGCGGTGATCCGCGCCGAGCCCGATGCGCGCAGGACGCCGCCGAGCCCGATCGAGCTCGTGCAGCCCGCGTTCGCGCCCGGCGGACTCTGGTTCCCGCATGGACACGCCGTGCCGCTGCCGTCGCCGGCGCAGAATGCGAAGCCACTCGTGCGCGCGTTGCGCAGGAGCGACACCTTGTTCGAGCCGGGGCTCGACACCGCGAGGTCGACGTCGCCGTCTCCGTCGAAGTCCGCCGCCGTCGCGGCGTCGGGATTCGCGCCCACGAGATAGCGCTCCATCGCGGCGAAGGACCCGTTGCCCAGGTTGCGCAGAACACCCACCGAATCCGTGGGTCGCAACACGACCAGGTCGAGCCAGCCGTCTCCGTCGAGGTCCGCCAGCGTGACGAAGTTCGAGAAGCTGTCCACCGGGTACTGCGCTGGCGGTCCGAAGATCCCGTTCCCCGGGTTGTGGAACACGAGCAAACCCGGCAGAACCAAGCTCACCACCACGAGGTCGGGGATCCCGTCGCCGTCGACATCCCCGCACACCACCGAGTAAGGCCTGCCCGAGGTGGGGTACTGCACGTGCGGCGCGAACGTTCCGGTGCCCAGGTTCATGAGGACCGAAACGGTCGTCGCGGTCGTGCCGGAGTTGGCGACCACGAGGTCCGGGCGTCCGTCCCCGTTCAGGTCCGCGCTCGCCACCGATCTCGGTTGCGAGCCCACGGCGTACTGCGCCGGAGCTGCGAACGTTCCGCTTCCCTGGTTGACGAGCACGGAGACGGTGTTCGCGCCGGCGTTGGCCGTGATCGCGTCGGCGAAGCCGTCGCCGTTCACGTCCGCGCTCGTCACGTACGCAATTCCTGAACCCGCGGGATAGGCCACCGGCGCCGCCAAGGTTCCGCCCCCCTGATTCAGGAGCACCGACACGGTGCCGGGCACCCCGTTCGCCACGAGGACGTCCAACGATCCGTCCAGGTTCACGTCGGCGATCGCGACCGAAGTCGGGTTCGAGTTCGCGGCATGCGCCACCGGTGCGGAGAACTCGCCTGCGCCCAGGTTCGAGAGCACGGAAACGGTGCCGGGCCCCGTGCCGTTCACCACGATGAGGTCCGGGCGCGCGTCGCCGTTCAGATCGGCGCTCCTCACGGAGTACGGGGATGTCCCCGCCGGTGTCTGCACTCCACCCGGAAACGTTCCGCTCCCCTGATTCATGAGCACGGCCATCACAGCCGTGTACCTGTCGTTGACGACGACGTCCGGGCGGCCGTCCCCGTTCAGGTCCGCGCTCACGATCGCGCTCGCGTACATGCCCACCGGATACGCCTCGGCCGCGCCGAAGGTGCCGTTGCCGAGGTTTCGCAGCACGGAGAACCCAGCCGCGTTGCCGCTGGCCACGAGGAGATCGCGATCTCCGTCCCCGTCGACGTCGGCCGTCGTCATGCCCATAGGGGCCGAGGACACGGCGTAGCTCACCGGCGCGGCGAATGTCCCGTCGCCGTTGTTCCGGAGCACCGAGAGCGAGTTCGTGTAGCTCCCTGTGACGAGATCGATGTCACCGTCCCCATCGAGGTCCGCGCTCGTCACACAACTCGGACCGTTTGCCGTCGGGTACTCGATGGATGCCGCGAACGTGCCGTTCCCCTGGTTCAGAAGCACAGATACGGTGCCGGGTGAGTTGTCGTTCGCCGTCACGGCGTCGACGTCGCCGTCACCATCGAAATCCGCCACCGTCAACGAATCCGCGTGTGAGGCCGGGGAGTAGTTCGCCGCCGCCCCGAACGTTCCGTTCCCGAGGTTCAGCAGCACGGCAACCCAGTTCCCCGTCGCGACGACGAGATCCGCCTGTCCGTCCGCGTTCAAGTCCGCGCATTCGACTGCCCGTGCGCCGTAGTTCGTGGCGTAGAACACCGGCGCGCCGAACGTTCCGCCGCCTTGATTGAGGAGGACGGCGACTTTCATCCCAAAGTCGACCGCCGCGACGAGGTCGACGTCACCGTCGAGGTCGAGGTCCGCGCTCGCCACCCACAGAACGCTTCCGCTCAGTGCAATCTGCGTCTGCGCCGAGAAGGTTCCGTTGCCGAGGTTGGTGTAGATGGACACCGAGTTGGAGGAAGCGCTCGCCACGGCCAAGTCGAGGAACCCGTCGCCATTCAGGTCCGCGCTCTCGATGCAAACGGGTTGCGCACCGGTTGGATAGGCGCGATCCGCCTCCAAGTCTTGGGCGCTCGCACGGCCCGCCACGGTGGACCAGACCGACGCCGTCGTCACGCAGAGCACCAGCGCGGCGAGCCACCGCGCTCCTATGTCGAACGCGGACCGGTGGGTGCAGCTTCGGAACGTTCCATTCGTCTGGGTCATCCTCTGTTCCTCCAGGCAGAGTCTCCCACGGCGCTCCTATTTGAGCCATCACAAGAGCTGGTTGGGGCGCTGTCTCTAGGGTGACAACGCGCCGTGCATGCGCGCGTGCCCGACGCACATCGACATCGCGACGCGGAAAGGCGTTCTGGCGGGAGCCATCGCCGAGGCCGTGCTGGGCAGCTCGAGGTGGCCCTAGAATCCTGCGCACGACGAGTCCAGTTCGCAAACTGACTTGCGCACTATGCCAGTCCTCGCAGAGGTACTGTGCTTACCTGTCCAAGTGTCTTCGGGCAGTGATGCGGTTGAGCACCTGATTGCCGCGCACGTCAACGCGCTCATTGTTCGCAATTATGCGAGCAAATCACGACTACCTCGACAATGAGTTGATTGTCCCGGACCGTGACGAAGGCAAATTGCATGTCGGCTTCGCACTGCTCTCAATTTGTCTGGTCGTAGTCGTGGTTGCCAAGGCCCGCACGGGCATATCGAGAAGCGTTGAGTGCGCTAGCGACGATGCACTGAGCCCGGCGCTGCTGAAGCCATCGCAAGTGCAAACCAACGGCACGGCCTGGACCTGTTACCCTGGCCCCATGACCAAGATCTCGGTTAACGACAACGGCCCGCTCCGCCTCGAAGGCACGTTCACGATCACGGATGCGTCCGGCAAGGAGTTCGGCCTCGCCGGTCGGACCGTTGTCTCGCTGTGCCGCTGCGGTCAATCCGCGAACAAGCCGTTTTGCGACGGACAGCACGCGCGTCAGGGTTGGCAGTCGACCTGTGAAGCGCGCGACCTGCCCCCGCCGAAGCCGAAGATGTGAGCGGCGTCCGCGCCGCGTGACACATCCCGGATCGACCGGCCGCGGTGCGTGGCGCACGATCAGCTCGCTCAGCGCGGGAACTGCACGTCACGGCCGTCGACGAGTTCCACGTCGGGTTGCAAACTGGCGAGCTCCGCGATCGCCTCGGAAGTCACGACGTCTCGCGCAGCTGGACGCGCCGCACGCCGGGATTGCGCTCCAGGAAACGTCGCCAGCTGTCGTCCGAAACCGACGAGTCTGTGACGACGACCTCGCGCGACATTGCCGCCGAAGCCCACGCATCGACCGCGAGCCAGACGCGATAGCGGGCCGGCATCACAGGTCCGATTCGCACGCGTTCGTCCGCCTAGCGGATCGCGCTGCCGTCGGAGACCTGCTTCAGCGTTCCGTCGAAATCGCTCGCGAACAAGGTCCACGAGATGTCGGCATCGGCGCGGGGCGCAGGGTCGGCGAGCGCGGACTCGATCGCGCCGGCGGAGGGGATAGAAACTCCAAGCGGATGACGCCCGACAGAGGGAAGCGGTTCGGGCCGATTCCCTGGAGATCTCGAGCCCATGGACGGGTGGATCCGAGCGGATCCGGTCCCTCGGATGCACGTCATGCTGTTCTGCAGAGGCTCGGGAGCCGCCTCGAACCGGCCGGAGCCGCCGGGCTTGCGGCGCGGGGCACGGCGCCGCCACACCGCGCCTCTTTGGAGGTGCGCAGCTCGCTCGCGTCGCGGACTACCAGGCGAACTCGGGCTCGGGAGGCGCTCTGGCGGGGGCGATCGCCGGGGCTGTGCTGGGCCGCTCGAAGTGGTCGAGGATCCTGCGCACGACGAGCCCGTCGGTGATCATGGCGATCAGCAGAGCGGGGCCCCATCCTGCGGAGAGCCCGCGGGGGGCAAGACTTCCCCGGTGCACTCCGTCGCGCCGGAGGATCGCAGTACATCGACCATGCGAAAAGTGTGAGTTGCCGGGACGCGACTCAGGAAGTCGACCTTGGCCTGCGTGAGCCTGCGCGCGCACCGCCGCAGTGGGGGCAGGTCAGGACGGCGGATCCATGTGATCACTCACCCGAGTCGATTGCGAAACGACCCGCCACGCCTCCGACCTCAGCGTTTCAACCACGCCACAGACCGGACGGTGCGCTGCGCGCGCAGCGAGACGCCCAGCACGGCTCCCGCGGAACCCCGCGGACGGCCGGCTTCGGTTCGGTCAGGCTGTTGAAAGTCCTACCCCTGAGGGCGAGGCGGATCTCTGCGCGTCCATCCGCGCATTCCGCGCATCGCCGACCGCTCCTCAGGGACCGATCACGAAACGCAGCGCGCGCGAGGAACTGACGCCGAGGGGCGAGTTGGAGCACGAACTCGAGTGCCAGAACGTCTGCGCGTGGAGCACGCGTCCGACCAGCGCCGGATCCGGCGGGATCGGCGCGCGGATGAATGCGAAACCGTGCTCGTCGCTGGCGCAGGCGATCGATCGCACCCTGGCGGGGACCGCGACGCCCACATGGAACAGGACGCCGTTCCGGCGCGGGTACGAACCAGCTGGATCGCCCGCGTCGGATAGGAGCAGCCGGCCGACCGCGCGTGCTGGCGTGTTGGTGCACGTGAAGGCGAAGTGGCTCTCGCCCACGCGCGGGGCGACGTTCGTGGAGAGGCCGAGATCGCCGAGGCAGTCGGGCGTGCCGCGGCCATACCTGCGCACGCCCGGGGGAGTGATCTCCTGGTTCATCAGCACGGCGATCGCGACCGAGGCGAAATCGGCCACCGCGATGTCGGTCCGTCCGTCCGCGTCCAGATCCGCGACCGCGAGCGCCAATGGATAGCGGCCGGGCGCCACGATCGACGGCGCCCGGAACCCGCCTCCCCCATCGGCGATCAGCACGCTCAGCGTGTGCCGTCCGTAGTCGGTCGTGACGAGGTCCGGCCAGCCATCGGCGTCCAGGTCGCCGACCGCGATGTCCGTGGCGTCTGGGCCGCCGTCCCACCAAGAGATCGCGTTGAAGTTGCCGGCGCCGTCATTGCGCGCGATCCACACCATCGGGCCGGCGCCCATGACATCGGGATCGCCGTCCAGGTCGATATCGGCGACCGCCAACGCGCGCAGTCCGGTCACGAACGGGAACACGAGGGGCGGTTCGAGCGTCGCGGCGCCCGAGCCCTGGAGCACGAGCAACCGGCCGCCGTCGATCGCGACGACGTCGACGCGCCCGTCGAGGTCGACGTCGGCGGCCATCAACGTGAATGCGCCCGGAACCATGGGCGGTCCGGGCTGCGCCAGGAAGCTGCCCGTGCCCGTTCCGCGCAGGATCGAGATGCCGTTGAACGGAGCGCCGGTCACGACCAGGTCGAGCGCGCCGTCGGCATCGAAATCCGCGCTGCTGATCGACGTCAGCCAACCGGGAACGGCGTACTCGGCGTGCGGGGTGAGCGTGCCCGCGCTCGTGCCGCGCAGGATCGAGAGGCGCGTGCCGCTTCCCGCGGCCAGATCGATCCACGGATCGGCATCGAAGTGTCCGGCGTGCAGCACCGAGCCGCCGTGCGATTGCGCCACGGTGAAGCCGGCGGCGAGTCCGCCGGTTCCGTCGCCGAACAACACCTGCAATCCGCCGTACTCCAGGCCGGCGACGACATCCGCACGACCGTCGTGGTTGACATCGAGCACCGCGAGCGCCATGGGTCGGTCGGCGGCAGCGAACTGCCGCGGCGCACGCAGGCCGTCCTCGGATCCGAGCAGCACGGAGAGATCGCGCGATTCGCTGTTGGCAACGACCACGTCGAGGCGCGCGTCCGCATCGAGCCGGCCGAGCGCCAGCGCGACGGGCATGGCACCCGTGCTGTAGCGCGCCGGCTCGGCAAAGGTCCCGCCCGTCTGGCCGGGCAGAACCGCGAGCACGCACCTCACGGAATCGGCGAACACCAGGTCGACGAGCCCATCGCCCGAGACGTCCGCGGCGCGAAGCGCGGTGACGATCAACGGGAGTGGCAGGGGCGTCGCCGCCGGAAACACTCCGCTGCCGCCGTTCCAAGCGATGCTCGCGCCGCCCGCGCTGCTCGCGACGAGATCGATGTCGCCGTCCGCGTCGAGGTCCGCGGCGGCCAGCGAGTACGGGTACGGGAACCCCGCGATCTGCTGGGGCGCTGCGAAGGAACCGCCGACGTTGCGCAGCACGGAGATCGTGCTGCCCAGGCTGTTGGCGACGACGGCATCGGGCCAGCCGTCGCCGTCGACGTCCGCCGCAACCACGGCGCTGGGCCTCGGGCCGGTCGCGGCTTGCGCCACGCGGGTGAGCAGGCCGGCTCCGTCGCCCAGGAACAGCGAGATGCCGCTCCACCCGAGCGACGGAGCGACATCGGCGGTCACGACGTCGAGCTTGCCGTCGCCGTCGAAATCGGCCACCGCGAGGCTCCGTGGATTGAAGCCCGTCGCGGCATGCGGGCCGATAGCGAATCCTCCCGCGCCGTCACCGAGCGCAACGGCGACGAAGTTCTGCGCGTAACTCGCGGCCACCACGTCGAGCTTGCCGTCCGCGTTCATGTCGGCGACGGCCAGCGCGTGGATCTCGCGCCCGAAGGGCACGAGCACCGGGGCAGCCAGGCGGCCGTCGCCCAGCCCGCGCAGCCACGCGAACGTGTCGTCGACCGCGACGGCCCCGTGGCCGACGACGAGATCGGCGATGCCATCCCCGTCGAAGTCCCCGATCTCGACCGTTGCCGGTTGCGCTCCAGCTGGGAAGGTGCTGCCGAGGAACGGCGCCGTTCCTTGCGCCGACGCCCGCGGAGCCCACGACAGGCAGAGCGTCACGGCCAACCAGCCAGGGTTCATGGGAACGGGCATCGATCGTCATTCGCGTCGGGTGCGCCGCGCGAACAACTCGGACAGCCTACCGCCCCGCGCGGATCGTGAGGGGCCTCCAGATCGTGAGCCCGTGGAATGGATGTGGGCACGGGCTGCCCGAGGCGATTCGTCCGCGAAGCGCGGGGCGTCTCGCCGTCGTCTGCACCCGTTTCGACGGCGGTCGTGGTCCGCGGATCCGCTCAGCGCGCCGGTGGCGTGACGCGCGTTCCGGTCGCGCGATCGCCCCCACTCGTCGCGACCGACACCGTCGTCGATCCGTCGGGCGCGTGCGCGCAGGTGAAGCGCGTCGCCGGAGCGCTCGCGAGGAAGAACGTGTGGTCCGAGATCGCGACGAGATCCTCGCTCGCGGTCTTGCGCGGCCGGACGGTCGTCAGCCGCTCACCGATCGCGCGCCATCGCGTCGGTCTCGCACGCAACGGGCAGATGGACCCCAGCGCGAGATCGAAGCAGGTCGTGAACCGTCGCATACTTCTCGGCATCGGTCAGCGGCGTCTCGGGCTGCGGTCGTATTGAAAGCGCTCGAGTCCGACTCGCGAGCCAGGCCCGATCAGGCCGCGTCGTTCCTGCGATTCAATCCCGCGGCGCTCAGTCGTTCCCACAGCCGTGCGACGCCGCCGCTGCCGATGAGCAAGGCACCGCCGAGCACGAGGCGCAGCAGCGACGAGATCAGCTCGCGCCAGCTCGACGTGAGGCCGGTGGCGTACGAGTCCACTTGACGCACCACGTCAACCATGGAGAGGGCGAACATCGGCAGCGCGTCCAGCAGCACGAAAAGTCCCACGGCGGCGAACGCGATCGACGGGAGGATCGACGCGCTCCTCGTCGCAGTGCCCGGCGTGGACCCGAACCAGCGCGCACCGAGCGCCGGAGCGCAGACGAAGAGCCACGTGCCGACGCCCGCGAAGAGCACGACGACCGCGACCTGGACCGTGAAGTACACCCACGGCGCCGTGTTCGCCGTGAGGGAGACTGCGGGGAGTCGCTGCAGCGCGGCGTCCCACGCGACGACGCCCGCGACGCGCAGCGCGATCGACCCGATCGCCGCGCGGTCCTGGAGTTCCAGCTGCGCGTCTCCGCCTGTCGTGCGACGCGCGAGAGCCGGCGCCGCGAGGAACAGCGCGATTCCGGCGGACGCGAGGAGCAACGCGGCGACCACCTGACCCGCGAGAATCGACTCAACCCCCTCGAAGAGCGGAGACGGCACCGCGAAGGTCGCTGCCGAAGTCACCTGGAAGAACGCCTTGACGCACAGATAGAGCGCGGCGATGCGTAGGGCGAGTGCGGTGGAATCGGTACGTGTCATGACGAACCTCGACGGAGTGCGATGCCGGGAAAGCAGCTCGAGAGAGATGCAGTCTAGCCGCCCGTTGAAAAAGTCAGGCCGCTGAACGCAACCTGCCGTCGCGCTGCTGCGTCGGCCTCGTCACGCCGTGCTCAGCGGCTAGGAAGGCCGCTTGTGCGGTCGCTCTGTCGGCCTTCTTGCATCGCATAGGCACGTTGCGTTGATCGACCTGACTTTTTCAACGGGCTGCTAGCCGCCGACCTCGCGCCGGGGGACGCCGATCAGGCCGTCGGTCACGGCGTTCTCCGCGCCCGGGACGCCGCGTGCGCTCGTCCCGGAAGACGCGTCCGAGAGCGACCGAAGCTCGGCGCGAGGCACTGGCGATTCCGCGCGCGAGCCTGCACTCTGCGCGGCCATGCCCCTCGCCGAGATCCTGCGCTTCGACACACCGCCCGCGCGACTGCGGGCGACCGCGTTCCTCGAGGGCTGCTCGTTCCTCCTGCTGCTCGGCGTCGCCATGCCGTTCAAGTACCTGGCCGGGATGCCGCTCGCGGTGACGCTGGTCGGCGCCGCGCACGGCGTGCTGTTCCTCGCGCTTGCCCTCCTGACGCTGCGGGCCATGCGCGAGCGCGGGAAGAGCTTCGCGTGGGGCGTCCGCATCGGCGTCTACTCGCTGATCCCGTTCGCGACGTTCGCGCTCGACCGCCAGCTCTGCGAGGACGACGCGGAGTGGCGGCGGTGAATGGCGTGAAGCGGCCGCAGAGCCGGTCGAGGCCGCGCGCGTCGTGAAGGTCGGCACCAAGGTGCGCAACATCCGCCTCGTCGAGGGCGATCACGACATCGACTGCAACATCGAGGGGATCGGCGCGCCGGTCCAGGCGTGCTTCCTGAGCAGGCTCGGGCCGGCGGATCTATGCGATCACTCACGCGATCACTCACGCGATCACTCACGCAGGCACTCACGCAGGTCGACTTCGAAACGACCCGCCGCGCCTCCGACATACGCGTTTGCCTTTCAGCGAAGCAACAGACCCGACGGTGCGCTGCACGCGCCGCGAGACACCCAGCGCGGCTCCCGCGGGACCCCGCGGATCGCCGGCTTCGCTCGGTCATGCGCTTGGATGGCCGATCCCCCGTAGCGCGACCGAGATTCATCCACTCGGAGTGCGACGATGTTCCTCTTCGCATACGAAGAACGGCGCACGCGCGGTCTGCGATCCGGGAGTTAGATGGCGTGCATCATGCGCATCACCCCTTTCCGCCGGCTCTGGCTCGCGCTGCCCATCCTCGCCCTCTCCGGAGCGGGCTGGGCTCAAAGCCTGCAGTTCCAGCCGCGTGTCGACTTCGACTTCGCGGCCGAGCTGCCGCGCCAGATGGCGCAGGCGGACTTGGACCGCGACGGCAACCTCGATCTCGTCACGACCAACCTGGGCCAGGGCGGAGGGCGCATCGACGTGAAGTTCGGCGACGGGAACTCCGACTTCAGCTCGAACTACGAGATCCCGCTCACCTCGGCTGAAGCACTCGGTCTCGGCGATTTCGACGGAGACGGCTGGATGGACATCGCCGCCGGCATCACGGTCACATGGCACCAGGACGTCCACATCTTTCGCAATGACCACCTCGGCGGGTTCACGGCCTCCAGCGTGGTCTACCCGCTCGCCTACGGGCCGCTCGGCATCGCGACAGCCGACTTCGACGGCGACGGGCACCTCGACCTCGCGATCGCCTCGACCTCGAGTGCCTACGCGCTGACCTGGTTCCCGGGCAACGGCGACATGACCTTTGGATCCGGCCACATCGTGCCCTCCACGGGCCAGGATTCGGCCACGCGCCTGATCGCTGCCGATTTCAACAACGACGGCAAACCCGACATGGCGATGGCGCGCACGACCGGCGCGCGCGTGTTCATCAACCCGCTGCCCGGCTTCCAGTTCCAGAACGCCTTCGATCTGCCGGTCAGCTACCCGATCGGCAGTCTGGCCGCCGTGGACGTGGACGGCGACGGCGTCCTCGATCTCTTGACCGAGAGCAGTGCGAGCCACTTCGGCGTATGGCACGGCGTCGGCGATGGCACGTTCACGCTGCTGCACGACTACGCGATCGCAGGGAGTCCGACGGATCTGCGCGCCGGCGACATCGACTCCGACGGACAGGTCGACGTGATGATCACGACCCTCAGCGGAATCCAGCTCTACCTCGGCCAGGGCGGCGGCGCGTTCGGCACGCCGCAGACGGTCGCCAGCGGCGTCCAGCCGACGGCCTGCGAGCTCGGCGACTGGAACGGAGACGGCTCGCTCGACCTCGCGGTCGCGTGCAACAACAACGCGGGCCAGGCCTACCTCTCGGTGCACGAGCAGATCCCGCCGATCACCACGTTCTGCAGCGGGGACGCCAGCGGCACCGCTTGCCCGTGCGGGAATGCGGGCGCGAGCGGTCACGGCTGCGCCAACTCGACGAATGCGAGTGGCGCAGTGCTCACCGGTGGAGGCGCGACCTCGATCACGAACGATTCGTTCGTGCTCGCGGGGAGCGGCATGCCGAACTCCTCGGCGCTCTACTATCAGGGGACGTCGCAGTCGGGCGCGGGCGCGGGGAGCGTCTTCGGCGACGGACTGCGCTGTGCTGGAGGGACAGTCGTGCGCTTGGGGACGAAGCAGAATGTCGCGGGAGCTTCGCTGTATCCCGTCGCCGGCGACCTGTCCGTCTCCGTCCGCGGCGGCTGCGTCGCAGGCGCCGTGCGCAACTACCAAGTGTGGTATCGGAACGCCGCGGCGTTCTGCACGGCGAGCACGTTCAATTTGACGAACGGCGTCAGCGTGACGTGGGGTGCGTGATCGCCTCCCGGGAGCAGGTGCTGCCACTGGTGGAACTGCAACGTCACGAACGCTGATCGCTTTCCTCACTGACGGTTTGGTCGTGCGCGAGATCCTCGGTGGCTCTCGGACTGTCGACCGAGACGCCTCGCATCGCGTCCGCTCGAGCGCCGCCGAGTTCGAGTTCGCGGAGTCGCGGCCCGGATCCTCAGCGTGCTTCCTCAGGAGTCTCGAGCTGGCGGAGTCATGCGGTCACTCTCTGAAGCTCGCGCCGAAGTGATCGACGGAGGGCCGCGTCTCACGACAGGAAGCGATCGTGCCAGCCGGCCTTGGGCACGCCGCACACAGCCGGCCGCGCGAACCACCGGTGACGGTTGCGCGCGATGAATCGGTAGACCGCATCGCGAATCAGGCGCGGCACGATCACGAGCAGGTAGATAATCGGGGCGCGGCAGCACGAACTGCGCGAGCCGGTCGCACAGGCCGCAATCGCCGTCGTACAGGATCACGGCCTGGCCGCGTGCGCCGTCCGCGAAAGCCCGTCCCTGGGCATCCTCTCCGCCGCGCACGTTGCGCCGCACGGCCCTCCGATCCTCCGGTTCGGACAGCGAGAGCGCTCGAGTCCTTGTGCGGCCCCGCACGAGGCCGATTCGGCGGCGCTGCGCGCCCTCGACCCGGGTCTACGCACCGAGGGGGTACACGGGCGGAACAAGTGCGTAGGCGCGCGGATCTGCCTCGTCGGCCGCGCCGGCCGGATCGCTGCGTGCTCGAATCGGGTCCTTCCCGGCGCAACGGTTCCGCTCGCTCGAGGACGATTCCATGCAGTCATTGTCTTTCGCGTCGCTGTCGATTTTCCTGGCTGGTTGCAGTGGCGGAGCCGCCGTCGATGCCGCGGATGCCGGCCCGCCGCCCGCGAACGCGGTGCCGCCGGGCAGCTACCGCGTGCTGGCCGCGAACGACCTGGGCATGCACTGCATGGATCGTGACTTCTCCACGTACTCGATCCTGCCACCGTTCAACGTCCTGCGCGCGCAGATCCTGCAACGCAACGGACCGGGCGGCACGCCGCGCCTGTTGCAGCCCAACGAGGTCGACGTGACCTACGAGGCCGTGGTCGACGCGCACGGGTCGATCAACTCGACGAGCGTGAACAAGACGCAGTTCTGGACCTACGCCCCCGGGCTCTTCGGCGTGACGCTTCCGATCGGCATGGGCCTGACAGGCCTGTACATGCCGGCGGACGCGCCCACGCCGGGACCGCAGCCTCTGTCGTGGGTACCCAACGAAGAGGTCTTCCACGCCTTCGGCATCCCGATCACGCCCATCGACGACAACGGCGTGACGAACCCCTACCCGATGCTGCGCGTGCGCGCGAAGAACCCGGCCACGGGAGCGACGCTCGCGACCCTCGACGTCGTGGTGCCAGTTTCGGGCGAGACGGATTGCCGCAACTGCCACCTGACCGGCCAGGTCGCCGCGCTGGATCCGGCGATCACCTGGTCCACGGATCCGAGCACCGATCTGCAGGCGAACCGCAACGTGCTGATCCTGCACGACGCACGCGAGGGCACGGACCTCGTCCACGAACAGCCGGTCCTGTGCGCGAAGTGCCACAACTCGCCGCCCCTGGACATCGGCTCGTCGTCGGGGACGACGCCGCAAGGGACGCCCTCGACCAGCATCACCGCGACGCCTTCGGGACCGCACACGAACGCCCGCGGTCAGCTTGAGCACGACCCGGCGCAGATGTCGCGCGTGATGCACGAGTTCCACGGGCGCCAGACGGACGCGCTGGGCAACCTGCTGTTCCCGCCCAACGGAGATGCGCTCTCGACCTGCTACCAGTGTCACCCGGGCGCGATCACGGAGTGCCTGCGCGGCGCGATGAAGGACGGCGGCATGGAGTGCCTCTCGTGCCACGGCGACATGCTCGCGGTGGGCGGGGCCTTCCCGCTCGAGCCGGGCGGCAGCCTCGACGGTCAGAACGACCTGCGCTCGCGCCGGCCGTGGGCCGACCTGCCGCGCTGCCAGTCGTGCCACACCGGGGACGCGTTGAACCACCTCTCCGGGCCGGGCCTCGTCGTCGCGCCGGACGGCATCCGCCTGCGTCAGGCCTACCGCACCGGAGATCCCGCCGCCTCGCCGATCGCGTCGCCGGCCTCGCGGTTCGCGGAGAACCCGAACACGCTCTACCGCTTCAGCAAGGGCCACGGGAATGTCTCGTGCGAGAACTGCCACGGCAGCACGCACGCCGAATGGCCCAACGCCGATCCGGGTGCCAACGACAACGTCACGCCCACGCAGTTGCAGGGCCACACGGGCACGATCATCGAGTGCGCCACCTGCCACGCAGGCAACCTGCCGCGCACGATGAACGGACCGCACGGGATGCACAACGTGGACCAGCTCTCCTTCATCGACGGCGGGCACCACGACTTCTACGCGCAAAACCCCGCCAGCTGCCAAGCCTGCCACGGCGCAAACCTGCTCGGCACGGCGCTGTCGCGCGCGGCGGCGGATCGCTCCTGGTCGCACGACGGCCACACCTGGACCGTCAGCAAGGGGACGCCGATCGCTTGCAACCTGTGCCACTCGCTGCCGGGTTCGGGCGGCGACGACGACTGAGCCGCGTCCGGCCCCGGGCTCCAGAGCGGGAGCCGGCGGCTGGGTTCAGGGGTTGATGACGAAACGCAGCGCGTTCGTATCCGTCACGGCACGCCCGCAGCCTGGAAGCTTGGACCGGGTTCCGCCGTTCGGCCGCGACCGCAGCCGCGCGAGTTGCTGGAGCACGTAGCTCCGCCGCTCCGCGAGCATCGCGCCGTAGCACGCCTGCCCCTGCGGCGTGAGCGCCTTCGGATCTTCGACCTCGGCCAGTCGCAGCACACCAGCGCGGATCTAGACCTTCGGTTCCATCTCAGGCGCCAGGGGGCCGCGTCTCGGCGGCGTCGCACTTGACAGCCAGCACGGGGATCTCGGCCGAGCGCAGGATGGACCAGGCGGTGCCGCCGAGGGCGGAGGGCAGCGCGCTGCCGACGCCGTGCGTGCCGAGGACGATCAGATCGTGCTCGCGGGCGTGCTCCTGGACGGCCCGGATCGGGTTGCGCTCGAGGAAGACCGGCGTGTGATCGACGCCGTGCCAGGAGCAATCGTGGCACGCGGCCTGGAAGTTCTCCGCCTGTGCCCGTCGCGTGTCGTCCAGCGAATCCATCGAGCACCACTCGAGCCCGTCGGGCCAGCCGCTGCCGACGAACTGGGCGGCGTCGAAGGCGTGCAGCACGGTGATCGCGGCCTGGAACTCGCGCGCCAGGGACACGGCCATCCTCAGCGCGTCCAGGCTCGCCTGCGAGAGATCGATGGGCGCCAGGATCCTCCGAATCGGGCGCACGGGCGTGCTCTGCACCCAGATCGAGCAGGGCGAGATCGCCAGCAGTTCGCGCAAGGTCCCTCCCAGCCCGAAGCCGGCCTGCGCCTGCCGCGCACCGACGACCACGAGATCCGCGTTCGACGCGCGAGCCCGCTCGGCGAGGCTCGTCGCCGGCCGACCCACCTCGACGCGCACCAGATCCTCGGCGTGGGGCCGCGGGCCCGTCAGCGCGAGGTGGGAGCACAGCTCGTCCACGTGCTTGACCGCCGCCGCCCGGCTCGCCGCGAGCCGGGCCGCATCGGCTTCCGCAGCCTCGGCTTGGGGGAGGAAGCTGGCCGGTCGCACGACGTGCACGACCTCCAACGATGCCGAGAGGATCGAGCGCAGCTCGAGCGCGGCGTGAATCGCATGATCGGACAGGCCGTCGGAGGCGAGTGCCGCGAGGAGGTGCTTCAGGGGTTGCTGCGCTCGGTTCGCTGATGCCGTCATCGATGGGTTCCCGGGTCACGGCCGCGACGAAGGACGCCCTGCGACCCACGCCCCTTGTACCCCGCGCGCTCGGACGGATGCATGTGCCAAACCGCGCGGCATGGGCCCGTTCTACGTCCCCAAGACGAGTCCCTCCCGCACGGCGAGCAGCGCGAGATCCGCGGTCGTGTGGCAGTCGAGCCTGCGCTGACGGATTCTGCCTGCACGCCAAGTTCCGCATCAAGCCACCGATCGCGAAGGGCTGCAGTCCGACGCGGAGAACCATGTCCGGCGCATCGGAACCGGATTGCGGCGCGAAGGCCCGCATGTCCCCGCCGCGGAGCCCACTCATGATCCTCGCACTTGCCCTGTCATCCCTTGGCCTCAGCGCGCAACCGGATCCCGAGCCGCGCGTCGCCGCTGCACGCACGCTGCGCGCGGCACTCGAAGCCGCTCCGAGTGCGCGCGAACTCAGCCCCTGGATCGCGGCCGCGCGCGGAGCCATCGAAGTCCTGGGCCCGGGCGACTTTTCGGCCAGCCTGGACCAGGCCATCGTTTCTGCGCGCTGGATCGCCGTGACGGACATGGATCGAGCCGCGCGTTCGCTCGAGCAGGAG
>JBBQCC010000034.1:0-24592 GCA_038318285.1 Planctomycetota bacterium | reverse complement strand
GAACCTGCTGGACTCGCTCGGCCAGGTGGCTGCGCGGCTCGGGCTGTACGACGATGCGCTCTCACTCGTCCAGGAAGCGCTCACGATCCGCGGCCAGGCGTTCGGCGAAGAAAGTCTGGAGTACGCGCTTTCCCTGCGCAGCCTCGGGATGCTGCGCCATGAGCAAGGCGAGCTGGCGGACGCCTCCGATCTGTTCGCTCGAGCACTCGTCCTTCATCGCAAGCACGACAAGGAAACGCACACCGACGTCGCGTTGCTGGCCAACGACCTGGCCGCATGCTTGCGCGGGCTCGGACGGCTCGACGAAGCCGAGGCGTTGCACCGCGAAGCGCTCGGTCTGCGCCGCAGGGACGAGGACGGATCGTTGGCCGTCGCCGAGAGCCTGAACAACTTGGCCGGAATCGATCTCGATCGCAACGATCTGAAGCAGGCCGCGGGGCACCTCGATGAATCGCTCGCGATCCGCAGGCGAATCCTGGGCGCCGAGGCTTCACTCACGCTGCAGTCGATGTCCAACTTGGCGACGACGGTATGGCGCATGGGCGATCACGATCGCGCAATCGCTTTGATCGAGGAGGCCGAGAAGGGGTGTCGGGCATTGCAGGCCGACGGCGAGGAAGATCTCTCGCGCGCATTGTCGAACCGCGCGGCCATGCTCTTGCAGGTCGGACGCGCAAGAGAGGCCGAACCGATGCTCGCGGAAGCCATCGACCTGCAGGTGCGACTTCTCGGTCCGTCGCATCCGACCATCGCATCGACGATCTCCAAGCAGGCTCATTTGCAACAAGCGCTGCATCACGATAAGGATGCGCGCGCGAGCTGGGAGCGCGTGATGGCGATCCGGCGGGAGCGCGGTGCCTCGCAGCGCTTCCTGGGGCATTCGTTGTGCGAGTACGGTGAGTTCCTGTGGGATACCCACGCGCCCGACGAGGCCCGTGACGTGTTGCGCGAAGCTGTCGACGTGCTGCGCGCGAACGGTGATACGCAGACTCCCCTGCTGGCACGGGCCGAACTGGCGTACGGACACGCGCTGATGGCCGTAGGCGATCTGACCCCGGCCCGCGCCTTGTTCGAGGATGCCGTGTCGATCTTCTCAGCCGGGCCTGTCGAGCAGAACCCCGATCTCGACCCCGCACGCTCTGCGCTGGCGAAGTGCCTCGCCGCGATCGCAGACAAGCAGTGAGCGACGGCGCCGACGGCAAACTGGCCGAGGGCGCGGCGTGATGGGTCGACGTCGAAGGCGATGAGCTGCGAACGCCCACCGTCCGGTCCGGTGCGGATCGTACGCGACCGGCCAGGAGAGGGTCGGGCGGGCGGTACCAGGCATCTCGGGGCTTTTCTTGACGGTTTCCGCCCCCGCTCTGCGCATGGACCAGCGAGAGACGACCCGCCCACCCACGCGACCTAGCCGAGGCGCGGCAGACCGAAACCACCCCATGATCGACCACTTCGCCCTCGACCGGACTCCGGTGCAGGCGGCCCCGTCCCCTGCGAGCTCGTTCACGTCGCCGCACCATCGCAATCCTCCCCAGCACTTACCCGAGGAACTTCCTATGCAGCTCTCCACCTTCGTTCGCGCATGTCTCGTGCTCGCGATCACCCACTCCGCAGTGGCGCAGCAGTCTCCGCTCATCTCGCCTCAGCGCGCGTTCGAAACCGGCGCCGGCGTGATGGCTCCCAACACGCCCTACCGGCCGAACGCGCACGTCACCGCCGACTTCGACGGGGACGGCGCGCTCGACGTCGCCTACTCGCAGATCGGGAACTTCCTCACCCCCCAGGTGTCGGTGTCCTTCAACGAAGGTAACGGGACCTTCGGGGCCCCGATCTTCCTGTCATGCCCGGGAGAGACCGCAGCCGTGTGCGCTGCCGACCTCGACGGCGACGGCGACATCGACCTCGCGTTCACGCAAGCGAGCGAGAACGGTGCCACCGGACAGAGCGTCGTGATCTACCGCAACCTGGGCGCGCGCACATTCGGTCCGGCCGAGGTGATCGCGTGTGGCAAGGGTCCGATGGCGATCTGCGCCGCGGACTTCGATGGTGACGGAGATGTCGATCTGGTCACGGCGAACCGCAGGATCGGCGAGAACGATGTTTCGTTGCTTACGAACGACGGAACCGCGCACTTCACGCGCACCGACTACGCCGTTGGTCCGCAGCCCTACCGCATGGCTGTCGGTGACATCGACGGCGACGGACGCCTGGACGTGGTGACCACGCACATGGAGTCGTTGCCGGAAGTCACCATCTCGTTCAACACCGGAACGGGGTTCAGCGCACCCTTCGGATTGCTGACAGGTGCAGCCCCTCAGGCATTCCCGGGGCCGATTACTGGTCTCGCGCTTGGCGACGCCGACAACGACGGCGATCTCGATGTCCTCTACGGCTACGCGATCTCGACCGGCGTGCCAGGAAGCAGTGCCATGGCGCTGTGGAAGAACAACGGCAACGGCACGTTCGCTCCGGTCAGCGTGATCAACACGGGCATCGGATTCGGCACGCCGAATTCGATGGAGCTGGTCGATGTCACAGGCGACGGAGTGCGTGACATCATCGGAGTCGGCGGCGAGGCGCTCTCGCGCTGGGGTTGGATGCGCGGCCTCGGAAATGGGACCTATGCGCAGCCGGAGATCTTCGCTTCGGGCGAATACTCGCGCTGGATCAGCGCCGCGGACGTCGACGGTGACGGCGATCGTGACGTCCTGATCACGAACCACGGGTTGCTCACGATGCAGGTGCACCGCAACGAAGGCGGCTCGTTCCCTGCGTTCGTGCACCTCGACGCGGTCGACAGCTACCGGTGCGAGGTCGCCGACGTCGACATGGACGGCGACCTCGACATCGTTGCGATTGCGGTGAGCGTCTACACGTACATCAACGACGGAAACGGCTCGTTCACGCGCCTCTCGTTCTTCGGTGGGCCGGGTCGCTTTCGCAACTTCAGGTTGCGCGATCTCGACGGTGACGGACTTCCGGACATCCTCAAGGTCAAGGACTCGAGCTCGTCCCCCTACCACTTCTACACCAACAAGAACCTCGGCGGCGGAGCGTGGTCGGCCAACCAGGAATGGACGTTGCCGGGTTCGTGCGGCGTCTACTACTTCACTGCGCTGGACTTCGACAACGACGGCGACCTCGACGTCGTCTGCAACGAGACCGGTGGATGCCCGAGCAAGCCCTTCGCGCAGTTTTATCTGCTCAGGAACCGCGGCGACGGCACGTTCGATCCCGCGACGACGATCGACAAGGTGCAGTGGGGCATGAGTGACGTCGACAGCGGCGACTTCGACGGCGACGGCAACATGGACATCGTCGGTGTGGGTAGCACGCAGTTCAACGGCGCACCGGCGCCGACGAGCGGATACGTCGTCCTGCGCGGGAACGGCAACGGGACGTTCAACACGCCCGTCGCGCACGTCCTCACGCCGTTCACGCTCACGGCCACCGTGCGCGCGGCGGACATGGACGGTGACGGCTCGCTCGATCTCGTGGGTGCGGGGCTCGGCACGTGGGGTTCCACGGATCAGGTCGTGGTCATGTTGAACGACGGTACCGGCAACTTCGTGCCGCACAGCGCGCGGCCAGCACCCAAGTCGCTCTCGTTCACCGGCACGAACGGCATCGCGGTCGCGGATTTTTCGAACGACGGACGGCCCGACATCCTGGTCGGCGGCGGCGAGGACGCCGTGCTCTACCTCAACGACGGCACGGGACAACTATTGCCGGGCTTGCGTCACGGCATCGGCGGGCAGGCTTTGTGGGTCGCGAGCGGCGACTTCAACGGAGACAACCTGCGCGATGTCGCGGCCATCGCGCTGCGCTTGCCGCCGCTCACGACGAGCGAGCACGTCTCGATCCTATTTGGACAGTCGCCAGGGGCCCCGAGCGTCTCGTACTGCTCCGGCGACGGCTCGAGCACGCAGTGCCCGTGCGGGAATGGAGGCCTCGCCGGGAATGGCTGCGCGAGCAGCGTCAATGCGGCCGGCGCGCGTCTGGGTGTCACCGGCGCAGCCTCGATCGCGAACGACACCCTCGTGCTCCGAGGAAGCGGCATGCCGAACAGCTCCGCGCTCTACTACCAGGGCACGGTGCGTGTCAGCTCGGTATTCGGCGACGGCCTGCGATGCGCGGGTGGATCGTTGATCCGACTGGGGACGAAGATGAACATACTGGGGGCTTCGCAGTTCCCCGCACTGAGCGATGCGCACGTATCCATCCGCGGCGCGATCTCTACTCCGGGCACGCGCACGTACCAAGTCTGGTATCGCAACGCGGCGGCGTTCTGCACTGTCTCGACGTTCAACCTGTCGAACGGCGTTGAGCTGACGTGGACGCCCTGATTGCGTCAAGCAAAGCCTGCGGGCGGAGGATCGTCATGAGCTGACGTGAGACCGTCACCGGGACCCGACGGGTATCCAATCCCGTCCGCCAAGGGAGTAGCGTCCCAGCGGAAGCGAGTCTTGCGAGGGGTGCGGGCGACTGCACTCCTCGAAGCGTAGACAGTGAGCGCGAAAGCCGTGTGATTGAGCCCCGAGAGACCAGAAACCCGTGGGTTGCCAAGCGATTTCAGGTCAGCGAGGCGACGTGTGCGTGCCGCTATGCGAGGCACGTCAAACCCACCGGGGTCGTAGAGCAGGGCGAGCGCGCACTGGGGTTCCCCAGGAACTTGAGAGACCTCGCGGTCTCCACCGAATGACGCGGCGCAGCGGAGAGCCGTACACAAAGTCTCCGGGGCGTGCGCGCGCGCATCCGCGCGCGCACGCAGCGAAACGAAGGATGCACGGTGGTAGCGCGGGCGATAGCGAAACAAGGCCCGCGCGACGGACAACGAGGAGTCGGAGCGCGTCGTAGTAGCGTCGAAGTCGGGACAGCCGCCCGAGCGACCCGACGGAGCGAAGGACGCGCGGGACCCGAGGAACTGTTGGAGGGCAAGAATGGCCGGGATACCGAACTCGGAATCAGTCTCAACGAAACTTCAACGGATAGCGAAGCTTGCTCGCGAGATGCCGCACGTGGCGTTGACGAGCCTCTCGCATCACATCGACATCGAATGGCTTCGTGAGGCCTTTCGCCGCACGCGCAAAGACGGCGCGGTGGGCGTGGACGGCCAGACTTGGCACGACTACGAACGGGACCTGGATGCAAATCTCCAGGGCCTGCTGTCGCGCTTCAAGTCAGGCACGTACCGCGCACCGCCGGTCCGTCGCGTGCACATCCCCAAAGGCGACGGAAGAGAAACGCGCCCGATCGGGATACCGACGCTGGAGGACAAGGTGCTCCAACGTGCGGTGGCGATGGCCTTGAGCGCCGTCTACGAACAGGACTTCTTGGACTGCTCGTACGGATTTCGCCCACAGCGATCGGCGCATCAAGCGCTCGACCGACTGCGCGAGTCGATCATGGACATGTGGCGCGTTTGGATCGTGGAAGTGGATATCCGGCGTTTCTTCGACACGCTGGACCACACGCACTTGCGGACGATCTTGGAGAAGCGGGTGCGGGATGGCGTGATCCTGCGCACGATCGGCAAATGGCTGAATGCGGGCGTGCTGGAAAACGGCGACCACACCTTCGCCGATCAAGGCACACCGCAGGGCGGGGTGATCTCACCCTTGCTCGCGAACATCTACCTGCACGAGGTGCTGGACAAATGGATCGAAGAGCGCGTGAAGCCCAAATGCCACGGCAACGTGGTGTTGGTGCGGTACGCGGACGACTTCGTGATCATCTGTCGTGCCGAGCACGACGCCCACCGCATCTTCGCGGCGCTTCCCAAGCGCTTCGCGGAGTACGGCTTGGAACTCCATCCCGACAAAACGCGCTTGATCGACTTCCGCCAGCCCCCACGGACTGGCCCGAAGGACAAGGTGTCGTTCGACTTCTTGGGCTTCACCCACGCGTGGATGAAGTCGCAAGCAAACGACTGGGTGGTGTTCGCGGTGATGAGCCGCAAGCGTCGCACTCGCACGCTCCAGCGCGTACGTGCATGGATGAAACGCAACCGTCATGAACCGATCGCCGCGCAGCACCGTGTGCTGGTGGCAAAACTGCGAGGTGTGTACGCGTACTTCGGTCGCCGAGGAAACGCGCACGCACTCGCCAGCCTCCACGCCGAGGTGCGCCGCGAATGGCGGAAGTGGCTCAGTCGTCGCAGCTGGCACGGCCAGATCTTCTGGACGCGCTATCGCGAAATCCTGGAGCGCTTTCCGCTACCGAAGGCTCATGTCTCGCGACATGGGCCGCCCCGTAGCCAACCCTCGACCTGACGAGCCGGATGCGTGAATTGCGCAAGTCCGGATCTGTGGGAGGCCGGTGGGGGCAACCTCACCGGCCCACCCGGCTATGGACGGACCTGTCAACTGCCGTTGACGAGTTCACGTTCAAGGCGTCACGAGCTGGCCGTGGGGCATGCGTCCTGCGGCCGGCGGCGTCCTCCTGGTGCGCTCGATCGCGATCCCGCTCGACGAGCGTTGGTTTCGCTCGTGCGCGTCCGATATCCTCTTCGCGCCCCTTTCCCGCGGGAGAACGGGCACTCTCGAGGCCAGGTCGGCCCCCGGAGTTGGTTCCCGCACGAGACGACAACCATGTCCCAACTCAAGGACGCTGCGCAGGTCGCGCAGCCCTACCCGCTTTCCACGCTCCGCCACTCGGTCAGTCACTTGATGGCGTCCGCCGTCGCCAAGCTCCACCCGGACGCGCAGTTCGGTTTCGGACCCGCGATCGAGAACGGCTTCTACTACGACTTCGACGTCGCCGAGCCGTTGACGGACGCCGACTTGCGCAAGATCGAGAAGGAGATGGCGCGCATCGCGAAACGCGCGACTCCGATGACGAAAGTCGAAGTCACGCGCGACGAAGCGAAGCGTCGGCTCGCCGCGAAAGGTCAGCTGTACAAGATCGAAGCTGTCGATCTGATCCCCGACGGCGAGACGATCACGTTCTACAACCACGGCGACTGGGAAGATCTGTGCGAAGGACCGCACATCGACAACTTCCAGCGGCCGTTCTTCTTCAAGCTGCTCAACGTCGCCGGCGCGTATTGGCGCGGTGACGAGAAGCGACCGATGCTGCAGCGCATTTACGGTACGGCGTTCTGGAGTCAGGAAGCGCTCGACGCGCACTTGAAGTGGATCGAGGAAGTCAAGCTGCGCGATCACCGCAAGCTGGGCACGGACCTCGACCTGTTCAGCGTTCACCCCGAGGCCGGCAGCGGGTTCATCTTCTGGCACCCGAACCTCGGTGCGGTCCGCCGCGCGATCGAAGAGTTTTGGTGGGAGGAACACACCAAGGGCGGCTACAAGCCGGTCTATACGCCGCACATCTCGCGTGAGGCGCTCTTCTCGATCTCGGGTCACCTCGAGAAGTACGCGGACCTCATGTACGCGCCGATGGAGATCGAGGAGCAGCCGTATCGGGTCAAGCCGATGAACTGCCCGGGTCACTGCATGATCTACAAGACGCGCGGGCACTCGTATCGCGAGCTGCCGTTGCGTTGGGCGGAACTCGGCACCGTGTACCGCTACGAACGTTCGGGCGTCCTGCACGGCATGCTGCGTGTGCGCGGGTTCACGCAGGACGACGCGCACATCTTCTGCACGCCGGAACAGCTGCACGAGGAGATCGCCGGCGTCGTGGACCTCGTGCACAAGATGCTCGCGACGTTCGGCTTCAAGTACACCGCGTACCTCGCGACGCGGCCCGAGAAGTCGATCGGCGAGGACGACGTGTGGGAACACGCGACGCAAGCGCTGAAAAAGGCTGCGGAATTGCGCAATCTGCCGCTCGAGCTCGACGAGGGCGGCGGTGCGTTCTACGGCCCGAAGATCGACTTCAAGATCCAGGATGCGCTGGGTCGCGAGTGGCAGAACAGCACGATTCAGTGCGACTTCAACCTGCCGCAGCGTTTCGACCTCACGTTCACGGACAAGGACGGCACGCAGAAGCGACCGATCATGGTGCACCGCGCTGTGCTCGGTTCGATGGAGCGTTTCGTCGGCGGACTGATCGAACACTTCGGCGGGCGCTTCCCACTGTGGTGCGCGCCGGTGCAGGTCGCGCTGATCCCGATTCGCGAGGAGCACGCCGAGTACTGCAAGAAGCTCGAAGCGCGCCTCCAATCCGAGTTGTTCCGCGTGGACGCGAAGCTCGCGCCCAGCCACATGAACAACAAGATCAAGGAGGCCCAGCACGACAAGGTGCCCTTCATGTTGATCGCGGGCGACCGCGAGGCACAGGAGGGGACCGTCGCCGTGCGGCGTCGCGACACGCGCGATCAGTTCGTGATGCCCTTCGAAGAGTTCGTGACGATGATCCGCGACCTGCGGTCACGTCGCGCGCTCGACTTGGGCGAAACGGTGGCTGCCAGCGCCGTCGGCTGATCCGCAAGGAATCAGAAACCCCGTACGGAGCCAGGTGAAATCGGACGGGGTTTCCAGAGAGCCGCGGCGTTCTGCAGCGTCTTTCCGGAAACCCCGTCCGATTTCACCTGGCTCCGTACGGGGTTTCTGAGATGGGGCTCACTTCAGGTCGAACAAAATCAGCTCGCTCGCGGAGCTCGCCTTCACGACGAGTTGCGCTTCGTCCTGGATCGCGAGCCCGTCGCCTGCGGAGAGCTCGATGCCGTTCGCCACCACGGAGCCGCGCGCCACGTGCAGCCACTGCGAGCGGCCCGTGGTCGGCTCGTACGCGGCTTCCTCGTCCTTCTCGAGCACCGTGTTCAGCAGGCTCGCATCCGCACCGATCGTCACGGCTCCGTCGCGACCGTTCTTGTCGGCAATCCGGCGCCACCTGCCGCGCCGTTCGGCCAGCGGGATCTGCTTCTCGGCATAGCTCGGCGGCGTGCCGGCGTGGTCGGTCAGAATGTCGGGTTGGATCCACATCTGCAGGAAGTGAACGCCGTCCGTCTTCGAGGGGTTCCACTCGCTGTGCCGGATGCCGGTGCCCGCGCTCATGCGCTGCACGTCGCCCGGTCCGATGATGCTGCCGTTGCCGAGCGAATCCTTGTGCTCGAGTCGTCCCGCTAGCACCCAGGTCACGATCTCCATGTCGCGGTGACCGTGCGTGCCGAAACCGCTGGCCTTCCGGACGCGGTCGTCGTTCAGCACGCGCAGGGTCCGAAAACCCATATGCCGCGCGTCGTGGTACTCCCCGAACGAGAACGTGTGGCGGCTGTCGAGCCAATCGATGGAAGTGTGCCCGCGTTCCGAGGATTTTCGGGTGGTGATCATGACATGATCTTGGGCGGCGCCGCGGGAACTGCCAAGAACGCACCCCGCGGTCAGTCCCTTACCCCGAGTTCAGCATGGAAGATTCAGTATGGAAGACGGAGCCGCCTGTCCGATCCACGACGTCCAGCGTCTGATCGGCGGCAAGTGGTGCTTCGTCGTGCTGTGGCACCTGCGCGCTGGGACGAAGCGTTTCGCCGAAATCGAGCGCGCGATCGGCAACGTGTCGGCGAAGGCGTTGACCGAGGCTTTGCGTCACCTCGAACGCGGCGGGCTGATCACGCGCACGGCCTACCCGACGGTTCCGCCGCGCGTCGAGTACACGCTGACGAAGCTCGGCACCAGCCTCGAGCCGATCCTGGTCGCTCTACAGGACTGGTCGATCCGTCATCGCGAGGCGTTGTCGAAATCATCTGAAGAATGACGCGTTTCCGCGCGGAATAGCCGCGCAGAGTGGAATGTACCGGGTGCGGCCGAGTAGCGTGCCGGCCCCGCACCCCGAGTCGCCCCTCCCGATGACCGACCTCGCATTGCGCCTCGAGCGCCTCACGAAACGCTTCGACACGTTCACGGCCGTGGACGACCTGTCGCTCTCCGTGCCCTTCGGCAGCGTGTACGGATTCCTCGGGCCGAACGGCGCGGGCAAGACGACGACGATCCGCATGAGCCTCTCGATCTACGAGCCCACGTCGGGCACGGTCGAGATCCTGGGTGCGCGATCGGCGCTCGACGTGCGCCAGGAGATCGGCTACCTGCCCGAGGAAAAGGGCCTCTACAAGAAGATGAAGGCGCAGGAGCTCATCGCCTTTTTCGGCGGTCTGCGCGGGATGGACCCGGGCGAGGCGCGGCGCGAGGCCGTGAAGCTGCTCGAGCGCTACGGACTGGGCGAGTTCACGAACACGCGTTGTGAAGCTCTGTCGAAGGGCATGGGCCAGAAGGTGCAGGTGCTCGCGTCCGTCGTGCACAAGCCCAAGTTCGTCATCCTAGACGAGCCGTTCTCCGGACTCGATCCCGTGAACCAGCAAGTGCTCGAGCAGGTGATCCAGGACCTGCGCGCCGCCGGCACGACGATCATTTTCTCGACGCACATCATGGAGCACGCCGAACGCCTGTGTGACCGCATCGTGCTCATCGGGCGCGGCAAGCGGCTGTTCGATGGCACGATCGCCGAGGCGAAGCGCACGATTCCGCGCCGCGTGCGCATCCAGACCGGTTCGGATCCGAGCGCGTTGCGCGCCGTACCCGGCGTCACCGAGATCCTGAACATCGAGGGCGAGGGGCGCTACGACGTCGTCTTGGCCGAAGGCGCTCAGGCCGAGGAAATCCTGCGCGCATGCTTTCGCTCGGGCGTCGAACTCTCGGCGTTCGAGCAGCGCGATCCCGGACTGCGTGACGTGTTCCTCAAGCTGGTGGGCGAGGAGAAGACGGCGTGAAGTACGCATTCCGCATCGCGTTCCGCGAGTTCGGCGAACACGTTCGCACCAAGGGCTTCATCATCGGGCTCGTCTTGTTCCCGGTGCTGCTCTTCGCGGGCCTGCGCGTCCCGGCGCTGCTCGACCGGATCTCGAAGCCGACCCGCGCGTTCGCCGTCATCGATCCGACGGGTGAGCTGACCTCCGTGCTCGACACGGCGATCGAGCGCGACTGGCAGGAGACCGACGACAAGGCGCGCATGGCCTGGCTCGAGAAGCGCAAGGCCGACCCGAAGTTCCCCGACTACGAGGAACAGAAGCACCTGTTCCAGCGCGTGGACGTTCCCGCAGAAGCTGTGGGCGCCACGACCGCGGAGACGATCGCGAACCTCAAACCGTGGCTTGTCGGCGACAAGAAGGTCATGGTCGCAGGAGAAGAGAAGGAACTCTTCGCGCTGATCGTCCTGCCGACCACGAAGGGCCAGTTGCGCAAGGGTGTGCAGTACTGGTCCACGAACTTGACCGACGACTCGCTGCCGAAGCTGGTGTCGAATGCGCTCGAGGACCAGCTCAAGCGCGTCGAGTACACCGAGAAGGGCATCGCGCAGGCCGAAGTCGAGCGCATCGCGGGCATCGATGTGCGCCTCGACGACAAGGATCCGCGCAAGGCGGCCGGCGAGGAGGACGTCGGCACGGCCGAAAAACTGCGCCAGTGGGCCCCCGTCGGGTTCGTCTACCTCATGTTCGTCGCGATGATGACCGTCGCGCAGATGCTGCTCTCCAGCACCGTCGAGGAGAAGGCCAGCCGCATCTTCGAAGTCCTCTTGTCCTCGGTCACGCCGGGCGAGTTGATGCTCGGCAAGTTGATGGGCGTCGCCGCCGTCGGCTGCACGATGCTGGTCGCGTGGCTGATCTCGCTGTTCTTCGTGCTGCGCTTCGGCGCTTCGGGACTCGGCGAGGTGGCGGGCCCGCTCATGGGCCTCGTGTTCACGGCTGGCGTCCTGATTCCTCTGGCGACGTACTTCATCCTGGGATTCCTGCTGTACGCATCGCTGCTCCTCGCGCTGGGCAGCCTGTGCAACACGCTGAAGGAAGCTCAAAATTTCATGAGCCCGGTGATGATCGTGCTCATGGTGCCGCTGTTCGCGATGGTGTTCGTCGCGCGCGACCCGAACGGTGCGTTGGCTCAGGTGCTCTCGTGGATCCCACCGTTCACGCCCTTCGTGATGATGAACCGCATCGCCGGTGATCCGGCGGGCTGGGAGATCGCGGGCACGATCGCGTTGCTCGTCGTCTCGGTCGCGCTGATGCTGTGGTTCGCCGGGCGGATCTTCCGCAACGGCGTCCTGCGCACGGGCGCGCCGCCGAAGATCGTCGAGCTCGTGCGGCTTCTGCGCCGCTGATCTTTCACACGCGGCCTGCGCGGACTTCGCTCGACAGCCAACCTGTCGCACGCTCCGTCATGGCCTGCGTGCTGACACGCTCGCGATAGCCGAAATCACGCCGTGCGGGGCCCATGTCGTACGTGTGCGTCCGCGCGAGTTGCAGCGCGACGAAACGCGTCATCGGCGGCTCCCCGGCGCGGTTCGTGAGCGACCACCAGGACTCGCAGATGCTTCCCGCCGTGCGAGCGAGCGCGAGCGGCACGGCGCGACCGGGCCCCGGCAGGCCGCTGTGCGTGAGCACGTCGGCGAGCCACGGCCACAGCTCGACCGGTTCCTCTTGGGTCACGAAGTAGGCACGGCCGGCATGCGGCGCATCGGGCCGCAGCGCGTCGGCGGCCGCGACGTGTGCGCGCGCGGCGTTCTCGACGTCGGTGAGGCTGACCCGGTGGCGACCGTCGCCGATGACACGCAGCTGTCCCGCGCGCGCACGCCGCGCGACCCGGGTCAAGAGGTGCGGATCACCCGGACCGACGATCAAGTGGGGACGCAGCGCGGTCGTCGCGATGCCGCGGCCGTTCCAGGCCAGGACGTAACGCTCAGCGATCGACTTGCTGCGCGGGTAGTGCGCCAAGAAGCGCGTCGCGTGGGGCAGGTCGTTGCCGGCGTTCTCGTGATCACGCCCATCGAAACAGACGCTGGGCGAACTCGTGAACACCAGCTTGGGTACGCGCGCCGCGACAGCCGCCGCGACGACGGCGGTCGTGCCGATGACGTTCGCGTGTGCGTACTCCGACCAGGGTCCCCAGACGCCCGCTTTGGCCGCCACATGGAACACTTGGTCGACGCCGCGCATCGCGCGCGCGAGCGCAGCCGAGTCCGCGACGTCGCCGATCTCGCAACGCGCGCCGAGTGCTTCCACCGCCTCGTGCCGCGAGCGCGAGTAGCTGATCACCTCGTCGCCACGCGCGCGCAGGATGCGCACGATCGCGAGCCCGAGGAATCCGCCGCCGCCGGTGACGAGGCACTTCATCGCGCCGCTCGTAGCAAGCGCCGCTCGGGGTGTCGAGTGTCCTTCGAGCGCGAATGCCGGGGAGTTCCCCGCCTTCCGTTCCTCTCGGGAACTTTCTAACCCGCGCGATTCTTGGAATGCTTGTCCCGGAGCGCGCGGTCGGCGCGCTACTCCCTGCATGGATGGTACAGGCGACGAGAGCGGCGACGAGACCAGGGAATTGGTGAGGCAGATCCTGCTCTTTGCCCGTGAGGAACTGGGTCCGGCCAGCGAGCGCATCGTGGGGAACGCAGAAGCGCAGGCTCTGATCCTCTCCAGACTGCGTGCCGGGGGCAAATTGGAGGACGCCGTGCTGGCCGAGGTCCATCGTCGCGCCGGCGAGGATCGTCACGCCGCGGACGAGTTCCTGGCGCATTTCCTGATGGACATCATGCGCGGCGGAAGGCGCATGGTCGCCGGAGACTTGCGTCGCTTCCTGGACACGGGCGACCTCGTGCAATCCGTGGTGGGGGACATGTGGACAGAACTCGCCGAACTTCGCTTCGAAACGAAGGCCCAGTTCCTCTCGTTCTTGTCACGGCGCATGCGCTGGAAGGCGATGGATCACAAGCGGCGCATGGACACCCTGCGCCGCAGCGAGCAGAAGCGCGTGGAACAGGACGTCGCAGAGCTTAGGATCCAGGACGATCAGCCGACTCCGGCGTCCGCCGCGATGTCGAGGGAGGAACGCGAAGAGTTGGTGCTGCGCATCCTCCGACTTTCCGAGCGTGACCAACTCCTCGTGCGCCTCCACCTGCGCGGTGAACCGATGAGCGTATTATCGCAGGAGTCCGGCCTGCACACGGAGACCGCGCGCAAGGCACTGCAGCGTGCTCTGCGAAAACTCCGCAACAATCCCGAGTCGTGAGTCGTTGCCGATTCGATCCTGCGGCGGCTAAGCTCCGATCCGGCTTCGCTCGGCGACTCGTTCGCCCGCGGGGACCGTGCCAATGAGCGACCGCGAACAAACGAGTGAGGACGCGGACTCCAGTCTCGAATCACGGGATGCGCCGTCCAGTGTCGTGCTGCGGGCCGACGTCGAGGCCGCCTTTCGAGACTGGTTGAAGCGCGTGCGGGAGAGCGACGGGCCTGCGACCGACATGTTCCTCGCCGAGCATCGTCCCGAAGTGGCTGCGGAATTGGCCCGCATCCTGCGCGACTACCGCGGGCTGAGCGATTCGCTTTCCGCCGGACCGGGAGCGCTCACGGCGGGTCGTCGGATCGCGACGTACACGCTGGTCCGCGAAGTCGGGCGCGGTGGGATGGGCGTCGTGTGGGAAGCGGTGCAAGACGTCCCGCGCCGTCGCGTCGCGCTCAAGGTCCTTTATCCGCACTTGACGCTGTCGGAGCGCGCGCTCCAGCGCTTTCGTACGGAAGCCGAGGCCGCAGGACGGCTGACGCACACGGGCATCGTGACCCTGTACGAGGTCGGCGAGTCCGAGCACGTGCACTACATCGCGCAGGAACTCGTGCCCGGTGGACTGTCGCTCGCGGACACGTTGAGCGATCTGCGCGAGCGCGGCACGATTCCCAGCGGTTGGTATCGACACGTCGCACAGCAGTTCCATTGCATCGCATCGGCATTGCAATCGGCCCACGTCGAGGGCGTGATCCATCGCGACCTGAAGCCGCAGAACATCCTGATCGCACCGGATGGTTCGACTCGGATCGCCGACTTCGGTCTGGCGAAAGTGCAGGACGAAGTCACCGTCACGCGCACGGGCGACTTGGCCGGCACGCCGTCGTACATGAGCCCCGAGCAGGCGTCGCCGCGCGGACCCGGCATCGACGCGCGCACCGATGTGTTCTCGTTGGGCGTCAGCCTGTACGAGTGCCTCACGCTCGAGCGCCCGTTCCAGGCCGACACTCCGCAGCAACTGACCGAGCGCATCCTGCTGCACGATCCGCAAGATCCGCGCGCAGTGCGTCCGGGTGTGCCGCGCGACTTGGCGGTGATCTGTCTCAAGATGCTCGAGAAGCGGCGCGAGCGGCGCTATCCGTCCGCGCTCGCCGTCGCCGAGGATCTAGCCCGCTACCTGGCCCACGAACCGATCGTGGCGAAGCCGCCGAATCTGCTGGGACGCGCCGGGCGTTGGGTACAGCGACACCCGGTGCTCGCGGTCGGCGCTGCGGGGATCTTGCTCGCGTTCGTCGCGCTCTCCGTCGGGATTCTGAACGCGCGCACCGAGCGGAGCCACGCCGTCGAGTTGGCTGCACTGACTTGGCGCGGTGCCATGCTGCTCGACTCGAGCCGTGCTGCGCCCAGCGCCGCAGATCATGCGGATGTGGCGCGCGGTCTGGAGGAGTGGGCCGAGGGTGCCGCAACGCGCGGGGACCATGGCGGACTCGAGAACGCGCTCTTGATGGCGGGCCGCGCGCGCTTGCTGTCCGGCGATCTCACCGCGGCAAAGCGCGATCTGCGATCCGCGTCCGACAGCTTCGATTCCCGCGAACCCATCGCGGATCGAGGTCGACTCGAAGTGTTGCGCGCGCTGATCGACCTGGGACTCGAGACCGACGAATTCCTCGCGACGCAACAGCGCCTGCGGGAAGCGCACGCCCTGGCGGAACAAGTTCTCCCGCCGGGCGATCCGACGACGACCGAGCTGTTCTCCGATCTGCTGCTCAGCCTGCGACGCTCGGAGGACTATCCGGCTTTGGAACGACTGGACCTCGGCGACGCGGGGAAGTTGGTCGCGAGGTTCGAGCACGAGTACCAGGACGCGGTCGCCCGAGAAGGGTCCGTGCGCGACACGCTCAGCGCGCATCGCCGTCTTGCCCAAGCGCTGTACTACCAGGGCCTCTACGCGGAGGCCGAAGTCGAGTTCGAGCGCATCGAACTGCAGACGCGCGAACTGCACGGATCCGGATCGCGGCCGAACATCGAGGCACGCGCCTGGACGCTGACGGTTCGTGAGCGCAGGGACGATCTGGCGTGCCGGGAATCGGCGCTCGCGGGGATGATCGCACTGGGGACGGACGCGGACGACGTCCTCGCGGACGACGATCCGCTGCGCGCGCGCATTCGCTGGCGGACTGTGCTCGCGCGATTGGATCTGCGCCGCATGCTCGAGGCGACGGCGCCGGATCCCGAAGAGTGTGCGCGTGTTCTCGTCAGCTTCCGTGCCGCAGCGGCCGCGATGGAAACGGCGCTCGGGCCGATGCACTTGGACACGTGGAAAGCCAAGACGGGACTCGCGGTCGCCGAGAACCTGTACGGATCGCCCGAGCGCGCGCTCGAGCTGAGCCGCGAGTGCCTCGCAGGTCTCGAGCGCATGTTGGGAGCCGGCCACTGGGCCACTCGGACGGCGCAGACCATTTTCGGCTCCTCGCTGATGAAGCTCGGCCGCGTCGAGGCCGGTGCGGCTTGCCTGCGCGATTTGTTCGATTCCGTGCTGAGCGATCCGGTCGTCATGCCCGGCGTGTTCGACTTTGTCGTCGGCTACTGCTCCTACGTCTGGATCGCGGACCGGCCGCCGTTCGCCGAAGCCACGCGCGTTGTCGATGCACTGAGTCGGCTCGTCGAACGCATGCCACCGGGTTTGGATCGAGCGAATATCGAAGCAGATCTGGCGCGCGGTTCGTACTGGATCGGTCGCCCGGAACAGGGGGCCGAGTGGCGCGCGCGTGCAGTCCCGGTGTTGCGCGAGATCGAGAAGTGGAAGGGGCCCCCGTTGAGGGTCTTCGAGTTCGAGATGGACGTGCTCGCGGCTCGGGCGCAGAGGTCGCCGGCCGAGCTCCAGCGTCTGTACGGCCTCGGGTCGGCCAACGAGGAGTTCAAGTCGTTGCGGCGGATGCTCGATCTGTGCTCGGCCGAACTCGCCCACGAACTCGGACGCGACGCGGATGCGCGCGAGCACGCGCGCCGGCTGCGGGCCGCGAAGACCGACGATTGGGACCAGAGGGTCTACGAGGCCCAATTGACCGAACGCGGGCTCTGAACGCGCCGCGCGCTGTCAGGCTGCGACGCTTTCCGCAGGTTTCGGGTGTTTCTTGTCCCGAGTCGGGCGCTCCGCGCTCTTCGCCCGTGGAGCCATTCACGAGGGATGTGCTCTCGACTCCGACCAGGACTCCAGCCTCCCCATGCTCTCCATCCTTGCGCTGCTCACGATTTCGTTCGCCCAGACCACCCCAATCGACGCCGAACCGCGCCCCGTTCGCGCCGGACCCGGCGCCGCCCCGGACACACGCGGGATCGACTTCGACGCCCTGACGGCGAGCGAGTACGAGTTCACCTCGTCGGGCGAGGGCGCGAGCGCGCCGTCTCGCGCTCAGGGACTCGTGCTGAGTGTGAGCGGGCGTGGACTCGAGGTGACTCCGTTCGGTGCGTCGACGTGGCGCGCCGTGCTGTCCACGACGGCAGTCGGGCGCGAGGGCAGACTCGCGACCACGCCGCCCGGGCGTGCGTCCTCGGCAGGGACGCACGCTCGCCTCGATCGGGGACTCGTGTCCGAGTCGTTCGAGAACCGCGCCGACGGCGTGAAGCACAGTTGGACGATCGCTGCCGGTCCCGAGCCGATCGATGCGGGACCGCTGCTCGTCGTGATGCGCGTCGAGGGCGATCTCTCGTTCCGCATCCGCGGCGATGCGCACGCGGAGTTCGTGGATGCCGCCGGTGCTGTGGTGCTGCTCTACCAAGGGCTGACCACGTTCGACGCGGACGGGAAGGAGCTGAATGCGCGGTTCGTGCACCGGCCGGAAGGTGTCGGGATCGAAGTGGACGATCGCGATGCGCGCTATCCGATCACGATCGATCCGGTGCTGACGGGGCCGGTGTGGAGCGTGGAGGGCGATCAGACGGGAGCCAAGCTTGGATACAGCGTCGCCGGTGCGGGCGACGTGAATGCGGACGGATACTCGGATGTGATTGTGGGCGCGCCCGACTTCGTGGTGGGAGGGGGAGTGCACGGGCGTGTGTGGCTCTTCTTGGGCTCACCGGCCGGGCTAGCCTTGGCCCCCATCTGGATGGAGTCTGGAAATACCAGCTACCTCAACACACGAATCGGTCACGCGATCAGCGGCGTCGGTGATGTGAACGGCGACGGCTACGGCGACTTCGCGGTGATGGAGTGGATCCCCGCGAATGATGACTGCCCGCCGGTCCACACTACTGCAATTCGCCTTCACTTTGGATCTGCCAACCCGGGTTCCCCGGGTTGGGGAGGTGGGAATATTGGGCCGTGCGGCTCCTACCTCAATCAAGCCGTTTGCGGAGCTGGCGATGTCGATGGGGATGGCTTCGACGACGTGCTCATCGCGAGAGACGCCCAAGCAGAGCTCTTCCTGGGCAGCTCGTCCGGTCTTGTCATCACGACCGTGTTTGCACCACCGTGCGACGCGGTTGATCCGGTCTGGAGCTATCAGTTCGGCGTCCCGCCGAGCTACGGGTTACTTTCCATCGCCGGACTCGGCGATATCGATGCAGATGGTCGCGACGACATCGCAGTCGGTTCATGGCTCGATGGATCCGCCTACGTCTTCCGCGGACTCGGCGCGACTCTCGAGACGAACCCGAGCCTTGTCTTGCAAAACGCCTCGATCGTCGCGCGTGCCGGCGATGTCGACGGGGATGGCTACGCAGATCTCCTCGTCGGAGCACCCAGCGCTTCGAACGGGGAGAGCGGCGAAGGTCGCTCGTTTCTCTACCGCGGCGGCCCGGGCGGAATCTCCGCGACTGCCTCGTGGTCCAGCGAGTCGAACCAAGTCGCTGCCGGGCACGGTGCCGCGCTCGGCACGATCGGTGACGTGAACGGCGACGGCTACGCCGATGTTGCGGTCGGTGCTCCCAACTTCGACGGTGCGTCGAACGTGCAGGACTCCGGCCGCGTCGCGGTCTACCTCGGTTCGCCGGACGGCCTCAGAGCGACACCCGCGTTCGTGCACGAGGGCGGTCAGGCCGGTGCCCTGTTCGGCACAGCGCTGAGCGGCGCAGGCGATGTCGATGGCGACGGGTTCGCCGACCTCCTCGTCGGTGCGCCCGGCGCATCCAACGGCCAAGCTTCCGAAGGTCAGGCCTTCGTTTTCCGCGGCGGTCCCGGCGATCTCGCGAGCTTTCCGATCTGGAACGGCGAGCTCAACCTACCAGCCGGTTCGGAATACGGCGTGTCCGTGGCGCACGTCGGCGACTTGAACGCGGACGGCTTCACGGATCTCGCGGTCGGTGCCTTCCACTACGACGGAGCCAACGGCGTCGATTGCGGCCGGACGTTCATCTACCTGGGCGGCGAACTCAGTACCGCGCCCACGGCGATCGGCTTCGTCGACGGTCCGCACGCGGGCGCGGAGTTCGGCAACTGGGTCGCTGCTGCCGGTGACGTGAACGGCGACGGCTACGACGACTTCATCGTCGGGGCGCGCGCTGCATCGAACGGACAAACAGGCGAAGGGCGCGTGTTCGTCTACCACGGCTCGTCCACGGGCTTCGTCGCGACGCCCGCAGCCAGCTTCGACAGCAATCAAGCCGGCGCGAGCCTCGGTCAATGCGTCGCCTCGGCTGGCGACGTGAACGGCGACGGGTTCGGCGACGTCATCGTCGGCGCGCACCTGTGGGATCAGACGTACACGGATGTCGGCAAGGCCAGCGTCTACTTGGGCTCAGCCCAAGGACTGCAGTCGACGCCCGTGTGGTCGGTCGTCGGCGGCGCGCCCAGCGAGCGCTTGGGCAGCAACGTGGCCGGCGCCGGTGACATCGACGGCGACGGCTACTCGGACGTGCTGGTCGGCGTGTACGACGCCAACTCGTTCGGCGGCGGCATCGCGTACCTGTTCCGCGGCACGAGCACGGGCGTCGAGGCGACGGCGACTTGGTTCTACGAGATCGCGCAACTCAATGCGCGCTTGAGCTCGCTGGCCGGCATCGGCGACGTGAACGGCGACGGCTACGCGGACGTGGCCTTGGGGTCGCCGTACTACGACGGCACATTGGCGGACGAGGGCCGAGTCTTCGTGTTCCTCGGCGGCGCCGGCGGTCTCGCCACCACGCCGAACTGGACGTACTCGGGCGGACAGGCCGCCGCCCTGTTCGGCACGAACGTCGCCGCCGCCGGTGACGTGAACGGCGATGGTTACGCTGACTTGCTCGCGACGGCGATCCGCTACGACGGCGGTCAGACCGACGAGGGAGCGGGCTTCGTCTTCCTCGGCTCGGCGTCGGGCCTCGCCAACTCGCCGGCGTGGCGCGGCGAAAGTGATCAAGCCGGAGCATTGCTCGGAGTCTCCGCGACGGGTCCCGGCGATGTGAACGGCGACGGATTCGCCGACATCCTGCTGGGCGGCCTCGGCTTCGGATTCACGCAGCAATACCAGGGCAGCGCCTACCTCTTCCTCGGCAACGGCGCACTGCGCGGAGGCTCACCGATCGGCGTGCGTCAACGACGCGCATCCGGTTCGCCGCTCGCGCTCGGCGGAGCGACGACCGACGTGAACGTTCGACTGCGTGCGCGTGCTCACGGTCCGGCTGCCAGCGCCTCGACGCCATTCGGTAGAGGCCGGGCGCGGCTCGAGTGGCAGCTGACGGAGCCCGGCTCGGCACTCGTACCTGCACCGTTGCACCGCGGTGCGTGGTCATCCACCGGCACTCCCGGATCGAGCCTCGATCTCGATGTGTTGGCGCAGGGCTCTACGAGCGGAACGAACATCTGGCGCGCGCGGGTCGCGTACGACGATGCGCTGTTCCCGCACGGTCCGTGGCTTTCGATGGCGGGCAATTCGCGCACGGAACTCGACTTCCGCAGTGCGCCCGACTGCGACGGCAATGGCGTTCCGGACGTCCAGGAACTAGCGGCGCACGACTGTGATTCTGACGGCCTGTTGGATGCGTGCGAAATCCTCGCTGGAGCTGTTGATTGCGACGGAAACGGTCAGCCGGACGACTGCCAGCTCGTCAGCGGAGACTGCAACCAGGATTCGATCCTCGACTCCTGTCAGTTGGCCGGCAACGACTGCGATGCGAACGGCATCCTCGATGTGTGCGACCTGATGAGCGGCGCGGACGGCGACTGCAATGGTGACGGGATCCTGAATGGTTGCGAGATCGCTGCGGGCGAGCCCGACTGCGACCAAGACGGTCGTCCAGATGCGTGTCAGATCGCAACTGCGGATTGCAACGGCAACGGCGTGCTCGACTCGTGCGATATCGCGAGCGGTATCAGCCTCGATGCGAACCTCGACGGGATTCCGGACTCGTGCCAGACGATGGTCGCCAGTTACTGCTTCGGCGACGGGACCGGCGCACCGTGCCCGTGCGGCAACGTGTCTGCGACCGGGCGTGGGTGTCCGAGCTCGGCGAACAATTTAGGTGCGTTGCTCGTGGCGAGTGGATTGCCCAGCAGCAGCTTCGACACGTTCGTGGTGTCGGGTTCGGGGATGACGCCTTCGTCGTCCGTCCTCTACTTCCAAGGAACGTCCGCGCAGAACGGCGGCATGGGCAGCATCTTCGGCGATGGACTCCGCTGCGCAGCGGGAAGCGTACTGCGCCTGGGCACACGCACGAACGTCGTAGGCGCGTCGTCGTTCGGACCGGGTGTCGCGGTCAGCGGACAGATCCCCAGCACGGGCGGTGTCACGCGCTACTACCAAGCTTGGTACCGCGACGTATCGCCGACCTTCTGCACGACGAGTCGGTTCAACCTGACGAACGGCGTCGCCGCGGTGTGGATCCCATGATGATCGGCGGGTCGCTCGAGGCAGAGGCTCACCCCACTCGCCTGTCACGACCGACGCGCCGCCCACGCGGCCAGCTCCTCGCGCCGGATCTTCGCGTTGTGGCGCACATCGACCGGGAAATCGCGGCGAAATAGGGTCGCCGCGACCTGCGGTGGGCGGTTCGGACCGACCGCGTGCAGGCGCTGGGCGCGCAAGGCATCGAGCTCGGATGTCAGGCGCTGAGCCTCCGCTCCGCGCGGGATGTGATCGTCGGCGGTCTCGATCACGAGGATGGCGCGCTGTCCGCCCACTTCGCCGACTCCGACCAGTGCCGATCGGCGCACGCGCGTGTGCAAATCGCACACGTTCTCGGTTGGCACCGGATACGTTGTCCCATGCGCGCCCTGGATGCGGTGCGCCTTGCGCCCGACGAGCCACAAACGGTCCGACGCGTCGATCCAACCGATATCGCCCGTGCGGTGCCAGAACCCTGCGCCGTCCTCGATCTTCGACAGCGCGCTCGCAGACTCGTCGTCGACGTAACCGCGGGTCACGACTGGCCCGCGCACGCAGACTTCGCCCAAGTCGCCGCGCGGCAGCGCGCCCGTCCAGCTCGCGATCGCCGCATCGGAAATGGGCGTCAGCGCGATCTCGACGCCCGGTGCCGCGCGACCGACGCACGTGCCGCCGCCGCCTTCGACATCGGCGCGCACCGACTCGATCTCTCTGCCCGAGATCGACGCGACCGGCAGACACTCCGTCGCACCGTACGGCGTGTGCACGTCGGCGCCGTCTTCGAGGCGGGCGCGCAACGATGCGACGAGACGCGGCGCCACGGGGGCTCCGGCGATCCAGATTCCGCGCAGGTCGGGGAACTGCACAGTTGCGTTCGCGGCGTGCTCCGCGACCCGCGACCAGATCGCCGGCGAGCCGAAAGAATACGTGCAGCGGTGCCGCCGCAGCGCGTCGGCGATGCCGACCGGATCGCAGCGAGCGGGGCGCGATGGATCGAGGCGCGGGACGACACAGGTGGCGCCGAACGCCGCGTCGAACAGCGCGAACAGCGGAAAACAGGCCAAGTCCACGTCGCCCGGGTTGACTCGGCAGAGATCACGCAAGGCCGCGATCTGTGCAGCGAACGCGCCGTGGTGGTACAGCACACCCTTCGCCGGACCGGTCGAACCCGAGGTGAAGAGGATCGCCGCCGGATCGTCCGCGGCCGTTCCGACCGCGCTGAACGCGCCGGCGCGTGGGTTCTCGATTTCGTGCAACGTGCGTGCGCCGGGGAACCAGCGCGGGCCGACGACGACGTCGATCGACACGCTGGAGAGCTCGCGGGCATGAATGCGGCGCAGCACATGTGCGATCGGCACGGCGAGGAATGCTTTCGGGCGGGTGCGCGCAAGACAGCGGACCAGCGCGCGCGCGCCCATACCCGGATCGACGACGACGGGAACGGCCCCCAGGAGCAGCAGCGCGAACGTGATCGCGATCAAGTCCACACCGGGTCGCACGAGCAAGGCCACGCGGTCGCCGCGTGACAACCCGAGGCCCGCGAGCCCGTGCGCGATGGCCGCGGCGCGCGCGTCGAGCTCGGCATAGCTCGTCGTGCGCCAACCCGAGCTGCCCACAGGCGCGATCACGGCTGCTAGCGCCGGGTGTGCGCGCGCGGTAGCAGTCAGGAAAGCTCCGACGTTCACCCGGGCGGGCACGTCGGGGATGTCGGTGCCGCGCAACGTTCCTTCCCGAACCATCGTCGACATCACGGTCAGCGCGCCAGCAGTGCGCGCAGCTCGGCCAGGACGGCGTCTGGAGCCTCTTCGGTCACGAGGTGGCCGGCCTGCTCTACGCGGACGACGTGTGCGGCGGGCAAGCGGCTCTGCCACTGCGCGCGGAAGCGCGGCGTGAAGCACCAGTCCTGCTCGCCCCACACGATGGACACGGGTTTCGCCGCGAATCGAGCGACGCCGCGCGAAGCGTTGGCGAGCTCGTTCCAGGAGGGGTGGTCCGTGCTCGTCGGGATGTCCTCGACGAAGCGCCGGATGGCGCGGCGGTCCGTTGCAGTGCGGTAGGGGAAGCCGAAGCCTGCACGTGCTGCCGGCGTCATGTGCGTTGCATCGGCGACGCCGAAGCGTGGCAGCAGCCCAGCGAAGGCATTCATGCGCTCGACGAGCAACGGCCCGATCAGAGGCGCGCGACACACGCGGATGCGCAGCGGCATCGCGCCGGGGAACGCCGCTGTGTTCGTGACGAGGAGGCGTGCGAAGCGTTCCGGCGCGCGCTCCGCCAGCGCCATGCCGATCGCGCCGCCCCAGTCGTGCACCGCGAGCGTCGCGCGCTGCAGGTCGAGGTGTTCGACGAGGGCCAGCGCGTTGTCGGTGTGCGCGGCGAGCGTGTAACGCCAACTCGCGGGCTTGGCCGAGAGCCCGCACCCAATGTGGTCGATCGCGATGCAGCGGTGGGTCGTGCGCAGCTCGGCCACCAGTTTGCGCCACAGGAACGACCACGTGGGGTTCCCGTGCAGGAAGAAGATGGGGGGCGCGTCGCGCGGACCTTCGTCCACGAAATGCATCGAACCACCGGAAACGTCGAGGAAATGGCTCTCGAACGGGTATTCCGCGACCAGGGCGGCGGGCAGGCCAGCCGCCCTGGCTGCGGGCGCCAACTTGCTCATCGGAGAGCCTCGCGCCGTGTCACGACCTCCCAGTCGACCGCGAAGTCGCCGTCGGCGGCGACGGCCGCGACGTGGCCGTGGCGGATGAGCAGGCGCACGACGTGTTCGCGACCGCGGTGCGCGAGGACCAGCGCATCGAAGTCAGGGGCGGCGACGACGGTGCACTTCGAGAGCTCGAGGATGCCGCATCCGCCCTTTTTGAG
>JBBQCC010000033.1:0-24664 GCA_038318285.1 Planctomycetota bacterium | reverse complement strand
GGGTTTCTCGCCGCGGTCACGCGCACCCCGCCGCCGCAACCAAACCCCGTCCGAACTTACCTGGCTCCGTACAGAGCTAGACTGCTCGCCGATGATCCCGCCCCGAAAGACCCGCACCATCCGTATCCGCGGCCTCGAAGTCGGCGGAGCGGCGCCCATCGCCGTCCAGAGCATGGCCGCGACGCGCACGCGCGACCTCGACGCGACGCTGCGCCAGATCCGCATTTTGGAGGGCGCGGGCGCGGACTTGATCCGCATCGCGGTCGACAGCCGAGCGGACGTGGATGCGCTGGCGACGCTGCGCGCGCAGACCGATGCGCGCCTTTCGGTCGACCTGCAGGAGAGCTATCGCCTGGCCGAGCACGTTGCGCCGTTCGTCGACAAGATCCGCTACAACCCGGGTCACCTGCACCACCACGAGAAGGACAAATCCACGCGCGACAAAGTCGCGTGGATCGTGGACCAGGCCGCGCGGAACGACTGCGCCATCCGCATCGGGATCAACGCGGGCTCGATCGCGCCGGAGTACGACGCGCGCTTCCCGGACGACCACGTGTCGGCCATCGTCGCCTGCGCGATCGATCACTGCGCGATCGTCGACGCCCTGGGCTTCACCGAGTACGTCGTGTCGATCAAGGACAGCGATCCGCGGCTCGTCGTCGAGGCGAACACTCGTTTCGCAGCGGAGAGACCCGACGTTCCGATCCACTTGGGTGTCACCGAGGCGGGCATGCCGCCCGAGGGCATCATCAAGACGCGCATCGCCTTCGAGCAGCTGCTCGCGCGCGGCATCGGCGACACGTTGCGCGTGTCGCTGACGTTGCCCTTCGACGACAAAGGGCGCGAGATCGCGGTCGGGCGCGAGCTGATCCGCGACATCGAGGCGGGTCGTTTCCGCTCGGTGCCTCCCAACTTCTTCGACGGCCTGAACATCATCGCCTGCCCGTCGTGCAGCCGCGTCGAGAACGAGAAGTTCATCGAGCTTGCAGCCGACGTGAAGCGCATGACTGCGTACGCCCAGGCGCACAAGCTGACGATCGCCGTGATGGGTTGCCGTGTGAACGGCCCGGGCGAGACGGACGATGCCGACCTGGGCCTCTGGTGCGGGCCGAACCACGTGAACCTGAAGCGCGGCGAGGCCGAGTTGGGCGCGTTCCGCTACGACGAGATCTTGCCGCGGTTGCAGCAGGAGCTCGACGCCCTGATCGCGCAGCGCTCCGCAGGGGCTCGCTAGTGGAGTGAGCCGGAGGTACGCAGCCCATGAGCTGCGTTCAATGGTCGAGTCCGAGCCGTCACGCGGCACACGATCGCGCGGGCCGTGCGGCCATCCGAAGCCGCCTCCCGCGGGTCCGATCCTCGTGGTTACGGACGGGCACTTCATCTTTTACCAGTCACCGCCGCGTGCTCAACGACGATCGACCACGAGTCTTCAAGGTCGACGGAACATCTGCGGACTCGGTCACGTCGTCGATTCGCGATCGAACGTGTGCTAGAAGCGCTCAATGTCGATCGTGACCGACCCTTTCGCCTCGTTCTCCCAGATTCGAAAGGGAGCACGCTTCGTCGCGGAGCACGCCGCGCACGTCGGGGTGTTCACGAAGAGGGCTGACGAGTTCGCGGCCGACTACGTCCCGACTCCGCTACCGACGCTGCCGGACGGCGTGGACCCCGAGGACGCGCTCGACTTCCTGCTCCTGCGAGCCGCGCTGCGTTTCGGCAGCGGCTACGAGCCCAAACTGGTGCTCGAACCGGGGCAGACCGCCGCTGAGAACCTCGATGCCGCCCTGGCGCGGCGTTTCGCCGACTCCGGCCCGATGCCCGTGCGCGACATGGTTCACGCGACACCGGCCCAAGTCGCCGAGCTGCGCGGCCAGGGCCTCGTCGAGCCGCCGCAGGCCGAATTCGTGGAACTGCAGGCCCGCGCGCTGCGCGATCTCGGCCGCTTCCTCCAGGAGCGCTGCCTGGGTTCGACCGATCGACTCGTCGAGTCGACGCACGGGTCGGCCGCAAAGCTGTGCGAGTCGCTGGCGACCATCCCCTACTTCCACGACGCGCAGCGCTACCGCGGCGTGGACGTCCACTTCTTCCACCGCGCGCAACGGTTCGTCGACGAACTGGCGGACATCGCCGGCGACGCCTTCGGGCCGTTCGAGGGGGTCGACGAGCTCGCGCCCAGCTCCGACGCCGAGTGCGCGCTCGCGCTGCACGCCGCGGGTGTCCTCAGCTACGACAAGTCGCTACTGGACCGCGTCGGGAACGGCGAGATCGTCCCGGCACACTCCGAGCGCGAGGTCGAGATCCGCGCTGCGACGATCCACGCGGTCGAACGGATCACGACGACGCTGCGCGTGATGCAGCCCGAGGTCGCGTCGGTCGACGTCGATCGTTGGCTGCGTGTGCGCGCTCGCCAGGATCGGCTGGCCGGCCGACTGCCGCACCGCACGCGCTCGGTCTACTACTGAGTCGCGGTGCGCACCGGCCGCTCAGCGCGGTTCCGGCGGCGCAGTCGGTGTGTCGCCGGTGTAGCCGAGCGCATCGAGGTGGCGCTTCACTTCCTCCGGCCACGCGGGGGCCGCCGCAGCTGCGGCATCGTGTTCGACCGCCAGTTCCTGCAATTCGAGGCCAGCCTCTTCGAGCGCCTGCTCGGCTACGGCGGCCAGGGGACTCTGCGGATCGAGCGCCGGCCGACGCGTCGCGTTTTGGGGCCGATTTCCAAACATTCGGACCGTCGCCCGCAACCGGTCGCCGATCACCTTCCAGCCCGGGCCGCGCACGGAGATCAGCGATCGACCGACGCTGTCGAGTTCCGAGATCGCGCGCCGCCCCGGTCCCGCGCGCTGCGCTGGATCGCGTATCAGGTCGAGCAGGCTCACGCCCGAAATGTTCGCGAGCGGTTCGAGTCCGCACAGATCCAGCAGCGTCGGCGCGACGCTCACGGACCGCGTCTGCGCCTCGACGCGCACTCCGACCGGGATGGAGGCCGGGTAGCGCACGATGAGCGGCACTTGGACGACTTCGTCGTAGAGCGTCTTGCGGTGACCTTTGCCACCGTGCTCGAAGAACTCGGTGCCGTGGTCGGCCGTGATCACGATCACGGTGTCGTCGAGCACGCCGGCGCGCTCCAACTCCTCACGGATCTTGGCGATGAACGTGTCCGTCCACGCGATCTCGCCGTCGTAGAGCGCGATCAGGTGCTCCAGATCGCGCTTTTGCATGTTCGGTCCGATGCGCTCGTCGAAGAAGAAGTTCCGACCGTCGACCCAGCCCGTGTAGTCGGGATCGAACGCCTTGTCGAACGGCGGCGGCGGCGTGAAGTCGTAGTGCACGTCCCAGAAGTGCACGAAGGCGAAGAAAGGCCGGTCCGCGCGCCCCTGGAACCACTTCTGGAAGGCACCGAACGTGCGCGGGTTGGCGATGTCCGTGTGTGAATCACGCTGCATCGCCTCGTCCTTGCCCCAGTCGATCGGCTTCGTCGTGTCGAGCGTGCGACCGTACGACGTGCAGTCCTCGTACAGGTCGAAACCCTGCGCGAAGCCGAACGCGGGATGGAGGAACGGCCCCGAGAAGAAGCCGGCCGTCGCGTAGCCGCCTTCGTGAAAGCGCTCGGCCAACGTCTCGAACGCCGGGCCGAGCGTCTTGTTCACGTCCGTGCAACCGTGACCGGAATCCAGGAGGCCCGTGAACAGCGCGGCGTGCGTCGGCAGCGTCCACGAACTCGAGCTGATGTGCTGCTCGAACAACGTGCCCTCGGCAGCCATTCGATCGATGCTCGGACTCGTCGCCCGTCCGTACCCGTAGCAACCCAGATGATCCGACCGCAGCGTGTCGATCGAGATCAAGAGGACGTTCGGCCCACGCGGGACTTCGCGTGAACACGAAGCCACCAGCGCGGCGACCACCAAAAGAGGTAGGTGTCGCACGCACCGATCGTACCCGCCCCGGTTCGGTCAGCGCGGAATTGCGACCGCCGCACGCGTTCCCCGTGGTTCGCCCGAGGTCGCGCGGTAGGATCCGCGCGACGATGCCGACACCCCGCGAAACGTTCCTGGCCGCGCTGCGCCGTGAAGAGGTCGAGCGCACCCCGTGGTGGGTCATGCGCCAAGCTGGCCGCTACCTGCCGGAGTACCGCAGCGTGCGCAGCGGTCACGAGTTCCTCGACATGGTGCGCGACCCGGCGCTGGCGGCCGAGGTCACGCTGCAGCCGATCCGGCGCTTCGGCATGGACGTGGCCGTGATCTTCTCGGACATCCTCGTTCCCTGCGCGGCGATGGGCGTCGACGTGCGCTTCGAGGAAGGTGCGGGGCCGAAGCTCGCGCCGGCGATCCGCACGCGCGCCGACGTCGATCGGTTGCGCGACTTCGATCCGCGTCGCGACACGGCGTTCCTGGGCGAGGCCATCGAACGCGTGCGCCGTGAGCTCGGCGCCGAGCGCGCGATCCTGGGCTTCTGCGGCGCGCCGTGGACGACGGCCAGCTACTTCATCGAGGGCGGGACCAGCCGCAATTTCGAGCACGCCAAGGCGCTGATGCACGGCGACCCGACGACGTTCGCGCATCTGTGCGACCGTCTCGTCACCAACCTCGCGCCCTACCTCGCGATGCAGGTCCAGGCCGGCGCAGACGCCGTTCAGATCTTCGATTCGTGGGGCGGCGCGCTCGACGCGCGTACGTGGCGCGAGCACCTGCTGCCGCACGTCGCACGGCTCGTGCGCGAGACCAAGGCGCTGACCCGCGCGCCGATCATCCTGTACGTCAACGGCGCTTCGCAGTTGCTCGAAGTGCTGGCCGAGACGGGCGCCGACGCGTTGGGCCTCGACTGGCGCATCGATCCGGTCGAAGCCCGCGCGCGCGTCGGATCGCGCTGCGCGATTCAGGGCAACCTGGACCCGACGATCCTGTTCGCGGACGTGGCGACGGTGGAGCGCGAGACGCGGCGCGTGCTCGATGGATTCAGCAAGCAGGCCGGGTACGTCTTCAACCTCGGTTCGGGCATCCTGCCGGGAACGCCCGTGGCGTCGATGGAAGCGATCGCACGCGTGCTCGCCGGCGGCTGAACGACGACGGCTCCGGACAGGCGGTATGCTCGCGTCGCCATGAAGATCGCTCCGCTTGCTGTGCTCACCGCCGCGACTCTCGCCGCCTGCTCGTCGTTCGCGACCGATTTCGACTACGACACTTCGCACGACTTCAGCGACCTGCACACGTACGCCTGGATCGACGAGCGGGACAACTCGATCGAGATGAAGCGCGTGCGCGAAGCCGTGAACACCGAGCTGCGCGCGCGCGGTTTCGAGGCGACTGCTGCACGTCCCGATTTCCTGGTCGCCGCGCACGTCACCACGCAGGATCGCCTGCGCGTCGTCGATTGGGGCTACACGTGCCCGCCGCACGGCTACTGGCACGGCGGCGGCCGCGACATCGACGTGTGGCAGTACGAGGAGGGTACGCTGATCCTCGACGTCATCGATCCGGGTCAGACCGCACTGATCTGGCGCGGCACCGCCTCGAAGGCGGTCGACCGCACCTGGACGCCGGAGGAGCGCGACGAGGAAGCGCGTGCAGCGGCGCAGGCACTGCTGGCCGAATTCCCGCCCAAGCGCGGCGCGGTTGATGAGCGAGCCAGATGAGCGCGCCAGGCTCGCGACTCGGGGTTGGTGGAGGCACGAGCCAGGCTCGCGACTCGGTATTTGTTGAAGGAACGAGCGCAGCTCGTTCCGGCGCGTCAGCCGGGCACGTGCTCGTCGAGTTCCGCCAGCCACGTCGTCGCGTCCGCGTCGCTCGGCGCGCGCCAGTCGCCACGCGGTGAGAGCGATCCGCCGGAGCCGACCTTGGGGCCGTTCGGCATCGCGCTGCGCTTGAACTGCGACTGCGCGAAGAAACGCTGCAGGAACACGCGCAGCCAACGGCGCACTTCGGCCAAGTCGTAGGCGCAGCGTTCGTCCTCGGGGACGTCCGGCCACGTGCCCCGATTCAGGTCGCGCCACGCGTTCCAGGCCAGGAACGCGACCTTGCTCGGCCGGTAGCCGAAGCGGTTCACGTAGTAGAGGTGGAAGTCCTGCAGGTCGTACGGCCCGACGACGTCCTGCGTGCGCTGCGTCGGTTGGCCATCCTTCGAACCGGGCACGAGTTCGGGGCTGATCTCCGTCGCCAGCACGTCGAGCAATGCGCGCGAGGCCTCGGGGCTCATCTCGACACTCGCCGCTTCGAAGCGGATCAGGTGGCGGATCAGCGTTTTCGGCACGCTGGAGTTCACGTTGTAGTGCGCCATTTGGTCGCCCACGCCGTACGTGCACCAACCCAAGGCGAGCTCGGACAAGTCGCCCGTGCCCACGACCGGCGCATTGTGCAGGTTCGCCAAGCGGAATAGGTGATTCGTGCGCTCGCCGGCCTGCACGTTCTCGAACGTCGTGTCGTAGACGGTTTCGCCGCGCGCGAAGGGGTGGTCGATGTCCGCCAGCATCTGCTTGCAGCTCGGGCGGATGTCGATGGTCGAAGCCGAGACGCCGAACGCGCTCATCAAGCGCCGCGCTTGGTCGAGCGTGCGGTCGCTCGTCGCGAAGCCTGGCATGGTCACGGCGAGCACGTTCTTGCGCGGCAAGGACAGCGAGTCCATCGCGCGACACGCGATCAGCAGCGCCTGCGTCGAATCGAGTCCGCCCGACACGCCGATGACGGCTTTCGTGGACTTCGTCGCCTCCAGCCGTCGCGCCAGGCCTTGCACTTGGATGCGGTAGACCTCGCGGCAGCGCTCAGCGCGCGTCGCGGGATCGCTCGGCACGAACGGGAACCGCTCGTACGTGCGCTCGAGTTGCAGCTCGCCGTCGGAGGGCATTTCCAGCGGAACGGGCACGCGACGGAAGCGCTGCACTTCGTCCGCGTGGCGGCGTGCGGTGGCACCGAAGCTCGTCATGCGCTCGCGATCGGCCTCGAGACGGCCCAGATCCACGTCGGCGCACACTAGTTGCTCGCCGCGCTGGAAACGCTCGCCTTCAGCCAGTTTCGTGCCGTTTTCGGCGATCAGCGCGTGTCCGTCCCAGGCCAAGTCCGTGGTCGACTCGCCGTAGCCCGCGCCGGCGTACGCGTACGCCGCGAGGCAGCGCGCCGACTGGCCGACGACGAGTGAACGGCGGTAGTCCGACTTCCCGACCGTCGCGTTCGACGCGGACAGGTTGAGGATCAAGGTCGCGCCCGCGAGCGCGGCCAGCGACGAAGGCGGCAGCGGCGTCCACAGGTCCTCGCACAGTTCGACGCCAATCACGAGTTTCGGTTGGCCGTCGACGACGAACACTTGGTCCGGACCGAAAGGCACCGTCGCGCCGAACAACTCGGCTTCGCGACGTCGCGCGTGCGCGGCTGGCGCGAAGTGACGCAGCTCGTAGTACTCGCGATAGTTCGCCGGGTAAGTCTTGGGCACGAGGCCCAGCACGCGGCCGTTGCAGACGATCGCCGCCACATTGAACAGCTCGCCATCCATCGCGAACGGCAGGCCGATCGCGACCACGATCGACAGGTCCGCGGTGGCGCGCACGACGCGTTCGAGACCGTCGAGCGCCGCGCGCTGCAGCGCCGACTGCTGGAACAGGTCCTCGCACGAGTAGCCGGTGAGGCCCAACTCGGGCAGCACACACACGCTGGCGCCGCGCTTCGCCGCCGCGCGCACGAGGCGGATGGAAGCGTCCGCGTTCGCGTTCGGGTCCGCGAGGTGGACGCGCGGCACGCCCGCGGCGACGCGCACGAAGTCGTGGGTATGGAGGTTGAAGAAGCTCACGCAGGATCCGGAGGGGCGAGGCGGGCCGGGCATTCTCGTCGAACAGGACATCTTCGCCCAGAACGGGCTTCCGGTCGAAGTCGGGAGCGACGGAACGCCGAGGAATCCGCTGCGGGAGCCTCTCCGGGGGCTATCTTCGCGCCTGAGCCACTGCTCGTACCACTGCTCGTACCGCTGCTCGTACCGCCGGTCGAATCGCACGGCACCGCCAGGAACCACGGCCCGCCATGAACCACGCCCCGTCACCCGCCCGCGCTCTGCTCGAGCGCTACGCGACGTCCGCGCCGCGCTACACGAGCTATCCGACCGCGGTGGACTGGACGAAGGACTTCGACGCGACGCGTTACCCGGACCTGCTGCGTGGCGCGGCGGCCTCGACCGATTCGCTGTCGCTGTACGTACACCTGCCCTTCTGCGCCGAGATGTGCCTCTTCTGCGGCTGCAACGTCGTCGTGTCGCGCAGCCGCGAACGCGCCGACCGCTACATCGATGCGCTGGAGCGCGAGATCGAGTTCGTGGCCGCGAGCGGTATCGGTCGTCGCCCCGTCCGCCAATACCACTGGGGCGGCGGAACGCCGACGCAGTTGACGCTCGAACAGATGCAGCGCGTCCAGCGCGCGATCACGCGGGCGTTCACGATCGCCGACGACGCCGAGGTCGCGATCGAGGTCGATCCGCGCGTCACTACGCGCGACCAGATCCGCTGGCTGGCCGAAGCGGGTTTCAACCGCGTTTCGCTGGGCGTGCAGGACTTCGAGGCCGACGTCCAGAAGGCGATCAAGCGCATCCAGAGCGAGACCGAGACGCGCGCGGTCGTCGACGCCGCGCGCGAGGCCGGCATCCCGTCGGTGAACATCGACCTGATCTACGGGCTGCCGCACCAGACGCAGGCGGGTTTCGAGCGCACCGTGCAACGCGTCTTGGACATCCGGCCCGAACGCGTCGCGCTGTTCCACTACGCGCACGTGCCCTGGATGAAGAAGCACCAGACCGCGCTCGACATCGACGCCGCGCCCACCAGTGACGAGAAGCTCAGCATCTTCTTACGCGCCTTGGAGCTGTTCCGCGGCGCCGGGTATGCGTACATCGGCCTCGATCACTTCGCGTTGCCGAACGACGAACTCGCGCGCGCACAAGCCGCGGGAACGTTGCAGCGTAACTTCATGGGCTACACGACTCGCCGCGGTGGCGACATGGTGTCGCTGGGTGTGTCGGCGATCGGCGAGGTCGCCGGAGCTTTCGTGCAGAACGCGCACGCCGAGCCCGAGTACGTGGCCGCTGCCAACGAGCGCGGTTTCGCCACGTTCCGCGGCCACGAGCTGTCGGCCGAGGACAGGTTGCGCCGCGATGTCATCGTCGGGTTGATGTGCAACCTCGTGCTCGACACCGCAGCGGTTGGCGCGCGTCATGGCGTCGATTTCGCGCAGCATTTCGCCCGCGAATTGAGCGAACTCGCGCCGCTGCAGGCCGACGGCCTGGTCCAGGTCACGCCCACTGCGATCCGCGTGACGCCGCTCGGTCAGCTCTTCCTGCGCAACGTCGCGCTGCCGTTCGACGCGTACTACCGCGCCCGGCAAGCGACGGGCGGCGACGGACAGCGAACGTTCTCGCGGACGGTCTGAGCTGCGGTCGGACGACTTTCTCCGCCTGCACTCGGTGAGGCACGGAAGCTGCTAGGCACGCTCCCGCGCGCCCGCTCCGCCTGCCCGTCGTGACGGCAGACCCGACGAGGGCTGGAGGCGGGCGCGCACCTCCGACGATGGCACGAATGCGTGGAACTTTGGCGCTTTGCGCAGTTGTCGTCCTCACGACTTCGTGCAGCGTCTTCCAGAGCGTCGCCGAAGCTCCGGGCAAGCTGTTCAACGTCTTCGCGCAGGGAGGCGACGGCAAACCGTCCGTAGACATCGAGGTCGTCCGCGGCGACACGCTGCGCTTCGCCGACCGCATCGTGAATCGCGTCGAGATCGCGACCCGCATCTTCGCCGGCCGGCTTTCGCGCCAGGAGGCGACCGAGGAAGTCGACGAGAAGGACAAGCTCGAAGCGGAGGAACGCGGCCTGACTTGGCGCCTCAACACCGCCGATCGCGCATATCAGACGGCGGCTGGAGCTCGCCCGATCGCGGCTCTCGCCGATCTGATCGCGATGTGCGCCTACGAGCGTCGCGTGCACGAACTCTATTGGTCGAAGCGCTACGGCGAGGCCGACGAAGCGATGCACCTCGTGTGGAACTCCCTCACCAAGGAGGGCCTCGAGACGGTCAACCGGCTGCTACACAAGGATCTCGGCAATGCGGTTTCCCGCGTGATCAAGGAGTGGGAGGCGAAGGCAACGGATCCGGACGACCTCCAGCGAGCGGGACCTCCGCGATTCGAGGACCTCGTGACCAAGGACATGGACGAGACCGAGTCGACAACGCTGCTCGGGGCGCTGGGTCTCGATCCTCTCGATTCGATCGAACCCGCGGCACGTGAGATCGCGCGCAGTCGCGAGTTGGGCGAACGCGCCGTGTACCTGGCCCAGCGCGCCCCGCGGACCTTGTCGTGGCGCGTTGAGCTCCTGACGTTGCAATTGACGCGTCAAGACGACGTGCAGACGGCTCTCGCGAGCATCGAGCGCACATCGAAGGCGTTCGAGAGCGCATCGGAAACGGTCAAGGCACTGCCCGAGCAATTGCGCATCGAAGGACAAGCGTTGCTCCGCGACGTGTCCAAGGAAGTCGCGGCGCAGCGCGCGGGGCTCGCCCAAGATGTCGAGCGCACGGCTCCCGCGACGCAGTCGCTGCTGCAGACCGCCGAGAAGACGCTCGACGCCGGCACTCGCACGGCACAGGCCGTCGGCGAGATGGCGCAGACTTTCCGCTCGACGGACAGCGCACCGGCCGAGGAGGATTCCGACGCGGACACGCCGCCGCCGGGCAAACCGTTCGATCCGGCCGAGTACACGGCGCTCGCCGCGCAGACGACGCGCGTGTTGGAGGAGCTGAACTCGGCGACACGCAACGCCGACACGACGCTGCCCGCGGTGAAGAGCACGATCGACGACGCGGGCTCGCGGCTGGACGCGACGCTCGACCGCGCGTACGGGAATGCCGTGAAGTTGATTTTGATCGCTGTCGGCGCCGTGTTCGTGGCGGTCCTCGTGCTGCGCTTCGTGCCGACGCGCCGCCGGAACGACGGCTAGCTGGCGCTAGAGCGCCGGACGCGACGGATTCACTCGACTTCGAGGCGCGCCCAGCGGATCTCGTCGGCGTCGACTCCGGCGAAGTGCACGGTGTGACCGTCCTCGCTCCAAACGAGCGGCGAGATCTCGTCGTAGGGGTCGCCCGTCAAACCGTCACACAGGACGCGCCAACCCGACTTCGACTTCACGGAGAACGCACAGCGAGATCCGTCTGGCGACCAGGCCGGATCGCCGACGGCTTCGTACTCCTTGCTGCGTTCTTCGCCGCAGATGACGAGCCACTTACCGCCCTTGGCCTTCGTTCCCAGTAGCACCGCCGCCTCGGCTTCGGCTTCGATCTCGCAGCCGTTCGACGCGCGGTATGCGAGTTGAGCCGTCTTCGGGCTGATCTGGAGTGCATCGACGAAGTCGAATTCCAGCGCGACGCCGCTCTTGCGGTCGAGCACGGCGCCGAACTTGAGGCCATCGCTCGCACGAAACGCCAAGTGCTCGCCGTCTTCGGAGAACACGGGGGCGCCCGCCGTCACGTACGCAGTGCTCTCGTCCGGAGGCGGATTCTTCGGGTCCCGCCCTTCGAGCCGTTCGCGACGCACGGCGAAGATGGGTTTCGCGTCGGACGAAGGCGGCAAGTCCACGTTCACCCAGTACGTGTACGCGAGCTCGTCGCCCTTCGGGCTGACGATCACCTCCATCGGCTCGGCGACCGCGCAATCGATGGTCTGCTCGCGGCCCTTCGAATCCAGGTTGAGGAGGAACCCGTTACCGCCACGCGTCGCAACGCTGAACGCCTTGCCGCCCTGCGTCGAGAACGAGGGCGCGAGGTGCAGCGACCCGAGCGTCCACTTCTTGCCCTTGGCCTTCCCGTAGTGAACCGCCATCGGCCCGTTCGTGAGGCTCCCGTCCGCGTTGTTGATCCAACCGCTCGAGACCCAGAACGCCGGCGTACCGTCGTCGAGGTCCAGAGACACGGGGCCGATGTAGTCGTCCGTCGCGATCGTCTTGTTGTCGTACAGGACGCTGCATGTCGCGTTGCGAGTCGTCGTCTTCGTGACGCGGAACGCGACGTGCTTCCCGCTGGCATGCAGCGCCGGAGTCCACACGCTGGCGAACCCGGCGCTTAGTTGGTCGCCGACGAGCGCGAACTCCTTCTCGCCCTTCTTGACCACGCATGCCGCACGCGAACCATCGCGCGCGACGCGCAAACTGCCCGGAACGATTATGTGCCCGGCGGGAATCTTGCCGAGCAGCGGATCCTCCGCGGTCAGGCACGAGAACGCGAGCGCGATGAGGATGACGGGGATCATGCGAGCCTCGGGGCGGGGGAATGCCTCTGCTGGGGCGCGTTCGTGCCGGAAACCCGCACGATGCCGCGCGTTCGAGACTGTATCGGTGCACGTCGTGACCACAACCGTGCGCGCCGAACTTCGCGACGCGGGCGTCAGGCCTCCGCCGCGTCGCGCATCGCCGCGAGCAGCTGCCCGACGTGCTCGCGCTCCGTCGCCAGCGCGCCGATCGACACGCGCGCCATCCAGCGACCTTCGAGTTGTGCCGGCGTCAGCACCGCGGTTCCGGACGCATTCACGGCTTGCACCCATTCCAGCGTGTGACGATCGAGCGCTTCGCCCGTCAGACCCGCAGGTTCATGGCGCACGCACACCGTCTGCAACACGACCGGTGCGAGCACGCGCCAATCGGGCTCTTTCAGGATCTCGCCCTCGAACCAGCGCGCGTTGTTGAGGTCGCGGCGCAGGCGCTTCTGCAATCCCGACACACCTTGCTCGCGGATCAGGAACCACAGTTTCAGCGCGCGAAATCGACGTCCGAGCGGGATGCCCCAGTCGCGGTAGTTGCGTACTTGGCCGTCGGCGGCGGTCTGCAGGTAGCTCGGACTGGTGCTCATCACGCGCACGAGATGTTCCGGATCGCGCACGAAGTACACCGAGCAATCGAACGACACGCCCAGCCACTTGTGTGGGTTCACGACGATCGAGTCGGCGCCCTCGATGCCGCGCCACAGCGTGCGACACTCGGGCAGGATCATCGCCGAACCGGCCATCGCCCCGTCGACGTGCAGCCACAGGCCGTGTTCGCGAGCGATGCGCGCGCAGTCCTCGATCGGGTCGAACGCCGTCGTCGTCGTCGTACCCGTAGTGGCGACGATCGCGCAGGGCACGCGGCCTTCCTCGCGGTCGCAGAGGATCGCGGCCGCGAGCGCGTCGGCCCTCAGCGCGAACGAACCGTCGACCGGGATCTTGCGCAGGTTTTCGCGGCCGAAACCGGCCAGCAGTACAGCCTTGTCGATCGAGCTGTGCGCGTGTTCCGACGTGTAGACGACGAGCGCGCGCTGCTCGCCCTGTAGGCCGCCGCACGCCAGCGAGAAGTTCGACGCGCGCTCGCGTGCGCACAGGAGCGCCACGAGCGAACTCGTCGACGCCGTGTCCTGGATCACGCCGCGCCAGGCGTCGGACAGGCCGCTCATCTGTCGCAACCAATCCGTCGCGATCTCTTCGACCTCGGTCAGCGGCGGGCTGGACTGCCAAGAGAGGCCGAGGACGCCCAATCCCGTCGAGAGGTAGTCGCCGAGCACGGCCGAGAGCTCGCCGTTCGAGGGAAAATACCCGAAGAATCGCGGGTGCTGCCAGTGCGCCAGGTTCGGCATCACGATGCGCTCGACATCGGCGAGGACGTCCTCGAAGCTCTCCGGCTCTACCGGTGGCGAACTGGCGAGCTGTGCGCGCACGGCGCCAGGCACCGCGCGCGAAGCCACCGGATGCACTTCGATCCCAGCGCGGTAGTCGGCGATGCGATCGACGATCTGGTGTCCGTACTTGCGGAAATCTTCGGGTGTCACGGCGTTCTCCTCCGACGCATCCTACCGGGATCCCAGTTCACGCCGCGTCGAACGCACTCCGCGACGGACTCGTGCGGTACGCTGGCACGCCTCGGAGCCTCTCGCAATGACTACGAAACAGGGTCCCAACGAGCGTGCTCGCGCTTGGACCCGCTCACTCGCCCCCCTCTTCCTGTGCGGCCTCCCGTGCGCATTCGTCGCCTGCTCGCGACCCGTCGAGTTGCCGCCTGTCGTGCTCACGGACGCGGGTCAGTTGGACGGCGAAGTCGTCGCGCTCGTGGAACGCAAGATCAAGGCGGTCGAGAAGTCGCCCGGCGACGCGAGCGCGCACGGTTCGCTCGGCCTCGCGTACGAGGCGAACCGCCTGTGGCAATCCGCCGCGCAGTCCTTCGCAAGAGCAGCGACGATCCAGCCCGAGGAACCCTTGTGGCGCTACCACCAAGCGATCGCGGCCGATGAAGTTGGTGACTCCGAGGGCGCACTCGCGCTGCTGCGCGGCGTGGCGGCGGAGATGCCGAAGGAGGCCGGAGTCCAGCAACGCCTCGGCGATTGGCTGCAGGAGCGCGGCGATCCTGCTGGCGCGATCCAGGCCTTTCATCGCGCGCTCGTCCTCGTTCCGGGTCGCGCGGAGATCCTAGCCGGACTCGCCCAGGCGCAGCTCGATGCGGGGGACTCCGCCGGGGCGCTGCGCACCGCGGATCAAGCGGTGCGCGCCGATCCGGCGTACGGGCCCGCTCGGTTCGTGTACGGCACCGTCCTGAGCCGGCTCGGTCGCGACGGCGAGGCCGCACCCCATCTCGCGGCCGGCGTCGGCGCCAAAAAGCGTTTCGCCGCTGATCGCCTGGACGGAGAGCTGGCCGGCTACGCGGTCAACTGGGTCTCGCAAAATCAGCGCGCCACGGAGTCCATCGCCCGAGGCCGGCCGGCCGAGGCAGTCGAACTGTGGCAGCGCGTCAGCGCGAAGCGTCCCAACGATGTGGAGATCCTGGTCAACCTCGGAGGCGCGCTGCTCGACGCGGGCCGCATCGACGAGTCGCTCGAGACCTTGGCGCGTGCCGAGGCGCTGGATCCGGACCAGTTCGCGATCCACTTGAACCGGGCGGATTGTCATCTGCGCGCGAATCGGTTGGACCAAGCGCTGGTTTCGGCCAAGCGCGCCGTCGAGTTGGGCGGTAGCGTCGGTCGAACGCACGAGATGCTGGCGCGGGTCTTGGCGAGCTCCAATCGTCCACAGGATGCGTACGTCGAGCTGAAGCGCGCCGTGGCCCTCGACGCACGCGACCCGAGACTGCGCAATGCACTCGCGGGCATCTGCACACAGTTGAACCTGCTCGACGAGGCGATCGCGAACAGCCAGGAATCCGTGCGCATGGACCCGAATTCGATCGACTATCGCCAGAAGACGATCGTGCTGCTCGTCCGCAATGGACGCGTGGACGAGGGTCGGGCCGCCTACGACGAACTGGCCAAGATGGCGCCGAACGACGAGCGCGTGGCCAATTTGCGCGAAGAATTCCGCAAGTTGGGGCGCTGAGCGTGAATCATCGCAATCGTCTCGTAGCGGCGTTGTTGGCGATGCCCGTGTGCGCGCTGGCGGCCTGCGATTCGCGTCAGGAAGCGCCGGCTACGGGAGCGCAGGGCGTCGAGCGCGCTTCCGCGCCACGCGTCGAGGGCACGCCCTGGTTCGAGGACGCGACCGCGGCGAGCGGCATCGACTTCACACACGTCCGCGCCTTCGAACAGCGCTTCTGGTTCCCCGAGATCATGGGCGCGGGCGCGGCCTGGATCGATTTCGACGGCGACGGACGTCTCGACCTGTACTGCGTGCAGAGCGGCGACCTCGACGCCGCATCGGACGCCCGGCCGGGCAACCGGCTGTTCCGCAACATCGGCGATGGGAAGTTCGAAGATGTGACCGCTGCCGCGGGTGTGGGCGACACCGGTTACGGCATGGGCGTGACCGTCGGCGATTACGACGGTGACGGAGATGCGGACCTGTACGTGACCAACGTCGGCGCCAACGTTCTGTACCAGAACCAGGGCGACGGAACGTTCCGCGACGTCAGCGCGCAGGCTGGTGTCGCCGACGCGGGTTGGGGCACGAGCTGCGGTTTCTTCGACATGGACGCCGACGGACACCTCGACCTGTTCGTCGTCGACTACGTGCGCTGGTCCGTGGCACGCGAGCTGCCTTGCAAGACGCAGTACGGCGAGCGCGACTACTGCGCACCGAACAACTTCAACGCGCCTTCGCAGTGCGTGCTCTACAGGAATCGTGGCGACGGAACGTTCGCGAACGTCACCTCCGACGCCGGACTCGGGGCCGCATTCGGCAACGGGCTCGGCTTGGCACTTGCCGATTTCGACCGCGACGGGCGCGTGGACGCCTACGTCTCGAACGACGGGAACCCGAACCAGTTGTGGATCAACCAGGGCGACGGGCGCTTCGTCGACAAGGCCCTCGGTGCGGGTGTGGCTGTGAACATGAACGGCACCGCGGAAGCCAGCATGGGCACGGTCCCCGCCGACATCGACCAGAACGGCTTCGTGGACCTCTTCATCACGAACCTGCGCGGCGAGACGAACACGGTGTACTCGAACCAGGGCAAGCGCTTCGTCGACGACACGCCGCGGACCGGCGTGGCCGCGGCGAGCCGGCAGTTCACGGGGTTCGGCAACGGCATCTTCGATTTCGACCTCGATGGCGTGCTCGACCTCCTCGTGTGCAACGGACGGGTCGGCGATTGGCGTCCGCGCTTCCGCGAGGACGACCGCTATGCCGAACCGAATCAGCTCTTCCGCGGAACGCAGGGCGGTCGATTCCAAGAGGTTCCGCTGCTCGCCGCCGGCACGCCGGGGGCAGTCGGGACCAGCCGCGGTGCCGCGTTCGCCGACTTCGACGACGACGGCGACATCGACGTGCTCGTGATCGAGAACAACGCACTCGGGCGGCTGCTGCGCAACGTCGCGCCGCGCCAGGAAGCGTGGGTCGGCTTCCACCTGCGCGACGCGCGCGGCAGCGACGTCCCCGGCGCGTCCGTGGCGATCCGCAGCGGCACGAGCACGACGTACCGCGATGTGTTCGTGTGCTCGAGCTACTGTTCGGCGAACGATCCGAGGGTGCACTGTGCGTTGTCGAAGGGCGCGCAGGCCGACGAGGTCCTTGTCACGTGGGTCGGCGGTGCGCGCGAAGCCTTCGGACCGTTCGAAGCCGGGCGCTACCACGAGGTTCGTCAGGGCAGCGGGCGTGCGGTCTCGACAGCACGCTGATCGAGCGCGATGCGGTTGCCAACGCCCGCGCCTACCCGGCGTGGGTCAGCAGCGCATCGAGGTTTCGCGGGGCCGGGTCCAACGCTTCCGGTCCAACCGAGGGGCGGATCGCGCATCGGCGTCGCGAAACCCTCCGAATCGGGGTGACGCGGCCCGTGGGTCGCCTGCTCGCCGATGCGCGAGCGCGCGTTTTCACCCGTAGACTCGGGCCCCACCGAAACGTGATCGCGGCATAGACTCGACGGTCTCCGCTCGCGGCCGACACACGATTCCCCACCATGCACAGCCTCCTCACCGCACTCGCCCTCGTCGTTCCCACCTCGCTCGCGACCGCCACCGATTGGAACAATTCAGGCGGAAATGCTGGTCGAAACGGCCTGACGCCGGAAGTCGGGCCCGACGCTGCGACGCAGATCTGGAGCGGCTCGCGCAGCTCGATCATCGCGTGGCAGCCCGTCATCGAGGGCTCGCGCGTCTTCATGGTGCGCCAGACTTCGTTTCCCCCTGAGACGACGGGCTCGCCGGTCGTGTGCCAGGACCTCGACACCGGCGCCGAGCTGTGGGCGACGCACCTGCCCGCGAACTCGGGCGATTGGACCGCGTGGGTTGCGGGCGTGAAGGATGGGCGCGTCTACGCGTCGCGTAGCGGCAACGGCGCGAGCGTGTCGGCCAAGCTTTTCTGCCTCGATGCGGCGAACGGCGGCGTCCTGTGGCAGAGCGTCGAGAACCAGAACGGTGGCGCCTATGACGGCGTCGTCTTCGCGCCGAACGGCGATCCGGTGGTCGCGGCGTTCACGCGTATCTGGCGCTTCGATCACTTGACCGGCGCGACCGTCTGGAGCACGCCGCGCGTCGGTTCCGTCAGCGGCGATTGCGGCGGTGCGATCCACGGCGGTGCGCTGTACGTCGCCGACGCGGTGCCAGGCGGACACGCGATCAAGCGCTTCGACCTGGCAACAGGTGCGTTCCAGTACCAGGGCCCGACGATGGCTGGCTTCACGATCCAGACGACGCCGATGGTCGCGCCGAACGGCGACATCTACTTGGCGCGCGTCCAGAACAACGCGTCGGTGGACTTCTTCTATGCGTTCGGCGACACGGGCACGGCCATCATTCAGTTGTGGAACCGCCCAGCGGGCTACAGCTACGCGAGCGAGTTCGGCGTCGGTCCCGACGGCAGCGTCTACATGCTGACCCCGACCGACGCGATCGACCGTCTCGACGCGGCGACGGGCGCGACGCTCAACACGACGGGCGCGCTGCTGCACGACTTCCCGTGGGCTCCGCGCATCGGCGTCGACGCGCTCGGCCGCGTATTCCTGTCGAACGGCAGCTTCACGAACGGCCACTTCTGGAGCTTCAACGCTGACCTCTCGTCGCGCTGGGACGTGCCGGTCCCGAACGTGAACATCGGCGCGCCGGCCATCGGTCGCGACGGGACGCTCGTCGTCGCGGGCATCGGCACGAACGTGCGCGCCTACCGCACGACGCCGTCGTTTCAGGCCGCGTTCTGCTTCGGCGACGGCTCGGGCGCGGCGTGTCCGTGCGGCAACAACGGCGCGGTGGGACGGGGCTGCGCGAGCTCGGTCAGCGCGGTGGGCGCGCTTCTCTCGGCGAGCGGAGCCGCGAGCATCACCAACGACACGTTCACGTTGACCGGGTCCGCCATGCCCAACTCGTCGGCGCTGTATTTCCAGGGCACGATGCAGGTCGCGAGCGCGTTCGGCGACGGACTGCGCTGTGCCGGCGGCAGCGTCGTCCGCCTGGGGACCAAGCAGAACATCGGCGGCAGTTCTCGCTATCCGGACGGCGGCGACCCGACAGTGTCGGTGCGCGGCCTCGTCGTCGGCCCGGGAGCCGTGCACACGTACCAGGTCTGGTACCGCAACGCGGCGAACTTCTGCACGCCGAGCACGTTCAACCTGACGAACGGCGTCGCGATCACTTGGCAACCGTAGCCCGGGCAACCGTAGATCGCGACGCGTCGTTTTACGCGCTGGCGATCAGGTCAGGTTGGCGGCCGCGAACTCCCAGTTCAGCAGCTTGTCCATGATCCCCGCGACGTAGTCGCCGCGCTTGTTCTGGTGGTCGAGGTAGTAGGCGTGCTCCCACACGTCGATCACCAGCAGCGGCGTCTTGCCCTCGGTGATCGGGTTGTCGGCGTTCGCGGTCTTCACGACCGACATCTTCTTGCCGTCGCTCACGAGCCAAGCCCAACCACTGCCGAACTGGCCCTTCGCGGCATCGGCGAGCTGCGTCTTGAGGTCGTCCACGCTGCCGAAGTCGGCCTTCACGCGATCCAGGAACGCGCCGGTCGGAGCCGCGGCGCCCGGCTTCAGGCTGTTCCAATAGAACGTGTGGTTCCACGCCTGCGATGCGTTGTTGAACACGGCGACGTCCCCGGATTCCTTCGCGCTGGCCATAACGATCTCGACGAGCGACATCCCCTCGTAGCGCTTCTTCTCGGCGACGAGCTTGTTCAAGTTGTCGACGTATGCCTTGTGGTGCTTGCCGTAGTGGTAGGAGAGCGTGTTCGCGCTGACCACGGGCTCGAGCGCGTCCTCCTTCCACGGCAGCGGCGGCAGGATGAACGCGCCCGTCGACGACGACGCGTTCATCAGGGCGGCGCTCGGCGCGCGCGCACTGGACTCCTTCGTTCCGTTGGGCGCGCCGCTTCCACCGGTCATACAGGACGCGAGGGCATTGCCCGCGATGGCGGCCGCCGAACCGGCGACGAGGAACGAACGACGAGAGAGTGGAGAACCGGACTGCATGCTGCTCATGATCTAGACCTCGAACGTTGCGGGGAGGCGCGTCGAGCGCGACGCCGTCACGATAGCGGGATCGCGGCGCCGACGTCGCCGACACGAACTTTCCTTACGCTGACCGAGGCATGAACCCCTGGTACGCGAAGGTCGTCGTGCTCGTGGCGACCATCTTGTTGATCGTGATCCGTGCGCCGCACGGCCAGCGCAGCCGCAGCGTCGCGATCGCGCGATCCGCAGTCGGGCCGATGGAGATCGCGCTGCTCGTGCTGGCCTGGGTCGGATTCTTCGTGCCGATCGTGTGGATCACGTCCGCGGTGTTCGCCTTCGCGGAGGTCGAGCTGCGCCTAGCGCCTTTGCTGGTGGGCACGGCGCTGTACACGCTCGGGCTGTGGCTCTTCTGGCGTTCGCACGCGGACCTCGGCACGAACTGGTCCACGACACTTCAGGTCCGCTGCGATCACACGCTCGTCACGCGCGGCGTCTACCGCTCGATCCGCCATCCGATGTACACGGCGTTGCTGCTCTTCTCGCTCGGCCAGGCCGTCACGACGCCGAACTGGCTCGCGGGGCCGTCGTACCTCGTCGTGATGGCGCTGCTCGTCGCGCTGCGCATCGGGCCCGAGGAGCAGCTGATGCGCGAAACGTTCGGTTCCGACTACGGCGAGTACGCGGCGCGCACGAAACGACTGCTCCCCGGCGTCTGGTGAGCGCGCGCTTCAGGCCGACGACGGCTCGAGACCGGGAGCGTTCAGACGTCCAGCGTCACGCGCGTATTGCCCGCGATGCGGTCGGGACCCGTCGGCCCGTTCTCGAGCTTGAGTACGCCGCGCGGACACACCGACGAGCAGATCCCGCAGCCGACGCACGATGCGCGCACGATGTTCTCGCCGCGCTGGGCGTAGGCGCGCACGTCGATGCCCATCTCGCAGTGCGTCGAGCAGTTGCCGCACGACATGCACTGGCCGCCGTTCGTCGTGATGCGAAAGCGCGACCACAGGCGTTGTTGGATGCCCAGGATCGCGGCCATCGGACATCCGAAACGACACCAGACGCGGCTGCCGAACAGCGGGTAGAAGCCGACGCCGACGATCCCTGAGAAGATCGAGCCGATGAAGAACCCGTAGGCCCGGCTGAGCTTGTCCGCAGTTCCGCCCAGCCAGCCCGCGTGACCGCTCGCGTGCAGCCAAACGACGATCGTCGTCAGAACGATGAAGGCCAGCACGGAGTAGATGACGACGCGCTCGAGTTTCCACGCCTTCGTCGACTTGTCCGACAGATGGCGGAACGGATCGCCCGCGGTTTCCGCCAGCCCGCCGCAACCGCAGACCCACGAGCAGTACCAACGCTTGCCGTAGTAGTAGGTCAGGATCGGCGTCGCGACGAAGGTCGCGAGCGTGCTCCAGAGCAGCAGGAACATCCCCACGCCACCCGGTCGATCGATCAGCGCGCGTACCGAGCCGGGAAACAGGTAGTCCGGCTTCAGCGGCCAGAAGTAGGTCAGGTAGTACTCGGGCTGCTGGAAGAACTCGAGGATGTGCGGGATCAGGAACGCGAACACGATCTGGAAGAACATCACCGAGGACGTGCGCACGACCTGGTAGCGGTTCTTGCGATGACGCACGAGCATGCGCACGCCGAACGTCAGCACCGCGACCGTGTACACGAGTCCGTACAGGAACCACTGGTTCGCGGGCTTGCCAGCCAAGCGCAGCGACAGAGGATCGAGCGTGCGAATCGCGGGCTCGAGATAGCTCGGCCACCAGTACAAGACCACGTAGAACGCGGTCATCGCGATCCCGAGCGCCCATCCGATCGCGCCACGATTGCGCGCCGTGCGGAAGAACGCAAAATCGTTCAGCTCGGCGGATCCCTTGTGACGCCAAGCGAGCGCGAAGTACACGCTCGCGCCGACCACGATCGCCGCCAATCCGCCCAGTCCGAGCAGCGATTGACGATCGCCGAAGATCGCGCCGAGAAAGGCCAGCGTGCCCAGCACGCACACGGCCAGCGCGATGCGCTCGCCGACGCTCATCCCGTGTCCCTGCGGCGCCTCGGGCTCGCCGAAGACGCCCGATTCCTCGTCGTACGCCGGCAGAGCTGTCGAATCCGTGTTCATGTGCGTCGTTCTCGTCGTGCGTGCGGCGTCGTGCGTCGTTCAGGTAGCGACCATTGCGCCGAGTTGCGCCTGGAAGGCGCGCGTCATCTCGGCTTCGTGTCGCGTGAAGAATTCGGGGTCGAAGTTCGCCTCGGCCAGGCGTTCGAGGACGCGCTCGATCGGCAACGCATCCCGGATCCAGCGCTCGCACACTTCATGGCGGATGCGCAGCCCCATCGTGTTGAATCCGATCACTCCGGATTCCGTGTACACGACGCGCAGCGCCGCCAATCCGTCGGCGCGTTCCCAGTACACGCTGCTCTCGCCGGGGACCTTCAGGTTGACGCGGCCGTAGGTCTGGTACTCGAGGTTCAGGAACTTCGCCGAGTTGAACCAGATGCCCGGGTCGTACGCGCGCGGCGAGCCGGCCATGCCGGCAGCGACGACGTCGCCCTGCAACTTGCCCGTGTACCAGACCTGCTGCAGCAGCGATTTCGCGCCCGGTTCGCCGTCGATCTCGGCGCAGTCGCCCGCGGACCACACGTGCGGCACGCGGGTGCGCAACGTGCGATCGACCAACACCCCGCGCCCGACAGGTATGCCGGCGGCCTTTGCCACGTCCACGTTCGGGCTGACGCCGGCGGTCAGGCCGACGAGGTCGCAGTCGATGCGCTCGCCCTGCTTCGTGATCACCGCGCACACGCGGCCTTGACCATCGTCGACGATGGATCCGAGCTCCGTCTGCAGGCGTAGGTCCATGCCCGCGCCGAGGATCTGGCGATTCACCAGTACCGATTCCTCCGGCGGCAACACGCTGCTCCAGTACGAACGCTCGCGCACGAGCAACGTCACGGGAATGCCGCGCGAATGCACCATCTCGGCCAATTCGATGCCGATCAATCCGCCGCCGACGATCACCGCGCGGCGGGTGCGCGGCGTGACGTCGTACAAGCGCTTCAAGTCGGCCAGCGAATACAGCCCCTGCACGCCGTCGAGGTCTTGGCCGGGCCAACCGAACTTGTTCGGCCGCGATCCTGTCGCGATCAGTAATTCGTCGTAGTCGATCGGATCGCCTTGCGTGCGCGTCAGTCGGCGCCGTTCCGTGTCGATTCCCGTGACCCAATCGCGCACCAATTCGATGCGCTTCTCGCGCCACACGTGGTCCTCGAAGGGCTTCGTGTCCTGGTAGCGCATGTGCCCGAGGTACACGTACATGAGTGCGGGACGCGAGAACGGGTACGTCGACTCGCCCGAGATCATCGTGATGCGCCACGTCGGCTGCAGCTCGCGCAACTTCAGTGCGGTCGTGTAGCCCGCGACGCCGTTGCCCAGGATCACGGCGTGTTTCGTCGTCGTCGTCACAGTCGGCCTCGGGGGAAGCAAGGGTGCGTGGCCGGACCGCGTGCGCCGATGTCGAACAGCGAATGCATCGGCGGGAGTCCGGTCCGGGTCGCCCACGTGCCTTCGGGTTCCATTTCCTTACCACGGCGGCGGGCGGCGACGTATTCGCCGGAGCCGTGATTCTGAGACCGACCAAGTCGCAAGGTTCGCGCGGATGTCGATTCGCTGAGCGCGCGATCTTTGGTCGCGGGCGCACCGCTGACTACCCTTCCCGGTTCATGGCCGGCCGCACGATCGTCGTCGGAGGAGGATTCGCGGGCCTCGCCGCGGCGGCACGTCTGGCCGACCGCGGAGTGGACGTCGCGCTGTTCGAGGCGTCGGACCGCGTCGGCGGCGTCGTCGGAAGCGTCGAGCAGTCCGGTTTCCTGTTCGAGCGCGCCCCGCACACGATCCAGGCCGGTTCGGCGACCTTTCGGCACGTCGTCGACGAACTCGGGCTCTCGGCGCGCCTCGAGCGCGCGAGCCCCGCAGCCCGCACCCGTTGGCTGTGGCACCGCGGGCGACTGCACGCGCTGCCGACGAGCGCGTCCGCGTTTCTGGCGACCGACTTGCTGTCTTGGCGCGCGAAGCGGCGGATTCTGAGCGAACTGTTCCGGACCTACGTTCCGCCGATGGACGGCCAACCGGAACCCACCTTTGGCGAGTTCCTCGACGACCGACTCGGCCCCGAGGCCACACGACTCCTGGCGGGGGCATTCGTGCGCGGCATCCACGCGGCCGAGCTCGACGAACTCGGCGCGAGGAGCGCCTTCCCGCGACTGTGGGATCTCGTCGCCCGGCACGGCAGCATCCTGCGTGGAGCGATCGCGCGCTCGTTCGCGCGTCCCGCACCGCTGCCGGGATCCGACCTGCCGCGCGGTGCGCTCGTGTCCTTTCCGGGCGGATTGCAGGAGCTCGTCGACGCGTTCGCGCACCGACTCGGCGCACGCGTGCACACGAGCGCGCCCGCTGTTTCGGTCGAGCGCTTCGGCGCGCGCTGGATCGTGCGCACCGAGGACGGCTTGGGACAGCCCGCCGATCACGTCGTCGTCACGACGTCGGCGCCGATCGCGGCACGCCTTCTGGCGCCCTACCTGCCGGCCGAAGACGCGCGGCAGTTGGCCGCGACGCGTCACGCGAGCGTCGTCCTCGTCGAACTCGGCTTCGCGCCCGACGCGCTCGCTGCGTTGCCGCAGGGATTCGGTTACCTCGTGCCGCCGGACGAGGATGGACTCACAGCGCCGGCACCGCGCGCGCTGGGTACCATCTTCGTCACGAACCTCTTCCCCCAGCGCGCGCCGCGCGGAGCACGCTCCGTCGCCAGCTTCTACCGCGCCGCGGATGTCGCGGAT
>JBBQCC010000032.1:0-24997 GCA_038318285.1 Planctomycetota bacterium | reverse complement strand
ACGCGTCGAGCACGACCTCGTCGAAGCGACGGGGCACGACGTGGAGCGCCGCACGTGCGTCGATGTCCGCCGCGACGATGCGATCCGCCCGACCGGGACCCGGCAGTTCGAGCCACGCTCGACCGAGTTCGACGACGCCGGGATCGATCTCCACGCCGGTGCTCTCGAGCTTCCGACCCGCGGGAAGCGCTCCCTCGAGAACGCGCCACGTCGTCCCACCTCCGAGGCCGAGGACCAACACGCGCCACGGTCCCGGTCTCTCGTCCCACCAAGCCGGCAACGCGAACGCGTTGTAGTAGTAGCCTTCGGGCAACACGCCGACCTCGGGCTGCCACACGGACTGGAACGATCCGAAGCTCTCGTTCACCTGCAGTTGGCGCTGTCGCGATTCCCCTTCGCCGATCTCGACGACGCGCGCGGATTGGTAGGGCGTCTCGCGACGTTCGAGCAGGACTTCACCCTCGCCGAGTGCCGGTGGTGCGACGCGCGACAGGGCCAGCGCCGCCACGACGAGTGCCGCGCCCGACAGCGCGGCGGCACGTTCGCGCGCAGCGAGGAGGAAGGGCAGGCCCGTGAGGCACAGCACCAGGCCCGCGCCCATGTACGTCGCCGTGAGCCCGGCGTGCGGTACGAACCAGTACGTCGTCGCGAACGTTCCGAAGAGGCTGCCGATCGTCGAAGCGCAGAGCACGCGGCCCGTCGCCGAACCGGCCGAGGAGGCGCGTGCGCGCTGGACGCACTCCGCGGCCAGCGGCGCGATGGTGCCGAGCGCCATCGCCGGCAGTGCGAAGAGCAGCAGTGCCGCCGCGAGGCTCCCGATGCGCAGCGCCGATCCGGCCTCGTCCAGCGTCAACCCCTCGGGCAAGAACAGCCGTGCGCACGGCCGTGCGAGCGCCGGCAGCCAGGCGGTCGCGATCCCCGAAGCGAGGAAGGCCAGGCCCAGGCTGCGCGCGGGATCCCGGCGGGCGCTGGCGCGCGCGCCCAGGAGGTAGCCCAGCGACAGCGCGACGAGCACCACGCCGATCACATTCGTCCAGACCGCGCTGCTCGTCCCGTACCAGGGAGCGAGCAGCCGCACCGCGGCCAGTTCGACCGTCATCGTCGCCGCGCCCGCAGCGAAGACCGCAGGCACGAGGAGTCTCATGGACGTGCTCCGCGTGCTCGCGCTGGCGGAAGTGTCGAGCGGCGACGACGTGGACGCTCCCATCGGTCGGTCGGTCACGGACGGAGCCGCGGTGTCCCGCTCTCTACTGCTTCTGCTTGGGCTTGGGCGGGAGATCGAACTCCATGCTGGCCACGTAGAACTTGCCCGGGTCCGAGCGCGAGTTCATGACGAGGTCGAGCGTGCGCTGCAGGCTGCGCGGGACGGTGCGCTCGATCGTCGTGCCGTTCGCGACGATCGTGACCGGCTTGTCGAGGTCGAGCAGCACGTCGTTGAAGTAGATCGTGAACTTGGGCACGCCGTCGCCCTCGACCTGGATCGTGTTCGTCGCGCGATCGATGTCCGCCTTCAGGTACGGGGTGCCTTGACCGTCGGTGGGACGCACTTCGATCCAGTAGGCGCGGTTCGGCACGGGCGACCCGATATAGAGCACGACACTGGCCGGATTCGAGATGCGCGCGTGGCCCTGTATCCACGACCAGATGTCGGATTCCTTGCCCTCGGCCTGCACGGTCGCGTTGTCGTAGCCGAGCGTTTTGAGCTTGTCCGCCAGTTCCGTGGCCTTGCCACCGGCACCCGCGAAGTAGGTCGGCAGGTTGCGCAGGTTCTCGGCCACGACCTGCGTGGCGTCACCCGAACGGCCGATCACGCCCGCGAAGCGGTCGGGGAAGCTCGCGCCGTAGGCCAGCGCGAGTTCGACGCCGCGACCGTGACCGGCGAGGTACACGCGGTCGAAGTCGATCGCGTAGTTGCGGATGGCGCGGCTGTACAGGAAGCCGACGTTGCCCATCCCGGTTTCCTTCGAGGCCGTGATGCCTTCGAGGATGTCCGCCTCCGACTTGGGCAGAGGCACGGCGACGAGGATCGCGTTGTCACGGATGTTCGAATCGGTCCAGCGCTCGGTCAGGTGGTCCGTCGGCTTCTCCCCGACGTCCGTGATGCACAGGATGAGCGGGTAGCTCTTGCGCGTGTCGTACTTCGAGGGGATCCAGATGGCGTACTCGAGCTTGTCCTTCGACTCGCCCCAGTACACGGGCTCCTTCTCGCCCGACACCTTGCCCTTGGCGACGCTGCCCTGCTTGTCGTAGTCGAACGAAGCCCACAGGGACTTGCCCATCTCACCCGGCATGGAGAGCGGATCGCGCTTGATCCGTTTCTCGACCTTCTCCAGTTCCTTGGCGACCTCCTCCAGTGCCTTGTCGATGCCGGAGATCTTGATGCGCGCGTCGACCCAGCCGGTGAGCTTCTTGCCGACGTTTTCGTACTCGTTCGGTTTGAACGTCTCCTCGGCGGAGAAGGCCAGGACGGGTGCAGCCAGGATGGCTGCGCCGAAGAGACTGAGCGTCGTTGCGGTCATGGGAATCTGTAGCGGCGGCCTAGTGTCGGGTTTCAGCGTAACGGACTGCGGCTCGCGGCTGGAGCCCGCGTCCCGACCGGTCGGGACGAATCGAGGAGGTTCGCGAGGGCCCAGAGCGCGTCGGGGACGTCCCGCGCGCCCGCGGCGCCGATCCAGCCGCGCGTGAGCACGCGTGCTCGCTGCGGCTCGCCCCGTTCGAGGAGCTGCCGCGCTGAGAGGATCGCGGCATCCGCGGAACCCAGCGCCAACGCCGCGCCGAGTTCCGCGCGCGCGGTCAGATCGGCGCCCTGAGCGAGCGCGGTGCGCGCCGCGAGCACGTGCGCGGGAGCTTCGAGCGAGGCGTCGGCGAGCGCCGCACTCCGCGCTCGCACGAGTGCAGCGGCGTCCGCGACGCGACCCGCCTGCGCCAAGGCCCACGCGGCGCGTTCGAGATGCGCGAAATCGGGTTCGAGTTCGTCGATGCGTTGGGCCAATGCCGCGCAGCCGAGCACGTTTGCAGCGAGCCACTCCTGGCGCACTTGCACGTCGGCCAGCGCGATGCGCTCCCCGCGTTCGCCGACATCGGCCTGATCGAGCGCGACCAGCATCGTCGCGCAACGCGTCGGTCCCGGCCCGAGTGCTCGCGCCGCCCACCAAGCCTCGCCGGGGAGCCAGGACATCGCGACGCGCGGCGGGTCGACCTCGGGTTGCGCGCGGCCCTTGATCCGTTCGAGGTGCCACTGCAGCAAGCGCGTCCGGAAGAGATCCTGTTCGTCGCTCTGCGCGAGCGCGTCGATACGCCGCTCGGCGGCGGAGTCGGTCACTTCGTTGATGCTGCGCTTCCAGTTCGCGCCGCGGTGCGTCGCGCGATCGATCTTGTCGAGGCGCGCCCAAGCACGTTCCCAGTACCCGACCGTCTCGGGCGGCAGCGTCCGAGCAGACTGCACGGCGGGGATGGTTCGAGCCGCCATGAACGACGCGACGACGCGAGACTCGGCTGCCGAGGTGGGCTCGTAGGCGCCGAGAAGGGCGAGGGCTCCGAGGATCAGCGCTTCCAGCGCACGACCCCCGGACCTTCGGACGCCGCCGCAGTGCGCCCGATGACGATGCCCGTCTCGCCGCGCGCGGCGAGATCCGACAGCACGGATTGGAGATCGCGCTCCTCGACGAAGGCGACCATGCCGATGCCCATGTTGAACACCTGGTACGCCTCGTCGCGCTCGACCTCACCGCGCTCGCACAGGAGGCGGAACAGCGGCGGCACCGGCCACGCATCGCGATCGATCCACGCGTCGCACGCGCCGAGGACGCGCGGGACGTTGTCCACGAGTCCCCCGCCGGTGATGTGCGCCAGCGCTTGGATGCGGTTCGCTTCGAGCAGCGGCCACAAGAAAGGCAGGTAGTTGCGGTGCACGGCCAGCAGCGCTTCGCCGACCGTGCGGCCCTCGAGCTCGCGCGGACGATCCGCGACCGTGAGCCCCATCTCCTCGAAGATCACGCGGCGTGCGAGCGAGAAACCGTTCGTGTGCAGGCCCGACGAGCGCAAACCGACGAGTACCTGCCCGGGACGGACGCGCGTCCCGTCGAGCAGCTTGTCGCGCTTCACGGCGCCGACGATCGTTCCGGCGAGGTCGAAATCACCAGGCGCGTAGAGCCCAGGCATCTCGGCGGTCTCGCCGCCGAGCAGCGCCAACCCACCGTCGCGACACGCCTCGGCGCAACCGCGGATCAGGTCCGCGACCATCTGCGGTTCCATCTTCCCGACCGCGATGTAGTCCAGGAAGAAGAGCGGCCACGCGCCCTGCACCAGGATGTCGCCGATGCAGTGGTGCACGATGTCGCGCCCGACGGTGTCGTAGACGCGCGCTCGTTTCGCGACCTCGAGCTTCGTGCCGACGCCGTCCGTGCTGGCCACCAGCAGCGCGTCGCCGAAGCCCATGCGCGCCGGATCGAACAGCCCGCCGAACGCGCCGACGTCTCCGACGACGCCGCGCGTGAACGTGCTGCGGATCACGGCGGTCGATCGCTCGACCGCGTCGTACTTCTTCTCGATGTCGACGCCGGCCTGGGCGTAGCGTGAAACCGTCGTGTTGCCGCTCATGCGGGAACGAGCCTAACGGCGCGCGCGCACGCGCTCCAGGAAGAGCGGGCCGTTCTCGAAGGCCAGGTCGGTCGGGAGTGCGTCGAGCGAGAACCACGCCGCGTCCAGGACGTCCGGACCCCCGCACAGGACGCCGCCCGTCGGCCGGCACAGGAACAGCGCCAGGTTCACCGAGCGCCGCCCCCCGGGGACGAACGCCAGGTCGAACAGCTCCCCCACCTCGACGTCGAGACCGGACTCCTCGCGGACCTCGCGCGCCGCGGCCTCGCGCGGCGTCTCGTCTTTCTCCTGGAACCCGGCGGGCAGCGCCCAGGCCCCGCGGAAGGGATCGAAGGCGCGCCGCACGAGCAAAACGGTCCGGTTCGCGCCCAGGACGATGCCGCCCGATGCCGGTGCCGGGTTCTCGTACCAGACGAACGGGCAGACCGGGCAGCGCGAGCGCTCACGACCCTCCACCTCGGCGGCGACGAGTCGCGTACCGCAGGCCGAACAGTGCTGCACGATCCAGGGGGACAAGGGACGCGGCGCTGTTCCAGCGCGCCGCAAGGCCTAGACTAGTTTGCGACGGCTCGGCGCGGCAACGACGTTGAGCGCGTACACCGCGCGAAATCGCCACGCATGCGTTCCCTGCTCCTCCTCGGCAGCACCGGCTCGATCGGTACCCAGACCCTCGATCTCCTGCGCAGAGCGCCGGGTGGCTTTCGCGTCGAGGGGCTCTCGGCGCGCGGTTCCTGGCGCGCGATCGCGGCGCAGGCGCACGAGTTCCGCCCGCGTTTCGTCGCCGTCGCGGACGCCGAGGCGGCCGAATCGCTGCGCGGCGAGCTGCCCCACGGGACGCACCTCTTCACGGGACCGGACGCCGCTCTCGAACTCTGTCGCGCAGCGGACTTCGACATCGCCGTGCACGGCATCGTCGGCGCCGCGGGCGTGCGCGCGTCGGCCGAGGTCCTCTCGCGCGGCAAGACGCTGGCGCTGGCGAACAAGGAGTCGCTCGTGGTCGCCGGCACGCTGCTCATGCAGATCGCCCGCGAGCACGGCGCGACGCTCATCCCGGTCGACAGCGAACACTCGGCGGTGTTCCAGTGCCTGCGCGGTGAGGACATCGGGCGCGTCCGCCGCGTGATCCTGACCGGCAGCGGCGGCCCCTTCCGCTCGACGCCGCACGCCGAGTTCGCGCACGTGACACCGGCTCAGGCCCTGCGCCATCCGAACTGGGTCATGGGGCCGCGCATCACGGTCGGCTCGGCGACGCTGATGAACAAGGCATTCGAGATCATCGAGCTGCACCACCTCTTCGGTCTGGGCCGCGATCGCATCCAGGTCGCGATCCACCCGCAGTCCGTCGTGCACTCGCTCGTGGAATTCGTCGACGGATCCGTGATCGCGCAAATGGGCCCGCCCGACATGCGCATGCCGATCCACTACGCGCTGCACCATCCGGCACGCGCGCCGGCGCCGCTGACTGGCTTCGACTTCACGGCGTTCCGCGCACTGACGTTCGAGGAGCCCGATCACGCCAAATTCCCCGCGCTCGAACTGGGCTTCGCCTGCGTCGAGGGCGGATCCGACTGCGGTGCCGTCGTGAACGCCGCAGATGAAGTCGCCGTCGAGTCGTTCCTGCGCGGCGACATCGGTTTCGAGGACATCATGCGTGTCAACGCGCGCGTGCTCGCGGGCCGCGCCGGACGCGACGAGAGCATCGACGTCCTCCTGCATGCCGACGCGGAGGCACGCGATCGCGCCCGCGCCGAGATCGCGAAGCTCTCCCCCGCGCTGCGGGCGGCCGGCGTGGCAATCGGGGCGACGCCGCCCACGCACGGCCCGCGTACCCACTAGATCGATCGCGAAGACACGGAAAAGCCGATGGACGAACTCCTCCTGAACATCTACCGCTGGGCGCTCGTCGCGTTCGGCATCGGGCTCGTCATCTTCGTGCACGAGCTGGGCCACTTCCTCGCGGCGCGCTGGTGCAAAGTGCGTGTCGAGACGTTCTCGCTGGGGTTCGGCCCGCGACTGCTCGGTTGGAAGCGCGGACCGACGACGTACCAGATCGCCGCGGTGCCGCTGGGCGGCTACGTGAAGATGGCCGGCGAGGAAGGCTCGGTCGACGGCGCCCCGCCCGCATCCGACGAGCTGCCCGCGAAGAGCGTCGGGCAACGCTTCTTCATCTACTCCGGCGGCGTGCTGATGAACGTGGCGTTCGCGCTCGTCGTCTTCCCGATCATCCTCGCGATCGGCGTGCCCTTCTCCGAGCCCGTCATCGGCGCGGCGACGCCCGGATCCCCGGCCTGGCAAGCCGGAGTCCAACCCGGGACGCGCGTCGTCTCGGTGAACGGCAACTCCGTCTATTCGTTCGCGAACATCCCGACCGAGGTCGCGCTGGGCTCGCCCGAGGAGGCGCTGCTCGTCGTGCGTGATCCGGGAGCGGCGACGACGCGCACGCTGAAGCTCGTCCCGCAGTGGAACGACGTCATCGGCGCCTATTCGATCGGCGTCAACCCCGCAGCCGACGCGCGCGGTGCGATCGCGGTCGAGAAGGGTTCGCCGGCGGAAGCGGCCGGCCTGCGCGACGGCGATGCGCTCGTGGACGTCGCGGGCACGAGTGCCGCGCTGTCGCTCGACGAACGTCTGGCCAAGGCCGCTCGCGGCGGCGGCCCGATCCGCGCGACGTTCGCGCGGGACGGGGCCACGTACGAGGCCGAGATCGTGCCCGGCAAGACCGCCACGGGCGATCCGCGCCTGGGTGTCGGACCGGTCGTGCGCCGCGTCGTCGCCGTGCGTGCGACGCCGCTGGCGTTGCGCTCGGGGCTCGTCGAGGGGGATCGCATCCTGGAAGTCGGCGGGACCCCGCTCGTACGACCGTACGACTTCCTCGATCGCCTCGAGAACGCGACGGGGCCGCTGCGCGTGCGCGTGGAGCGCGCGGGATCGACGCTGGGACTGGAGATTCCGCAGCTCTCGGCCGAGGACGCGGTGGCGCTGTCGCGCGACGTCGCCGTTGGTCAGGACGCGGATTCGACGGTCGTCGCGATCTCACCCGGCTCCGCCGCAGCACGGGCCGGGCTCGTCGACGGCGACCGCATCGCACGCATCGATGGGCACGCGGTGTCCACCTTCGCCGATGTCCAGACGGCCACGAAGGAAGCCGGGAACAACCAGGAGCTCGCGATCGACGTCCAGCGCGGCGAGGAGACGATCGCGCTGCGCGTCGTGCCGCAGGCGCTGGAGCTGCCCGTCTACGGCTTCGGTGTGCGCGACGCGCAGTACGTGTTCCGCAGCGCCGGTCCAATGGACGCAGTACGAGCCGGATTCGGGCTGTCGTGGAAGTTCCTGCAGGAATCCTGGCTGACCCTGAAGCGCATCCTCTTCCGCCAGGTCAGCAGCCAGAACATCGGCGGCATCATCACGATCGGCGTCGTCAGCCATTCGTTCGTCTCGGACGGTATCGCGAAGCTCTTCTACTTCCTGTGCATGCTCAGCATGAACCTCGCGTTCATCAACGTGCTGCCGATCCCCGTGCTGGACGGCGGGCACCTCTTCTTCCTGCTCATCGAGAAGCTCAAGGGTTCGCCAGTCTCGGAGCGTATCCACGGCTACAGCCAGCTCGTCGGCGTCGTGCTGATCGTGTCGCTCATGGTGTACGTCACGTTCAACGACGTCGTGCGCTGGATCGTTCCGTGACGCGCGTCCCCGTCTCTTGAAGTCCTGGCTGCGCCTGCTGCGCATCTCGCTCGCGCCCAGCGCGGCCGCCGATGCGCTGGCGGGCCTCGTCTTCGCGTGCGGCGGATTCCCGCGGGACGCACGCGCGTACTGGCTCGTGCCGGCCGCGCTGGGCGTCTACCACGGCGCCCTGGCGCTGAACGACTGGAACGATCGCGACCACGACGGCCGCACGCGACCGGCACGGCCGATCCCGAGCGGGGCGATCTCGCCCGCGCTCGCCCTCGTGACCGGCATCGGTCTGGTCCTGCTGGGTGTGGCTTGCGCAGCGCTCGCGGCACCGTCGAGCGCCGCGTGGATGGGCGCCGTGGCCCTGAGTGCGATCGCGTACGACTTCGCCGGCCGCGGAGCTTGGTCCGGACCGCTGCTGCTCGGACTCTGTCGAGCGGGCAACCTCGGTTCGGGCGTGTTTTGGGCCTGGAACGCCCGCATTTCGGGCGTCGATCCGGCGTGGGCGTTCGGGCCGGTGCTGCTCTACGGCGCGTACGTCGTCACGGTCTCGCGGCTCGGTCGGCTCGAGGACGGCGAGGACGCGCGCCCCATCGGGACGCGCCCGCGCGGGATGCTCGCGCTCTCCGCGGGCTTCCTCGTGCTCGTCGGCGGCGTGTCCGTCGTGATGCCGATCGCGATCCCGATCTACGCGCGCGCGGCCGCGCTCGCGGTCGCTATCGCCGGCGCTTGGGGACTCGTGCGCGCCGCGCACGCGCGGACGGAATGGACGCGTGGCGATGTCGAGCGCGCGATGGGGCTCGCGCTGCGTCGCTTGTTGATCGCCAGCGCCGTGGTCGCGCTGCTCGGGATGCGGTCCGCGAACTTCGAAGGCGCGATCGCGGCCGCGATCATCCTGCTCGGCTACCCGCTCGCGCACGCGCTGCGGCGCGCGTTCCCACCGTCTTGATGCCCGCGGCCTGACGCGCGACGCCTACTGCCGCGCCAACCACGCCAGCGCTTCGTCACGCGTGTGCACGCGCAGGTCGAGCTGCTCCGTCTCCAGCGCACGCAGGATCTCGCCGTACCGCGGGCCGGCCGCGATCCCGTGCCGCGCGAGGTCCGCCGCCTCGAGCAGCCGCTGCGGTTCCAGCTCGCCCGGCGTCAGCGACGCGCGTTCAGCGATCAGCGCCGGCGACGGACCGTCGCCCGCTCCCGCGGCGCGCGACCAGGCCTCCAGCCATGCGACACCGACGTCGAATCCCGGTCGACGCATCCAACGCAGCCGCGTCGCGCGCGTCGGCGCGCGGTCGGCGAGCACTTCGCCGGCGAGCCGCCAACCGTCCTCGACCGTGGTCTGGGTCAGGCGCGAGGTGCGCAGCGCGACGAGCAGCGCGCGCGACGAGCTGGGGTCCGCCAGATCCTCGGGCGTGGGACCGAGGAGGACCGCGAGCCCGCGTTCGGTCCCGGCCGGCTCGCGCAGGGCCGCGACCGCCCGTGTCCGGAGCGCGCCGGCCCCTAGCGCTCCCGGCGCCCCCCGACCGAGTGCGCCGAAGCCAGGCAGAGCCGGCTCGAGCAGACCGCAGCGCTCCATCCAACCCACGCAGACCGCCGCGCCGGGTCGCCGGAACATGCCGGCCAGCTCGCGCAGCACGCGCTCGCGGCTCACGCGCCGCAGCCCTTCCGCCTCCTGGCGCGCAGCCTCGGCCGTCGCGGCCGTGGGTTCCAGACCCAGGCCGCCGGCGAAGCGCGCCATGCGGAGCGGGCGCAGCGCGTCCTCGCGGAAGCGTTCGCCGGGATCGCCGACGCAGGCCAATCGACGCGCCGCGAGGTCGGCGATGCCGCCGACCGGGTCGCGCACCTCGTCGTTCAGCGGGTCGAGGAAGATCGCGTTGCAAGTGAAGTCGCGGCGCAACGCGTCCTCCTCGACGCTCGCGCCGAAGCGCACCGCGTCCGGACGCCGACCGTCGGCGTACTCCGACTCCGTGCGAAAGGTCGTGTGCTCCACGTCGACGCCCTGGAGGTGCACGATCACGGTCCCGAACGCGCGGCCGAGTGGCGTCGTGCGCGGGAACAGCGCCTGGATCCGATCCGGGTCGAGTTCCGACGCCATGTCGATCTCGTGCGGCGATCCGCCGAGGATCAGGTCGCGCGGCGCGCCGCCGACGATCCACGCGCGTCCGCCGTCCGCGCCGATGCCCTCGGCGATGGCGCGCGCGGCGCGCGCGAGATCGGGCGAAAGGTCTTGCATCGCGGGCGCGCGGGACATGGAGTGCAGCGTAGCGCCGGACGGCCTGCCGGCGCGCTGCACAACGTGGGAGAACTCGTCGATGCACGCACCTCCGCTGCGCGCATGCCCCGGGATGCAGCGCAGTTCGGCCACACGAACTTCGGCCACACAGACTTCGGCCACGCGGACATCGAGCACGACATCCTCGAGGACGCAAACGTCGACCCCCGCTTCCCCGCCAACCGACCCGTCGAACTCGGCATGTCCACGCAGGCTCCGAACGAGAAGTACTCCCTTCCCGAGCTGAACTCGAGCGCTGCGGTCGCCGTGCCCGCGCCGACCGTTCTGCACGAGACCCGGGCCGCCGCGCGCACGCTGTCCTGGCTCGATCGCCTGACTCTCGCGGCGATCGGCCTCATCGTGGTGCTCGTCACACTGCCGGTACTGCGCGGTTTCGGGCTGCGCGAGAACGAGCGCGACGCACTGCGCATGCTGCGCGTCCTGGCCTCGGAACCCGCCGCGGCCGGCCATGTCGAAGGCCGCCCGGTCGGAACCGGCGACCCGTCGTCGGGCGCGCGGCAGAAGACGCTGGCGGAGCTCGCCGCGCTGGACCCGAATCTGCGACGGCGGCTCGAAGATCTCGAGCTGCGCACCGACGGCTCGCTGCGCCGGCACGGGTACCTCTTCGACGTCACGGAACTCGAGCCCGGCGAGCCGATGCTGCGCGCTTGGCCGTGGGAGCACGCGCAGACGGGCCGCGGAGCCTTCATATGGACGCCGCGCCGCGGCCTGCTCGGCCACCGCAACTCCAGCGGCCAGTTCAGCGGCGTCGACGCGGCGCCGCGCGCCGATCAAGTCCGCGCGAGCGGCGATTGGGTCGCGGTCACGCGCCGCTGATCCGCGTGTGCGCCGCGGATCGGAGCGCGCGCCGCTGACCGGAGCGCGCGCAGGCCGCGCTCAACGGCCGCGCTCAACGGCCTGGTCGAGCGAGCGCACGCTGTCGGAACCACGCGGCCCAATCCGCCCGGCCCAGGCGTTCGAATACGTCGCCCATCGGCCCGAGCGCGCGCTCCGGACCGCGGACCCAGCGACCGCCGCCGACCAGGGACTCCGTGCCGCGCGCACCGGGCTGAAGTTCCGCGACGGCGCGGGCGTCGCTCCACAGCGCCTCGCCACCGGTCGGCCCGCAGCGCACGAGCACGAGATCGCCGCCGCGATCCACCATGAGCACGAGCGGTAGCGGCAGCTTCTCGAACGGCCCGAGCACCTCGATCAGCAGGACTTCGAGCACCTGCGCGGCGCGCGCGTCGAGCATTCCGCCGCGGCCCCCGGGTGCGTGCTCGTCCAACCAACCTCGCCCGGCGGCTTCCTGTCCGGTTTCAGGCAGCGCGATCAGGGACGTCGCGATGCCCGATCCGGCGGATGCGAAGGGTGCGGCGAGCGACGCCGCGAGTTGCTCCGTCTCCGGGTCGCCGACGCGACCGATGCCGACGAGCAGCGCACTGCCGGTGAACTCATCGACGCGGCGCGTGCCGCCCTCGGGGGTCGTCCACTCGAACGGTCCGATCGGCAGGCGGTCGTCGAGCACGATGCGTCCGAAACCGGCGCCGGCGACCGGGTTCCAGGGCGTCGCTTCGGTCGTCGGTCGGGCGCGGTGCAGAACGCGCTCCTCGGCGCGACCGCTGCCCTCGACGAGTCGCCACACAGCGCCGGGGCGCACGCCGGAGAAGCTCTCGACTTCTCCGCCGGGCCAGCGTACCCGCACCGCGGCGATGCTGGCCGCGTCGCCCAGTCCCACGAGGATGCGCTTCGAAGAACTGGAGAGGTAGCCGTCGCCGATGCGCGCCGCTCCGCGCAACGTGCGGCCGCCGGCTTCGACGAACACGGTCGCGCCGATGCCTTGGCGGTTCGTACGCATCCCGGTCAACTCGAACGCGACGCTGCGGCCGACGCGCGCATCGTTCGCGAGGAGGAGGCGCACGCACGGCGCCGTGCGCGATCCGATCCACAGATCCTCGCGCAGATCCCCGTCCCAGTCACAGCGCACTGCGCAGCGACCGTCCTCCGGGAAGTCGATACCGAGGGCACGCGACGCGTCCACGAAACGACGTCCGCCGACGTTCAGGTAGGCGTCGTCGCGCTGGTGGCCGCTCCACGAGTACCCCTCGACCATCGTCAGCTGGCGGAAGAACTGCCAACTGCGCAGGTACTCCTCGGTCGGCGGCGGAGCAGCCGGAGTGGACGCGACGAGCACGCGCCAGAAGTAGCTCTCGAGATCTTCGCTCCGCGAACCGGTCAGGAAGCCGTTCGGTACGAACACGTCCGGCAGTCCGTCTGCGTTCCAGTCGCTGAATACCGAGCCCCAAGCCCAGCATCCGCGCCGCGCGCCGCTTTCCTCGAGCGCGCCGTCGAAGTGCAGGTCCGCGCGACCCGCCAGCAGGGAATTGCCGCGCGCGTGCCGAACGTAGGCGGGCCGCTCCGCGGGGCGCGCGGCAAGGAAGCGCTCGTTGCGCGCGATACGCGACCCCGCCGCGCTCTCCATGTTCGTCACGTAGATGTCGAGCGCGCCGTCGAGATCCACGTCCCCCACGGCCGCGCCCATGCTCGCGGCGACGTCTTCGGCATCGGACCGCGGAGCCACGTCCACGAAGTGGCCGCCCTCGTTCGCGTACAGGTTGTTGCGACCGAAGTCGTTGGTGACGTACAGGTCTGCATCGCCGTCGTCGTCGAAGTCGTCGAAGACCGCGGCCAGCGAGAAACGGTCGTTCCCCGCGTCGAGCCCGACTTCGGCCGTGCACTCACGGAACCGCCGATCGCCCTCGTTGCGCCAGAACACGTTCTTCGCGCCGTTGTGCGCGTCGTGGTACGGAGCCGGCGCTCCGCCCATGACGCCGCCCTCGACGTAGCGACACGCGTACAGGTCGAGGTCGCCGTCCAGGTCGACGTCAGCGGCGGCCACGGAGTAGATCTCGGAACCATCCGGTGCGCGCAGCGCGCTGCCCTCCGGGAACCTCCCGTGTCCGTCGTTCCACGCGAGCAAGAGCACGTCGCCGGTGGCGATGCCGAGGTCCTCGTCGCCGTCGCCGTCGAGATCCGCGAAGAACGCGCACGAAGACCCGTCGAGAAAGGCGACGCCCGCCGGTACGGCTGCGTCCCGGGCCGTGCCGTCCGGGAGGTGGATGAGCAGTCGGTTCGGAATGCCCGAGGATTGGCACACGTACACGTCGTCGAGACCATCTCCGTTCACGTCGCCGACTGCGATCCCGTGCATGCCGAGGAACGGGTCGAGGCCGAGCCGATCCCGTCGACTGTGTCGCGCGTTCGTGCCCAAGAGTACGTCGTTCGCGAACCACGGCTCGGCCGCCAGCGCACCGCGAGTCCCGTCGACGAAGAGCGGCGTGGTCGCGGTGACGGTCGTCACCGAGCGCGGCGCGGCACGCGCAAGGCGCGCGGAGCCCTCGACGGTCACCCATTCGGTATCGAGCGCAAGCGTGGCCTGCGCGCTCGTCGCGCCGCGTGCCGACGAACGCACGACGATCTGTGCCCCGATGCGACCGTTCGTCCGCTGCGTCCACGTCTCGATCGCGACCTCGCAACGCACGTCGCCGAGGTTCGCGAACAGTGCACGCCACCCTGCGAGCGCCGCGTCGACGTCCGCCGCGGTCGCGAACTCCGTCGCTTCCTCGGCACGCACGCCGTCGTCCGCGAGAAGCGTCGTGCGCGCAGCGGGCACGAACTCGAACGGCAACGTGAGGTCGGCGGATCCGAGTCCGCGCAGTGCCGCGGCGTCACCGTGCGGGCCGAGCGCCGCCGACAGCGCGCGCGCGAGTTCATCCTCGAGGCGCGCGCACAGGGCTTCGGCCGGATAGCCGTCACGACGCGGGTCGAGTCGCGCGCGCCACGCGTCGCTCCACGCCGGCGGCTTGGCCACGCGTCCCGGCAACCACGTGCGCGGCGGACGCGCCAGCGAAGCGTCGAACAGCGGCAGCGCGCGCGCCGCGGGCTGCTGAGGTCGCGCACCCACGGCGCGGTCCCGGTTCGCCCCCGAGGGAATCGACTTCGATGGCCGGGCATCGGACTCGGCCTCGGAACAAGCTGGCAGCGCGGCGAGGCAACTCGCGCACGCGACCACGATCCACACGATGCCTGCGGGGATCCGCATGGGAGTCGACGTCGAACGGACCGCCAGGTCCGCGGGCGGTGGGCAGGGCGCGCGCCCCGCAGCACCGAGCGCTCAACGTAAGGGCGCAGTACGCACAACGCAAGCACAGGGCAAGCCAGAGTCCTCGTGGGGCGCGCGTGCCGCGAGCTTCGTCATCCGGAGCATCGTCGCTACGAGGTTCGCCCTCCCCGTGGACTCCGCACTTTCCCGTGGGCTCAGCGCTCGGGCCCGTAGAAGCGCCACAGCTCACAATCGAGCGCGCGGTGCATCGTCGGGTCGGTGATGCGCGGTGCAATCCGCTTCAGCACGGGCGCCGCTTCGAAAGCGGGAACGGCGCGAGCGAAGAGGTCCGCGGCCAGAAGGCGCTCCATGTCGAGTGCGCGTTCGGACTCCATGACGTGCAGTAGGAACTGCGGCACCGCCGGGCCCTTCTCCTGCACGCCGGCGACGAGCAGATCCAACCTGCGCAGCGGGTCCTTCTCGACGTCCCACTGTTCCCGAATCCACGCGCGGCCGGGCGTGCCCGTGTTTCCGGCCTGCACCGCGTACCAACGGTGGGCGGGCAAGTCTTGGATCAGGCCCGGTGTGGTGCGGCCGCGTTCGACGAGGAATCGCGCCGCGCGCTCGAGCGGCACCTGACTGATCGCGCGCTCGATGGCCTGTCCCGCGGAACGCCCACCGCCGTCGACGAGTTCGAGGAGTCGGTCGAGCACGCGCCCGGCGAGCCGCGCGTCCTGCGCGAGCGGAGCGCGCAGCGCGCTCAGACCCTGCGTGACCTGTTCATTCGTGCCCGCGAGCAACTCGATGGCGCGATCGATGCCCGCCGGATCCATGCGCGCGCACAGTACGTTCAACGCCGTCGCACGCACGGTCGGGTCGCCATCCGCGAGGGCCGCCGAGATTTGCGACCGTGCGGTGGACGACTCGGGCCGCGCCGCCGCCGCTTGGACCGCCAGCGCGCGAATGCCCGGATCGGGGTCGCTGTCGGCCAACGCGATCACGTCGCCGAGGAGGCCGGACGCCGTCGCGGCCTGCACGAGGTCCTCGCGCAGCGGCGTGGCCGGATCCGCGAGCGCAGCGCGCAGCGTCGCGCGCGCCGACTCGTCACCGGACTCGGCACTCGCAGCGAGGAGCCACGCTCGGAGCGTGCCCGTCGAGCGCGGGTCCGCGATCATGCGAGCGCGGTCCTCCGCAGTGAGCTTCGCGCTCACGGCCGGCGCGAGGTCTTTCAAGACGCGCGCGAAGCCGGGCCGATCCATCCACGCGGGGAATTCCCGCGCGACGCGCGCGGGGTCGCACGCGAGGAGTGCGCGGCCGGCCTGCTTGGCGTACTCGAGACCGGAATGCTCGATCGGAGCGGCGAGCACATCGAAGTCCTCCGGCTGTCCCGCGCTCGCCAACGCGCGCGCAGCGGCGGAACACACGGTTTCGGAGGGATGCTGCAGACCGGACAGCCCCATCGCGCGCGTCTCGGGACCTCCCGCGAGGGAGGCGATCTCGAGCAACGCGAGCAGGCGCGGAGCCATGCCCGGCTCCGAGTACCAGCGATCGAGTGCGCGGCGCAGCTCGGGCACCGCGCCGCGGCCGGCGGCGATCAAGTCCTCACGCGCGCGCGATGCGACGACGGACTCGGCGACGGCCAACTTCGCGACCAGGGCGGGCATGAGGTCGCTCGTGTCCGCCGTGAACGGTTCCGTTCGGGTGCACTCCCCGAGCAAGAACGCGAAGCGATCGTCGGTGCGGGGGTCGAAGTCGGCCGCTGAGCTCGAACCCGACGCGGCATGACCCGGAGCGCTCGCACCCGCAGGGGTCGACGGAGTCGTCTCCTCGGGTGCGCGATCGCACGACGCGGCGAGCAACACGGCACAGGCGAGGAGGCGTGCGGAGGTCAGGGGATCACGCATGAGCGAACGGCGGGCTCGATCACGAACCCAAGTCGTCCCCGAGCACGCCCTGTGCCGACTGCAAGCGCACCAGCGAGCGCGAAAAACCCACGCGCGCGCGGCGCTCGTTCGAGAGTGCGGTCGCGAGATCGGTCTGGAACTGCAGCACCTGGAACGTCGTGGACTGATCGACCGCGTAGCGCGCCTGTTCGGCGGTCAACTGGCGCTGCGCGAGCTCCAGGCTCTTGCGCGAGGCGCGCACGGCCTCGACGGCGTACAGCACGTCACGCACCGCCGCGCGAACGTCCGCCACCACGGACGTCTCGAGTTGGTCGTACGTCAGCCGCGCACGACGGATTTCGGCCCAAGCGGCGCGCTCGGCGTTGCGCGCCGTCGTGTTGCCGATCGGCAGCCCGAACGTGAGGCTCGCACGGTACGTCGGGAAGTCGTAGGTCAGCGCCGTGTCGAGCGCGTCGCCGTCGCTGGTCGAGTAGCCCTGCCCCTCGGCCGATAGGTCGAGGTCGAGCTGCGGCTTGCGGTCGGTCTTCGACGCCTCGTGGCGCACCTCGGCCTGCTCGATCAGCGAACGCTGCTCGCGCAATTCGGGGCGCCGCGTGATCGCGGTCGCCATCGCCGCGGGCCACGACGGGACGCCGTCCGCGCGCGGATCGTCCGGCAGCGGCGTCGCCGGGATGAGCGCGGTGTCCCACAGGGCCGTGTCGGTACCCGGGAACAGCAACTTGCGCAGGCCGTCCGTCGCCGTGCGCACCTCGAACTCGCGCTGGAGTCGCCCCTCTTCGCGCGTCGCGACGTCGGCCTGCGCCTGCAGCACTTCGACGTCCGTGCCCAGGCCCGCCTCGAGGCGCCGGTTGTCCTGGTCCACCTGCGCGCGCGAGAGCGCGAGGCTCTTGTCCGCGACGTCGAGCTGTTCGCGCGCTGAAACGAGGTCCCAGTATGCGTTCGCGACGTCGAGCAGCAGCTTTTGGCGCGCCGTGCGAACGGCTTGGTCCGAACGCAGCGCCTCCAAATCGGCCAGCCGTTGTTGCGCGGTCGTGTAGTCGGTCCAGCCGTTGCGCAGCAGGGGCTGAACGTAGCTCAGCGAGACCACGTCCGCGGTCGACTGCTGAATCGCGTTGAAGGCCGAGTCCGTGTTGCTGCGCGTCGAATCGAATCCGATACGGAACGTGCCGCCGATCGTCGTCGGCTTGGTGAGGTCGATCGAGTACTGCTCGTTCGTTTCGCTGCCGCCGCCGAACACGTTGCGCGGCTGGAACTCGGCGTCGGTGTAGCCGAGTCGCGCGCCGAGCACCCAGTCGAATGCGCCCCACGAACCGCGCGCGCGGTACAGCGCGACCTGGGCGTCCGTGGTCGCGATCTGCAGCTGGAGGTTCCGCTTCAGAGCGAGCTCGTACGCGCCCTCCAACGTGAGTTCGAGCGCACGGTCGGGACCGAGCATCCGATCGGGATCCTGCACCTGTGCGCCGCCCAGGAAGGCCGCGTCCTCGCCGGGCGCATCGGTCGGTTTCTTCGTCACCGTGACCGGCGGCGCCTCCTCCTTCTGCTTCGGACTCGAAGAATCCTGCGCGAACGGCGCGAGGAACGGGGCGAGAGCGAAGGTGAGACCGGCGGCGCGGAGCATGGGGGGCAGAAGGATAGGAAAGGCGACCGTGAACGGCCACGAAGGCGACGTTTGGGAACTGCTAGTCGTCGTGGGGAGTCGGCGACGGGTCGGACGGTTCGAGCGCGGGGATCCGCGGCAAGCAGGCGAGCATACGCGCAATACGCTCGGCCCTTTCGCCCGAGCCGCGCACGGTCGCGTGCAGGCTGCGCGCGGTTGGCCCGAGGTGCGCCAGTCGGAGATCGAGACGGACGGCAGGGAGAGCCTCCGCGACGCGAGCGGCCCATTCGACCGCGGCAACGCCCTCGCCATCGAGCCACTCGGCACCGCCGTCGTCCAGGAACGCGCGTTCGCGACCCTGCATCCAGGCGTCGAAGTGGTGCAACGGGATGCGTCCGGCGTGAGTCCGCATGAGGGCAAAAGTCGGACTCGCGACGTCGTCCTCGACTTCGAGTCCGCGCGCGAGCCCGCGCACGAAGCAGGTCTTGCCCGCGCCGAGATCACCGTCGAGCGCGATGACGAGACCGGGCACGGCGGCGCGTCCGATCGCTTCGCCCAGCGCTTCCGTCGCGTCGGGGTCGCGCGAGATCCAGGCGCGCTCACGCACCGTGCTTCCACCCCCCCATCGACGGATTCCACTCGACGCGCCTGTCGCCGAAGTCGAGTTCGAGACCCGCGCCGCGCACGACTCGGCCGATCACGCTGCCGAGACGGCGCCTCTTCACGGCGCTCGCTCGCGACCACGCGGCCGGAGCGATCGTGGCGACGAGTTCGTGATCCTCGCCGTCGTGCAGTGCGTGCTCCCACACTTCGGCGTGCGTGCTGCGCGCCAGCCGCAGCGCGTCGCGGTGCACGGGAAGGTCGGCCATGTTCAATCGGATGCGCACTGCGGATGCGCGCGCCAGCCGGTAGAGATCCCAGGCCAAGCCGTCGCTGATGTCCATCAGCGCGGTCGCACCCAGACCGTGGAGTTCGCGACCGAACGCGATGCGCGGCTCGATGCGCAGGTGACGACCGAGCGCGCTGCCGCCCGTCGGTCCGGTGAGGACGACGCTCTGCCCGACGCGTGCGCGGTCTCGCCCCGGTGCGCGCGTGCGCGCGTCGAACTCCCCCAGCGCGGTGACGACGAGTTGCGCGGGTCCGGGCGTGCACGCGAGGTCGCCGCCGACGAGATCGGCCCCGTGCGCGCGCGCCGCCTCGCGCACACCAGCGATGGCGGACAGGATCCAGCGTTCCGGGAGGTCGCGCGGCGCCGACAGCGCGAGGAGGACCGCGCGCGGTCGCGCGGCGGTCGCGGCGAGATCGGACAGAGCCCGCGCGCAGGCTTTGCGACCGACGGAGCGCGGCGCGGCGTTGCTCGCGAAGTGCACGCCCTCGATGCACGCGTCGACGCACACGACCGGACGGCCGGCGATGCGCGCGAGCACGGCCGCGTCGTGACCGCGGCTGCCCGCGAGACCGCGCGGCGCCGGACCGGCGGCCAGCGCGCGGTGAATGGCGTCTTCGCTCCAGCTCATGGGCCCGCTCCTGCGACAACGACTGCGACCTGCAACGAGCGCCACGCGAGCAGCGGGTCTTCCGCGCCGAGCAGCGCGCCGCGAACGGCGATCCCGCGGCAGCGTCGCGCGCACTCCGCGGCATTCGCCGCATCGATCCCGCCCAGCGCCCAGATCGGCACGTCGGTGTCGAGCGCCGCGCGCTCGAGACCGTCGACGCCCACGGCGTCGAGCACGCCGAACTTGCTGCGCGTCGGGAACACGGGCCCGAATACGAGGTAGTCCGCGCCCCGATGTGCGCTCCGTTCGTCGTGCGTGTGTGCCGAGAACCCGACCGCGCACTCGTCGGGCAGGATCGCACGCGCGACCTCGATCGAGAGTGAACGGAAGCCCAGGTGGACCGCATCGGCGTCCACGATCGGCGCCAGGTGCACACGGTCATGGATCGCCAACCAACCGCGGCGACCGAGCAACGCGCGCAGCTCGCGCGCGAGGCTCGTCGTCGCGCGATCCGAAAGGCTCGGTTCGCGCACCAGGATCGATTCCAGCCCCGCCTCGATCGCGCCGCGGGCCCGGTTCACGAACGACGCGACCGTCGCGTCGCGCAGATCGCCCGGCGTGAGCGCCAGAATCCGCCCCGGGAGGCGGCGCATGTTCACGCCGCCCCCTCGTCCAGTTCGACGAGGTAGCCGAGTTCGCGCAACAAGGATTGCGTGCGCCGCAGCGTGGACACGTTGCGCAAGCGCGTGCGTCGATCGTCGAGCACTTCCCGCAGCAGCGGCTTCACGCCGGGGTCGCCGCGGAACTTGGTGACCAGGTCGAGATCATCCCCGCGCACGACGAAGTCCGCGCCGAGGTGCATGCAGCCGGCCTGCGAAGCCCAATCGCGGATCGAGAACAGCACGTTCTGCGGGACGGGCGTGCGCGAGTGGCGTTCCAACGTCCCGAGGATTCGCCGCAGGTACATTCCCTCGTGCAGCGCGCGCTGCACCGAGCGCTCGCTGACGCGGAAGCTCATCACGCCGCCCTGCTTGTCGCGCGTGCAGAAGCGGTCGAGGTCGTGGATCAGCTCGCCGTCGTCGCCGGTCGGGAACAGCACGACTTCGAAGTCCGGCGTGACGACCAGGCTGCCGACGGCGGAGATGGCCGTCTCCGGTGTGCCGTCCACGACGCCCAAAAGTCGCGCACCGATCCGCGTCAGGCGCACCGCGACGGGGCGACCAGTCTTGTCGTAGCCGAGGTCGACGATGCCGAGCAGGTACAGGCGCTGCTTCACCCACGTCACGAGGTGCCATGCGAGCCGTTGGATGTCGTCCATCGGCGTGTAGCCACCGCCCTGGAAGCGCGCAGCGAAGTACTCGTCCACGGCGAGGTCGTCGAGGCTGCACAGGTACGTGTTGCGCGACAGGAACGGCACGTACATGAGGTCGTACCAGACGCCCGGCTCGACGCGCTTCAAGAGGCGCATCAGGATCCGACGCATGCGTACCTGGTGGTGATGCTCGCCGGGAAGTTCGCGTTCCTCGATCGAATGCTCGAGCAGCATGCGCAACTTCGCATCGAGGTCGTGCGCCTCCCACTCGCGGCCGGCGCTGGTCAGCGCAAACGTGCGCTCGCCCGTGGATTCGATCAGGCGCGCGCCCTTCGTGAACCCGTACAGGAACGACAGCACGTCCGCGCGCGACAGCTCGCGGCCGGGGTTCGGCAGCAGCTCTTCCTGAATGCGTCTCTCGGTCGTCTTGAAGATCTCCCCGCGCACGGTGAAGCGCACATCGTGCTCGACCACGTAAGCGATGAAGCGTGAGAGATTCGACGCGAGGTCGACGCCCAGACAGGATTCGTCGAACGGATTGTCCGGGTCGCCCGGCACCGCGACGCGGCGCAGCCAAGCCAGCGCCACCTCGTTGAATATGATCAGCGTCTCGTCGTTGTGCTGGATGCCGTAGCGACCCAGCTCGAGACGCTCGACGGTACCGACCAGCGATTCCTCAAGCAGGTGGCCGAAGCGACGACCCTCCCACGGAACGGCCGAATCCATGCGATCGAACAGGCTCTTCGGGAGGATGCCGCCGAACTCGACGATCGTCTTCTCGACGAGCTGGCGCAGTCCGTCGGGCAGGCGCTCGACGCGTCCGACTGCCGCCGATTCGTTCGCGTACAGCTTGTAAAGTTCGCGCACACGCGACGGCGGCGTACGTTGCGCGCGCGACGGATCGTCGTAGAGCCGGTCGATGTGACCGCGCAGTGTGAACGCGTCGAAGATGCCGCGTCGGCGCGCGCGCCGCTGGCGCAGGATCGCGTCGCCGACGTCCTGCGGCACGGTCCACGAGCGCGCGCCGAAGCTGTCGGTCGTGGTGCTGCGCGTCTCGAGGACGAGCGCATGCCGTCCGAGCACGGCCAGGCTCGCCTGCAGGTCGTAGCTCGACATGTACGCCAGGTGGCGCGCGTTGAGCAGTTCCGCCGCCGTGCACTGGTAGCGCGGGGACTCGAGGTGCAGATCGAGGATCGACAGCAGCCGTCGCGGCAACAGCGCGACACGCGCCTCGACGATGGACGCCTGCCCCATCCACTCCGCGACCTGTCGGCGTGCTTCCGCCGGTTCCTCGGGCACGCGCGCGGTGCGCTGGCCCGACCAGAACCGGTACAACTCGGCCAAGTCGTGCTCGCGGACGTTCGTCACGGCTTCGAGGGCGCTCGCGCGTGCGCAGCGCACGGTGGCCGTCTTGTCGGTGCCGTTCTTGCCCGCCGCGTCTCCGTTGCCGTCTTGTCCCGGCGTGTGGTCCTGTCCCTGTCGGATCATCTCGCTGCGGTCTCGTGCGGCGCGTCGAGCGCGCTCGCGTCCATGATCTCGTACGTGTAACCCTGCTCGGTGAGGAACAGCTGCCGCCGCTGGGCGAACTCCTGGTCCCGCGAGCCCAGCGTGACGATCGAATAGAACACCGCGCCCGAACCGTCGCTCTTCGGGCGCAGTACGCGACCGAGTCGCTGTGCCTCCTCTTGCCGAGAACCGAACGTGCCCGAGATCTGGATCGCGACGTTCGCGTCGGGCAAGTCGATGGCGAAGTTGCCGACCTTCGACACGATCAGCACGGGCACCTCGCCCGATTTGAACGCGGCGTAAAGGCGCTCGCGTTCGGGGGTAGCCGTCTTCCCGGTGATCAGCGGCGCCTTCAGGTGCCGCGCGAGCGCCTCGATCTGCTCGATGTACTGACCGATGATCAACACGTGCGCGCCGGCATGCTTCGCGAGCAGCCGCGACACGACCGCGGTCTTGGCCGGGTTCTCCGAGGCGACGCGGAACTTGCCGCGCGCGTCGGCGAACGCGTACTGCGACTTCCAGTTCGCGTCGAGCGGCACACGCACCTCGACGCAGCGCGCCTCGGCGATGAAGCCCTTCTGCTCGAGCACCTTCCAGGGCACGTCGTAGCGCTTGGGCCCGATCAGGCAGAACACCTCGTCCTCTTTGCCGTCCTCGCGCACGAGCGTCGCGGTCAGGCCCAGTCGACGGCGCGCCTGCAATTCGGCCGTCACGCGGAAGATCGGGGCGGGCAAGAGGTGCACTTCGTCGTACACGACGAGCCCCCAGTTCTCCTTCGAGAACAGAGTGAAGTGCTCGAACTCGCCCGTTTTCGAGCGCCGCCACGTCAGCATCTGGTAGGTCGAGATCGTGATCGGCGCGACGTGCTTCTCGTCGCCCGTGTACTCGGCGACGTCCGCGGGACCGAGCGCTGTCTTGTCGAGCAGCTCTTCGCGCCACTGCCGAACCGCAACGGTGTTCGTGGTCAGGATCAACGTCTTCGCGCCCACGAGGTTCATCACCGCCAGGCCGACGACCGTTTTCCCCGCTCCGCACGGCAGCACGACGACGCCGTTGCCGCCCAGCACGGAACCGCCGGCGTGGAAGGCCTTCGCGGCCTCGCGCTGGTACGGGCGCAATCCGAACGGACGACCGGCCAGCGTCGTCTCGCGCAACGGCACGGCGAAGGGGTCGCCCTCGAGGTAGCCGCCGCGGTCGTCGACGGGGAAGCCGATCTTGATCAACGCCTGCTTCACCGAGCCACGCGCGAGTTCGCTCAAGTACGCGCGACCGCCCTCGACGCGCAGCATGCCGCGGATCGAAGAATGGCCGAGCACTTCCTTGAGCGCGCCCGCATCGTTCGAAACCAACTCGAATCCGCTGTCACAACGCTCGATGCGCAGCAGTCCGTAGCGCGCGATCCAGCCGCGCACTTCCTCGAGGACGTTGCGCGGAACGGGCACGCAGGCCAAGTCTTCGAGCGTCGCCTGGATCTCGTCCGAGCTGAGGCCGAGCGCCGCCGCGTTCCACACGGAGACGGGCGTGATGCGGTACGTGTGCAAGTAGTCCGGACTCTTCTCGAGCTCCGCGAACGCCGCCAGACGGTCGCGCGCCTCGGCAAAACGCGGGTGTTCCTGCGTCAGCGGACGGCCTTGCTCGTCTTTGGCCGGACGGCCATCCGCGTCGAAGACCGCGCAGACCGTGTGCAGCATCAGCGAACGGTCGCCCTGCACGATGAGCGGGTTGTCGGGACGGATCACAGGGCCGCCTTCCGTGCGCGCCGCGGCGCGGTCTTGCGCTTCGTGCCGGCCGAAGCAGAGCGGGCGCGAAGTTCCTCCAGCCACGGACCCGTCACCGATTCTGGATTCGCCGCCAGTTCCGTCGGGGTGCCCTTCGCGATCACGCGCCCGCCGCCCTCGCCACCGACGGGGCCCATCTCGACGAGGAGATCGCACGCGGACAGGAGGCCCGTGTGGTGTTCGATGACGATCAGTGCGTTGCCGCGCGCGGCGAGACGATCGAGAACGGTGACGAGGTGCGCGACGTCGGACGTCGCGAGGCCGGTCGTCGGTTCGTCGAGCACGATCGCGCTGCGACCGCCGGTCTCGGCACGGAACAGTTCCGAGGCCAATTTGACGCGTTGTGCTTCACCGCCGGAGAGCGTGGTCGAGCTCTGGCCGAGTTGCAGGTACCCGAGACCCACGTCGCGCAGCGTGCGGAGGATCTCGACGATGCGCGGCTGGTGCTCGAAGAACTCGAGCGCCTCGTCCACCGACATCGCCAGCACGTCGGCCGCGTTCTTGCCGCGGTGGCGCACTTCCAGAACCTCGGGCGAGTAGCGCTGGCCGTCGCAGGCCTCGCAGGTCAGCCACAGGTCCGCGAGGAACTGCATCTCGACCTTCGTCGAACCGCGTCCGTCGCAGGCGGGACAGCGTCCCTTCGGCGAGTTGAACGAGAACCGCGCCGCGTCGAAGCCGCGCACTTGCGCGTCCGGCGTGCGCGCGAACAGCTCGCGAATCGGATCCATCACGCCGACGTAGGTCGCGGGAACGCTGGCCGGCGTG
>JBBQCC010000031.1:0-25815 GCA_038318285.1 Planctomycetota bacterium | reverse complement strand
GCCGAACACGGGCAGCACTTCGACCGCGTCCTCGAACGGCTCGCCGCGCACGCGACCGTCGAGCGGATGCGCCCAGATCGGGAAGTGCATCGACCGTGACGAGGTCGGGTTGAACTTCTTGTTCGTGTTGCGCAGCGGCAGGAATCGAAAGGGGCCGTGCTCGTCGTGCCGCGGAAAATCGGCCGCATCGACGCCATCGCGGGAGGCCGGGACCAGCGCCGTGCGCTTCAAGTCGCGCGCGAAGATCAGCACGTATTCGTGCGAGGTTGCGAACAGCGGCGCGAGCTGGCGACCCTTCGGGTTCAGCGAGACGACGATCTCGGCGACGAAGTTTTCCTCGCCGAAGATCTCCTCCAGAACGAGACGCAAACGCGCGACCTCCAGCTCATCGATCGATACGGCCAGGATGCCGCGCTCGTCGAGCAGCTCGCGCGCGAGCACGAGCCGCGGCGCCATGAAGCTGAGCCACTGCGCGTGCAAGCGCCCGCTGCCCGTCGCGTCCGTGTCCGCGTACGCGCGCCGCGACACGGAGAAATCGTCGGCGTAGAGACGTTCGTGACGACGGTTGTAGGGCGGATCGATGTAGACGAGCTGCACGCTCGCCGGGCTCGTGCGTGCGAGGATGCGCAGCACGTCGAGGTTGTCACCTTCGACGATCGCGTGGCGCGCGTGTGCGGGCGCGAAGTCGAGGTCGGCGCGCGCGCGCAAGGTCGCGTTCGTCGGCGCCCGCGCGGCGAGCAGGGACTCGGCCTTGCCCGGCCACGCGAGGCCGTAACGCTCGACCCCGGCGGGCTCGCGCTCGACAGCCGCGGGCGCAGCGTTCCCCTGTGCTGCGTCGGCGAGTGCAACATCGACGAGTGCAGCGTTGGCCGGCGCCGAACCTGCCGGGCGAGTGTCACCACGAGCGCGCGGCATGGGCTCCGTTTGCGGGTTCGAGGGGCTGCACGCGGGCAGCGTACCGGCCGCGCCGCGCATCTCGCAGGCCGAGGATCCGACCACTGCGCGACGGGATCCCGAGAACTCTGTCCACCGCGCGCCCGCTCGCTCCATGTCCCCGAGGAGCCCAGTTCGCGGCGCGCCGGACCCCCTCGTCCCGCGCGTTTCGACGTGAACGGCGACCTCGAGATCGATCACCATGCACCTTTCAGCCAGTTCGACCCAGCGCCTCGCGCGCCGCCTGCCGCGCGCCCTTCTCGTCCTCCTGGCCGGCCTCGTCGGCGCCCGCAGCGCCTCCGCCGACACCGTCCAGTTCAACGAGGGTTGGTTCGGCGCCAACTGGACCTCGACCAAGATCCTCGACACGACCAGCGGCTCGGGCGCGACGTTCAGCAGCGTCACGAATTACTTCGACGGAGGGCCCGTCCCGTGCCGCGAGACGACGCACAACTACGACGCCGGCGCGATCGTCGTGGCGCACGTCAACTCGACGGCGACCTACGACCCGGCGAACGGCGTGATCTGTTCGATCGACGGTGCGTACGACCTGATCCACTACACGAATCCGAACGGCGCGGTGCGCTACCGACTGCTGCTGGTGCAGAACGGCACGTACTACCACCACACGGCGGGCACGGATGTGTACGCGAACTTGTGGGCGTCGTATGTCGTCAACGGTCTGACTGCGTCGGCGTTCACGAAGGTCGCGGGGTCCGGGCCCGACCTGCCCGACTTCTCCTGCACCGGCGGGTTGATCACGTTCGGGTTCACCAGCGCGAACTCGGCCAGCAGCGGACCGAACACGAAGGTGAGCGCGCTCGACAATTGGCTGGTGACGCTGAACATCGCGCGCCAGACGTTCTACGACGGCGATTTCAGCGGCGCTTGGACCTCGACCAAGATCGTCGACTCGACGCCCGGAGCTTTGGCGACGTGGTCGGCGACGACCCAGCCCAGCGCCGGATTCCCCAACGCATACCGCGAGATCAGCCATACGATCGCGAACGGGGCCATTGCCGTCGCGCACTTCGACGCGGTGAACTCGCACGACCCCAGCGTCATGCCGGTCTACGAGGTCAGCGGTTCGTACACGCTGCGGCACTTCACGCCCGCGCTCGGCGCCGTGCGCTTCTACTTGGCGATCCAGCAGGGTGGCAACGTGTTCGTCGGCCCGTGGGACGACATCTACGCCGACGCGTGGACGACTTTCTGGCACAACGGGTTGCTCGCGACCGACTTCACCAGCCTTCCGAGCGGGTTCCCGATGCACCCGGACTTCACGGCGACCGGCGCGATTTTCCAGCTGGGTTTCGTCACGTTGAACTCGGTCAGCGGCGGCCCGGTCACGAAGTACGCGGGCATCGACAATTGGACGGTGAGGCTGGAGCTGTCGCCGCGCTGCTCGAACTCGACAGGCAGCTCGTACTGCTACGGCGACAATTCAGGTCCGGCGTGTCCGTGCTTCCCCAGCGTCGCGCCGTCGGCGGTGGGACACGGTTGCCCGAACTCGCTGTTCGCATCGGGCGCGCTGCTGATCGCGCAGGGCACGGCCTCGCTCTCGAACGACACGTTGCAGTTGCAGGCGTCGGCGATGCCAAACTCGTCGTGCCTCTACTTCCAAGGCACGGCGCCGACGAACTCGATCGCGTTCGACGGCTTGCGTTGCGCGGGCGGGAACGTCATCCGCCTCGGCACGAAGCAGAACATCTGCAACGCGTCGCAGTACCCCGACGCGGCTGACCAGTCCGTTTCGGTGCGCGGACAGTTGTTCGGATCGGGCACGCGCTACTACCAGACCTGGTACCGCAACCCGGCCGCGTTCTGCACGTCGGCGACGGCCAACTTCACGAACGGTGTCCAGGTCAACTGGACTCTCTGATATGGATGGACCCGTCGACTCCCGTTGACGGTTCCACGCTCAAGTCGGAGCGAGCAGTCCGCGGGGCCATGGCCCGCGGACTGTGTCGTGTCGATCGGGACGGAGCAGGCCTCACTCGGCAGCGGCCCGCAGTCGAGTCCGCACGCCCGCCGTGCTTGGCTGGCCCCGCTCGTCCAAGATCCGGACGACGACCGGCCCGTCGGGTGGACCCAGCTGCACACCGCATTCGGAATCTGTAACGGCGCGAGGGTCGAGTCTGATCTGCGCGTCGCTACAGCGGTCGCGGGTGTGGAGCACCCCGAACAACCTCTTCGGGCACGAGCGTTGCGCTGCGCCCGGCATGAACACGATCTCGATGCTAGGACCGCGTCGCTCACGCAAACCCATGGCGGCCTGCTGGACCGGCGCCGCGTTCCTCCTCGGTCCCGTCGCGCAGGACGTCGCCGCGGACCCCGGGAATTCTCGCGCGGAGTTCGCGCGCGCCGCGATCTCGGCGACGCCGCTCGTTTTCGTGCCCGTCGATGCGGAGAGCGGTTTCGACTTCGCGTGCCAGGGGCTCGACTACGGCGTCTTCCTCGATGGGGCGGACGCCACGCTGCTTCTGCGAAAGGCCAGCGGCGAGGCGATCGAAACGGCCGCCGTCCGCTTCGTGCTGCGCGGTGCGCGCGCGGGGGTGGTCCCGGTCGCGGAGGAGATGCTCCCTGGAGTGAGCAACCGTTACTCGGGCCCCGATCCGGCGGGCTGGCGCGTGGGAGTGCCCCAATTCGGCCGGGTGCGCTGCAGTGCGGTTCACCCCGGCATCGACCTCGTCTACTACGGCAGTCAGGAGCAGTTGGAGTACGACTTCGAGATCGCGCCGGGTGCCGATCCGAGCTCGATCGCTTTCGACGTCGTCGGCGCGACGAGCATGCGGATCGACGAGCAGGGTGACCTCGTCGTGTCGACGTCCGCAGGCGACCTCGTGCAGCGCGCTCCAGTCGCGTACCAATGGGTCGCATCCGAACGAGTGGCGGTGACGGCGGAATACGAGCTGTGCGACGGCGCCCTCGGGATTCGCGTGGGAGCGTACGACGCTTCCCTGGCGCTCGTCATCGACCCCGTGGTGCAGTTCTCTACCTTTTTGGGCGGGACCGGCGCCGATCAGGCCTGGGACTTCGACGTCGATTCGTTCGGCGACATCTGTGTCGCCGGATACACAGCGTCCGTGAACTTCCCTCACACCAGCCCGGGCGGCTTGACCGGGTACTGGGACATGTTCGTGGCGAAGTTCGACGCAACGGGATCGACGCTCGTCTATTCGACGTTCCTCAGCGCCGGCACTTCGTCGGCGTCGATCACGGAGTTCGCAACCGGCGTCGCTTGCGGTGCGCTCGGCAACGCGTACGTCACCGGGCGGACCAACGCGACGAACTTCCCCACGCTGAACGCGCGGCAACCACAGAATGCCGGAAATACCGACGCGGTCGTCTTTGAGCTCGACGCAGCCGGCCAGATCGTCTTCTCGACCTACCACGGCGGGAGCGGCAACGAGAACGGCCGCTACGACAGCACCTCGCGCTGCGGCCGGATCGCGGTCGATCCCGACGGGTTCGTGTACGTCGCTGGATCGTCCAACTCGCCGAACTTCCCGCTCGCGAACGCGCTCGACTCTGTGGTGAGCGGCTCGTCCTGCGCTGGCGGGTGCGCGGACATGTTCCTTTCGAAGTTCGCGCCCGACGGACAGACGCTCGTTTTCTCGACGTTCTTGGGTGACGCGTTGCCCGAGGAACCGGTTGGGATCCATGTGGACGCGCAGCGCGACGTGTTCCTGGCTGGCAACAACGGAACGATCCTGCTGTACAAGATCGCCGCGGACGGACAGAGCCTGCGCTGGTCGCGCTCCATCGACAACGGACCCGGCGGCGGTTACTCGACGCTCATCGCGTTCGATGTCGATGCCGCAGGTCGGGTCGCCATCACGGGGAAAACGTCTTCGGGCGCGTTCCCGACGACGCCGGGCACATGGCAGCCCAGCTACACGGGGTGTTTCAGCGGCACGTGCGAAGAGGCCTTCGTGACGGTGCTCGCCCCGAACAACGGTCCGATCCTCGCTTCGACCTACGTCGGTGAGCCGACCTACAACGACTCGGGCACGGCGATCCGATTCGACCGGAGCGGGGACGTCGTGTTCGCGCTGCGCTCGCAGCGCAACTCGGGACCGTGGTTCGGAGAACTGTGGAAGTTCGATCCGACGCTGTCGCAACGGCTCGCGCAGGTACCGATCTGCGGGCACGGTGAAGCGACGGACCTCTTCGTCGACGCCCAGAACGACGTGCGTGTCATCGGTTGGGTGTGGGCGGGATCCGATCCCGCTGGAACGCCTGGGGCTTTCCAACCGACGCACGGCGGGAACATCGACGTGTTCCTCTCGGGCTACGCGATGCAGAGCCCGCCGCCGACTTCGACCTTGGTGCCCTACTGCTTGGGCGACGGCAGCGGCACGGCGTGTCCCTGCGGCAACGATTCAGCGCCGGGCTCCGTGTCGGGGTGCCTCAGCTCGCTCGGGATCGGCGGCAGGCTCACGTCGACGGGGCTCGCGAGCCTTGGGAACGACACGCTCGTGCTGCACGGAGCGCAGATGCCCAACAGTTCGGCGCTCTACTTTCAGGGTACGGCGTTGGCTGGGAGCGGAGCGGGCCTGGCCTTCGGTGACGGACTGCGTTGCGCCGCGGGTTCCCTCGTGCGCCTCGGAACGAAAGTGAACGTGCTCGGAGGTTCCGCCTATCCCGAGGCCGCTGACTCGCGCATCTCCGTGCGCGGAGGCGTCGCGTCCCCGGGCCCGCGCGTCTATCAGGTCTGGTACCGCAACGCAGCCGCGTTCTGCACGAGCTCCACCTTCAATCTCACGAACGGGGGCGAGCTCTTGTGGCAGCTCTGACATGGATGGACCTGTCAGCCTGCGTTGACGGGTTCGAGCGCTGATCTGGCGAGGCTCTGTTCCGCGGCGCGGTCCCGGGCCTCGCTCGCGATCCAGCAACCGGCCGGGGCATCTGCGAGGACTCCAGCGTTCTTCCAGACCCCTCTTCGGTATCCAGAACCCCCGCAAGTCGGTCGCCGCCCGTATCCTGCTCCCACCGCGTTCTGGGCCCCGCGGGTGGTAGTCAGGCCCCGTTCCGGGCTATATCCAGCGCTCCCATGCCCTTCGACAAGGTTCTGAAGTTCGGCGGCGCCGCCCTGGCGGATGGCCCGGGCGTCCTGCGCGCCTGCAAGATCGTCCAGCAACACGGCGGGGCCCGGCCCATCGTCGTGGTGTCCGCACACCAAGGCGTCACGGACCTGCTCGACACGGTCGGGCGCTCGGCCCTCGAGGGACACCTCGAAGGAGATCGCATTCGGATCCGGCACCGGACGCTGCTGCGCCAGCTCGACCTCGAGCCGGACATCCTCGACCGGTACTTCTCGGAGCTTTTCGGTCTCCTGGCCGAGATCCAAGTGCGCCGCCGACTGCTGTCGGGCCAGCTCGACCACCTCTTGTCCTTCGGTGAGCGCATGAGCGCGCGCATCGTCGCGCACGCGCTCAAGAAGGCCGGCCTGCGCGCGACGCCCGTCGACGCGTGGGACCTGGGCCTGACGACGGACTCGAACCACGGCGACGCGCGTCCGTTGCCCGAGGGCACGGCGCAGATGCGTGATGCGCTCGAGCAAGTGACCGGCATCCCGGTCGTGACCGGGTTCCTGGCCAAGGACTCGCGCGGCAGCCTGACGACGATGGGCCGCAATGGTTCGGACCTGACGGCGTCCCTCGTCGCCGAGGCCGTCGGCGCGACCGAAGTCCAGTTGTGGAAGGCTGTCGGCGGGATGATGACGGCCGATCCCGAGATCGTCGCGGACGCGCGCGTGATCGAGAGTTTGGGGTTCCAGGAAGCGACCGAGTACGCGTTCCACGGCGCGGAAGTGCTGTACGGGCCGGCGCTTTCGCCGGTGAAGCGCGGCGCGATCAGCGTGCGCATCCTCGACGTCCACCACCCCGAGAATCGCGGGACGGTGCTCGAAGCGCGCACGAGCGGCGAAGGTCCCGTCGGCATCGCGGCGCGGCGCAACGTGATGCGCCTCGAGCTGGCGATCCATCCCAGCGAGCTGCGCGCGCCGCGCATTGCCGAGTTCTTCACGGTGTTGGCGCGTCACCGCGTCGAACCGGGCGTCGTGTCCACCGCCGGCGACCGCATCAGCGTGCTCGTCTCGCCCGGCGGCAACATCGACGCGGCCGTGGCCGAACTCGGCCGCCGTGTCTCGATCACGCGCGATCTCGGCATCGCCGCGGTGATCGGTCGCGATGTTGGCCACGACACCGCGCTGGCGTCCCGTGCGCTGCAGATGCTCGGCGACGAGCGCGTGCAGGTCCGCGAAGCGTTCGTCGGTGTGCGCGCGCCCAGCCAAGTGTTCGTCGTGTCATCGGATGACCTCGAACGCGCGGTGCGGGCCCTGCACGCCGGCCTGCTGGGCGGCGTGCGCGCGCGGGGGTGATGTCGGCAAACGTGATCGAGCCCGACCGTTGGTGTGGATCGGGCTCGGATCGAACCACGAGTTCTGCAGCCGCTGGATTCAGCTACGCGCGATGAATTCCGGGCGGCCTACCGGTGTTCGAGGTCGAATGGTGAAGGCACGTTCTTCAAGAGCCCAACAGCACCGAGTTCGTAGAGTCGGGCTCCGATCCAGCTGTATTCCGTCGCAAGAAGCTTGGTTCTTTCCTCTTTCGACTGCTCGAAGCCGGCGATTCGCATTTCCTGTCGACCATCGGGCAACGCGACACCGCGCACTTGCTCAGCCCAACCTTGGGGCCTGACTCCAGGATCCCAGGGTTGGCCAGACTCGAGAACGACTCTTTCGAACTGACCTGTGCGAAAATGGTCCGTGAGAACGGTCTCGGACACGCGGAACAGCTGCAATTCGAGCTCTCGATAAGCCAGCGCGAGTTGCGCAGATTCGTAATCTCGATACTTGGACTCGAAATCTACGTTTCGAAGTGTGTCGACCACGTCCGGTTGCTGCTGGCTGCTCGCAACAACAGTGTCACGGTCCCATTCGGGCTCCGGTGCTTCCATCGAAAGAGCTCGAGTTTCGGGATGCGTGCTGGGCGCTTGGGGAACCGAGCTGGGCAGAGCCAACTCGTCCAGGGGTGCTTGGATTCGGCTGAGGAGGAATGCGGCCACGACGGCCAGCAACACTGCCAACCCCAAGACGGCCGTCCGCGGCCTCACACGCACCACCCGCATGTGAAAACGGCGGTGACCCAATCACTCCCGTCAGCAGGGCACGGAATGATGACCTTTTGGGTGGCTCTCTGGTGCGGACTGCAATTCAGATCGATTGAGCCGCTGGCGGTGGGGTCACCGCAGCTGTAGCACTCGACGGCCCAACCGTAGTCCCAGCGGCAGGTGCCGCAGGGGAATCCCGTGGGCGGAGTCATTGCCGTGAAGGTGTAGGTGCAAGGGTTGTCATCGCAGGAGCAGGCACCGCCAGTCGAAACCGTATAGCTCTCGGGACACTGCGGCGCCTGTGCAGCCGACGAAGTGACTCCCGTAATGAGAACGGCGAGTACGAACACAACGGCCAACTCACGGATGGACAGTACAACTGTGCGAGCCATGGACTTCCTCCAGGAATGGTTCCGTTGTCGCGAGCACGGAAGTGTGCCCCGGCTCAGCGAGCGTACCCCCCCTCCTCCGCGGCTCGCAACCGTCCAGCGACAGCGCCCGGAAGTGGGGCCAGAGGAAGTTCGCGGTTCGCATTTTCGATTCGGACCGGACGCGACCCGACGAAGCATCCATGGGCGCTCGTCGAGGGCTGGTGGAGCGGAACCGAGCGGAGAAGGTCTGGGCACCGACGGTCCCGCGATAGGACCCCATCGGTGGCAGCACTCTCCGGGCTACTCTGCTCCCATCGATGACACACACGAGCAATCGCCAGCCCGCGGCTCAGTCGCGCGACACCCCGTGCCGGTGAAGTCGCGGCAGCAGGGTGTTTCAGCGTCGAGCTCGCATTCCTTCCCAGGACGGACTCTCGTCCGCGCAGCGTGGACGCTGGGCGTCATCGTTCTCGCCCTGCTCTTCGTGCGCACGTTCGTCGGTGACGTCTACCACGTCGATTCGGGTTCGATGGAGCCGACGCTGTGGGGCGCGGAGGGCGGCGGAGAGTGGGTTTTCGTGCGCTACACGGACGCGGCGCCCGCGCGGCAGGACCTCATCGTCGCGAAGCGATCGGGCGATGACACGGCCATCGTGAAGCGCGTTCTCGGCCTGCCGGGCGAGTCGGTGCAGATCTCGGGCGGCGACGTGCTTGTGAACGGCAAGCGTCTCGCACCCGACGAACCTCGGCCGCCATGGGTGCTGCTCGTCGATCAGGACGCGGGCCCCTTCGTCGAGCGCTTTCCCGTCGCCGCGTCACAGCGTGAACTGTGGGCGCTGCGCTCCGACGTCGCCGAGCTCGACGCGCGCACGGTCCCGGCCGACGCGAACCTGGGCCTCTTGTTCCTGCAACCGGACGCGCTGTACGACGACTACCTCGGCCCCGATGGATCGCGCGTGCGCGGCTCTCGTCGCGCGGGCGACGCGCGGATCGAGCTCGACGTCGTCGCGCGTGACGCCGGCTCGCAGCTGCGTATCGGTTTGACAGAGGAAGGCGACCTGTTCCAGGCGCTCGTGCACTTCACGTCGGAAGGTGGCGGCGAACTGTCGATCACGCGGCGCAACGCCGAGGCCGATCGCGCCGTCGAGCTGGCGAAGATTCTCGTGTTTTGGCCGATCGGAGCGCACCGAAAGGTCGTCTTCGAGAACCGCGACAACGAGCTGCGCGTCGAGATCGATGGCGAAGTCACGCTGAGCGTCGCGTACCACGAGAACGCGATCCCCGCGCCCGGCGACACGCGACCCGACCACGTTTCGCGCGCCTGGTTCGGCGGAGATCGCGGTCGCTTCGAGTTCCGCGGCGTGCGCGTGCTGCGCGACTTCGCGTACACGGGCCACGGGACTTTTGGCATCGACGCGCCCTACGACCTGGGGCCGGACGAGTACTTCCTGCTGGGCGACCACTCCGCGCAGAGTCGCGACAGCCGCGACATGGGGCCCGTGCGCAGCGCGGAACTGATCGGCCGGCCGGCGGCCGTCGTGTGGCCTCCCGCGCGCTGGCGGATGCTGCGTTCCATCGAGGAACGAGACCGGAACTGACAGCGCCGTTCGCCGTGCGTCGAATCGGTGACGCATCCGCAGACGCAGGGAATCAGGAGTTCCGGCCGAGAATCTCCTCTTCCTTGCGCGCGAACAGGGATCCCAGCAAGGGGTGGGGGAATCGTCGTTCTGCGGTGATGGCGTAGAAGTTTTCGAACACGCCCGGAACGACACAGCATTCGTGCAGAGTGTCGGCCTGCAGTTCGTCGCGCACGACGATGGACGGCAGGAGTGCGAGCGCGTCCGAGTCGCGCGCCAACAATCGCATCGTGGCCATGTCGTCCACTTCCGCCAGGATGCGGAACGAGACGTCGAGTTGCTCGCACAGTGCGTCGAACTCGGTGCGGATGTCGCTCTCCGGGCCGGGCACGATCAGCGCCACTCCGCGCAGATCCTCGGGGAAGCGGAACTTTCGTTGGCGCGGGCGCCCGACCAGACTCACGGGTTGCCGGGCGATGCGTCGCACGCGCCAAGGGTGATCGGACTGGCTCGTCGTCGGGCGATTCGACAGCACGAGATCCAGCTCGTGCTCGGTGAGACGAGCCGTCAGGTCCTGCAAACCTCCGGAGATCAGGCGCAACCGGACCTCCGGTTGCCCGAGCAGCGGATGGATGAACGACTCCTGGAAGTTCCGCGAGAGCGTCGCGACGGCACCGATGCGCAGCAGGTGCTCGTGTCGACGACCCTCCTTGATGACGGAGAGCAGTTCGCTGCTGCAGGCGAAGATCTTGTCCGCGTAGTCGAGCGCGATCTTTCCGGTCTCCGTCAGCACGAGCCGACGACGTTCGCGCACGAACAGCGGCTCGCCGAGTTGGGCCTCGAGCTGACGGATCTGCGCCGAGAGCGCCGACTGTGCGACGCCCAGATCCTGCGCCGTGCGGGTCAGGTTCCCGTCTCGCGCAACCGCCCAGAAGTAGCGCAGGTGGTGGTGGTTCAGACTGGGGGGCAGCATCCATCATCTCCAGATCAGAACGATACCTTCGCTATTATGTCTTTTACAAGAACGACCGGTGCCGGCTATTTCCAAGGGGATGGACGTACACACCGGATGGCAGACCGCACTGGGCCTCACCGCCCTGGGCCTGCCGGTTCTCCTCGCCCTGACGGCCGTGCTGACGGCCCGCGCGGCGCCCTTCCGTTACGCGGCCGTCGCCGGGCCACTCGGGCTCGCTCTGACCGCCGTGGTCGTCGCCGGCACTGTGCTGGTGGGCGGTACAGCGGCGCTCACGGTGGGCGTGCGCCTGGGGACGCTCACCAGCGTGATGCTGCTCCTGGTTGCGACGCTCGCGCTCGTGATCCTGCGCTATTCGAGGACGTACATGGACGGCGATGCCGGCGCGCATCGCTACATGCGCTGGCTGCTTGCGACCCTGAGCGCCGTGTCGGTGCTCGTGATCGCGAACAACCTGCTGGTCCTCGCACTGGCCTGGATCGCGACCAGCTTGGCGCTGCACCAACTGCTGACGTTCTACGATCGACCCGCAGCCCTTCTCGCCGCGCACAAGAAGTTCCTCGCCAGCCGCATGGCGGACGTCTGCCTGATCGCCGGACTCGTGCTGGTCCAAGGTGCGGTTGGAAGCCTCGACCTCGACGCGATCGAAACCTGGGCGAGCACGCACGCCGACCTCCCCGTCTCGATCCAGATCGCTGCGTTCCTGTTTGCGGCGGCAGCGTGCATCAAGTCGGCGCAGTTGCCGCTGCACGGATGGCTCACGCAAGTCATGGAGGCGCCGACGCCCGTCTCGGCCCTGCTGCACGCCGGAATCGTCAACATCGGCGGGTTCTTGATGATCCGGCTCGCGCCGCTGATGGCGAATGCGCCGGGTGCCCAGCTCTTCCTCGTGATCGTCGGTTTGACGACCACGGTGCTCGCGGCGGCGATCATGACGACGCGCGTCAGCATCAAAGTCTCACTGGCGTGGTCCACGTGCGCACAGATGGGTTTCATGCTGGTCCAGTGCGGATTGGGAGCGTGGCACCTCGCGCTGCTCCACCTCGTCGCGCATTCCCTGTACAAGGCGCACGCGTTCCTGAGTTCCGGGAGCGTCGTCGAAGCGTGGCGCATCGATTCGATTGCTCCGGGTCCGGAGCGACCGAGCGCAGGGCGCTTCGCCGCCGCGACCGTCGTGGCGTTCCTCGTCGTCGGGCTCGAGTGGTCCGTGCTGGGACTGCTCGGTGAAGGCTCCGACTTCCCGACGGGTGTGCTGGCGCTGATCGTCGCGCTGTCACTCGCTCCGATGTACAGCCGCGGATTGGCGAGCGGAGCCCGCACAGCAGCGCTCGTCGGCTTGATGGGACTCGCCGTGTCCGTCGCGTACTTCGCTTGGCACGCCCTGGCCGCAGAGATGTTGTCGCTACCGACCCCGAAGGTGCTGCCCCACCTCGGATGGACGATCACGGGCCTTGGGTTCCTGACCCTTTTCCTCGTGCAGGCGAACGTGCAGCTGCATCCCGAGGGTCGGTTCACGCGCGTGCTGCACCGCTGGCTCTTCGCGGGTCTCTACCTGGACGAGCGCTTCACGCGGTTGACGTTTCGCGTCTGGCCGCCGCGGCTGCGCGATACCGCCACGAATCCGACGCCCACTCCGCAACTCCGACAGGCCTCAGCATGAACCGCATCGAAATCGAGATCAGCGACCAGCGCGCGGAGTTCTCGCGCACGACGTCGACTGCCGCCGTGGTCGACCTCGAAGCCGCGATTGCACGAACGTGTGCGCGGATCGCTCCCGCTTGGCCGTTGGATCGGTTCATCGCCGTCAACCCGTTGTGGGGGATGACGAATGAACCCTTCTTCGAGGTCGCCGCGAAGTTGCGGTCCTTGTCGGGCGCACGGCTCTTGATGCCACTCGCTTGGTATCGAGAGCAGCGCGAGGAAGGCCGACTGCGCGACGAGGATCTCGACGAGGCCCTCCGAGAAAGTCGCGCCTCATGCTCACGCGGCGAGCTCCTGTCGCAGTTGGCCGAGGAAGACATCGTCGTCCCCATGCGCGCGAGGATGGTCGACGTCGCCGACTCGAATCGGGACCTCACACACCAGGTCTCCTGGCCGGACTTCGTGCGGAACAGCATCAGTCAGTTCTGCGCCTCCTACTTCGACGAGGCGCAATCCGCGCTGCGGCCGAGTCGCGCGGGGGGTCTGTATGCCAGTTGGAGGCGCGAAGCGATCGGGGACAAATCGCCGCGGCTCTTGATGGGATTCCGTTCCCATGCGCAAGTCGCCCGCGAGCTGCCCCTGACATCCGAGGACATGATCCGCACGGCCTTGGCGGATCTCGGCGTGCCGCCGGAACAGTGGGACGACTACCTCGCCAGTCAGCTACTGGACGTCAACGGCTGGGCGTCTTGGTGTGCCTATCGACGTTGGACTGCCCGACTCAAGGCGAGCGACGACGACACGATCGTCGACCTCCTCGGAGTGCGCATCGCCTGGGAGTGGATGCTCTTGCGTGGCGGCGACTCCGACGTCGCCGCACGCTGGAAGCGAGCCCTCGCGCGTTGGAACGATGTCGACGCGAAGGCGCACGCCGCGCAGTCCGCGACGCGCATCTTCCAGCGAGCGGTCGAGATCGGCTGGCAACGCGAGGTGATCGACACGCTGCCGGCCGGCCTCGCGGTGCCGCGACCGCAAGAGCCCGCCGTACAGGCCGTCTTCTGCATCGATGTCCGCTCCGAGGTGTTCCGTCGAGCGCTGGAACACCAAGACTCCACGGTGCAGACGTTGGGGTTCGCCGGGTTTTTCGGGCTGCCGATCGCTTACCAGGCGCTGGGGTCCAGCGAGACACGTCCACAGCTCCCCGCGTTGCTCGCTGCGAGCCTTCGGGTGACCGACACCGGAATCGATCCCGTCGTCGGCGAGCGCCGGGTCCAAGACCTCACGGTGTCACGCGCCTGGAGCACGTTGAAGTCGGACGCCGTGTCGACGTTCACCTTCGTCGAGTCGATGGGCCTCACGTACGCCTGGCAGAGCCTCGCCGCCGGCTTCGGCGGGCATGCGAACCGCAAGCTGGACGACAACGGACTCACCGGCGTTGTCGCCCGAGGCCGCAAGCCGCGGCTGGCGAAGCTGGAGAACGGCGCGGCTCTGACCCTGGAGGCCCGCTGTGAATTGGCCGCCGGCGTGTTGCGAGCCATGAGCCTCACGCACGGCTTCGCACGGATCGTCCTGCTCGTCGGACACGGCAGCGCCACGCGGAACAATCCGCACGCCGCGGGCCTGGACTGCGGCGCGTGCGGCGGCCAGTCCGGCGAAGTGAACGCGCGCGCCGCTGCAGCCCTGCTGAACGAACCCGCGGTGCGCGATGGCTTGAAGCGTCGCGGCATCTCCCTCCCTGAGAGCACGCGTTTCGTGCCCGCACTGCACAACACGACGACCGATGACGTGGAGCTCTTCGATCTCGACGAGCTGCCGGCCACGCACGACTCCGATCTGGTTGCGCTGCGGCAGTCGCTCGAAGCCGCGGGTGCGCGCACACGCGAAGAGAGATCGCTGAACCTCGGGCTCGCAAATCTGCAGGGGCGGCGACTGCACGATGCCGTACGACAGAGGGCGCGAGACTGGGCGCAGGTGCGACCCGAGTGGGGCCTCGCGAACAATGCCGCACTCATCGTTGCGCCGAGAGAACACTGCCGACACCTGAACCTGGGCGGACGGAGCTTCCTCCACGACTACCGATACGAGGAAGACACCGAGTTCAAGGTCCTCGAGCTGATCATGACCGCCCCGATGGTCGTGACGCACTGGATCAACTTCCAGTACTACGCATCGACGGTCGACAACGTCCGCTACGGCAGCGGCAACAAGGTCCTGCACAACGTGGTCGGCCGACACATCGGCGTGTTCGAAGGGAACGGTGGCGATCTGCGCATCGGTCTGGCCATGCAATCCCTGCACGACGGCCGGCGTTGGATGCATACGCCGCTGAGGCTCAGCGTCTTCATCGAGGCGCCGCGCGCGGCGATCGATGCCGTGCTGCGCAAGCACGCGCACGTGCACGATCTCGTGACCCACGGTTGGTTGGACCTCTTGCAGCTCGACGCGGCGGAACGCGCCGTGTTCGCCTACCGCGATGGCCGCTGGGTCAAGCGGGAGGGCCGCCAAGGCAGCGGTGGTCAGCAGCCCGGCTCGACGGCCGCCGTCCCCGGAGGCGCGGGGCGAACCGCTGGGTGAGGCACGCCGGGTGCGGCCGGGCCGCGTCCCACGACGTCCTGCGCCCGGCGGAAAAGGCTTCCGGACCGGCGCCGAGTGCGGGGTCCGCGCCGACTTCAGTTGGGCCGGAACCCGCACCGATCGCGCGGGTTTCGTAGGGTTGCGAAGCCGCGTATGACGCATCCGGAAACAAGCCCTCTCGAAGACCCGGGCGTCCGCCTGATGCTGGCCTGGAAGGCCGGCGACGAGTCGGCGTTCGACCGGCTGGTCGAGGCCTACTCGGGACAGGTGTGGGCGTTGCTGACGCGCTTCGTCCAGGGACAGACGCTGCGCGAGGACCTCGTGCAGGAAGTCTTCCTGCGCGTCATCCGTGCGCGCGACCGTTACGAGCCGACCGCGCGCTTCTCGACGTGGCTGTACCGCATCGTCTTCAACCTGTCGGTGAACGAGACGCAGCGCCTCGGCAAGCGCGAGACGCAGAGCGGCGACAGCGTGCACGGCGACGGCGAGTTCTCGCGCGACGGTTGGTCGCGCATCGCCGACGAGTCCGCCAGCGAGCCGGTCGAGGAGCTCGCGCGCGGCGACGCGGTGACTGCGGTGCGCGCGGCGATTCAAGCCTTGCCGCAGCAGCAGCGCATGGCGCTGATCCTCGCCAAGTACGACGAGATGCCCTACGACGAGATCGGCACGGTGCTCGGCATCTCGGAAAAAGCCGTGAAGTCGCTCGTTCACCGCGCACGCGAGAGCCTGCGCGAACGCCTCGCCCCGTTTCTGAAAGGAGAGATCGCGTGAACCATCCCTGCCGCGATTTCCGCCTGGTCCTCGAGGGCCGTCTCGACGGCCGTGCCGCGCCCGAACGGCTCGGCGACTTGCTTTGGAACTCGCACCTCTTCACGTGCGCGGAGTGCCGCGCGCTGCTCGACGCGGAAGAAGCGCTCGAATCTCTTCTGGCCAGCGTGCCGACACCACAGCTCGCGCCGGCGGTGCGCGCGCGTGTGCTGGCGCGTCTGCGCTCGGCGCGCGAGGACGACCGTCTGGATCGACTCCTCGATGTGGCCGCCGACGCACGGGCTCCGGCTGGGCTGGCTGCGAACGTGCTGGCTGCGCTGGCGGAGCAACGCGGAGCGCCGGCAGCTCTGGGCGAGGTCGAACTCGATCGGCTGCTCGACCTCGATGTCGTCGCGACGCCGTTGGGCCTCGGACAGCGCACGTTGCGCGCACTGAAGACCGAGCGCGCGATTCCGCACCCCACGCGTCCTCGTTTCACGCTCGTCCGCGCGCTGGCGTTCACTGCGGCCGCAGCGGCGCTCGTCGCGCTCGTCTGGATCGTGCGCCCCGATCGCACGCCGATCCCGGCCGGGCCGGTCGAAGTCGTCGGCGAACCGAAACGGACGCCGAACGTCGTGCGGGAGGACGCAACACGGGTCGTACGCGAGGACGCAACACAGGTCTCGCAGAAGTCGACGCCCGTCTCCGACGAGGTGCTGTCGGTGCTCGACGTCCTCGAAAACTGGGACATCCTCGTCGCGAACGACGGAGACTCGCTGCTGTCGTCGCTGCCGACGGCCGACGAAGCCTTGCTCTACGCCTTCGAGGAGCAGGGCTGACATGGTGCGCGTCCTGACACGACTGCTGCTGGCCTTCGTCGTGCTCGCGAGCGCGCTCGGCACCGCCGCGCCCGCGTTCCAACTCGACGCCGCGCGCGAGCGCTGGGAACGCCTGTCGCCGGTCGAGCAGGCCCGCATGCGCGAGCGGTTCGAGCGTCTGCGCTCGATGTCCGCACCCGAGCGCGCTTCGCTCGAGGATCGTGCGCGGTACATCGCCGAGGCGGTGCGCCACGTCGAGGAGCGCCTGTCGCCGGAGCAGCGCGAGCGCCTCGCGAAGGTCGAGCCTGGCTCGCGTCGCGCACTGCTCCGCGACCTCGCCCTGCTCGAAGGCGGCGATCGCGCATGGCGTGCGCGGGGCCAGATGCCCGCTGCGCTGCGCGAGCGCTTCGAAAGTGTGTCTCCCGAGCAGCGCGCGCGCATGCTGTTCGAGTTCGAGCGCCGGATGCGCGAACGTGGTCGCGAGCAGGTCCGCGATCTGCTCTGCAAGCGCTTCGGGTTGTCGCACGAGGAGTGGGAGCGCATCGATGCACTGCCCGAAGCTGAGCGCATGCTGGAGATCGCCAAGCTGAAGCGCGCGGCGCGCGGTCCCGAGGGCGAGCACGGCGAACGCAGCGGTCCGAGCGACGAGGCGATTGCCGCGCGGATGAAGTTGCTCAGCGCCGCGCGCCCGCGACCGTCCGACCACCTGCGCTACGCCGACCGTTCCACGGCCGAGCGGCGCGAACTGGTCGCCAAGATCGTCCGCGAGCGCGTCTTGACCGTGTTGCGCGAGCAGCGCCAGACCTCGCCGGCCGAGATCGAGGCGCTCGACGCGATGTCGCTCGACGAGTTCCGGCGCGCGATCCGGGATCGCCTGGAGATGGGTCGCGAGCACCACGGTCCGCATGGAGATGGTCTGCGCGGGGACGGCTCACACGGAGAGGGTCAGCGCGTAGATGGTGCGCATGGTGACGGTCCGCACGGTGACGGTCCCCACAAGCGCTGATCCCGCGTCGGCTCGCGCCTCGCGCGGGTAGATTCTGCGGCTCGGAACCCGAGCCGATGCACATCTCGATCCCCACGATCTCCGCGCACGAGCTCGCCGAACGTCAGGCGCTCCGCGTCGTCGATCTGCGCAGTCCGGGCGAGTTCGCCGAGGATCACGTCCCCGGTGCCGTGAACGTGCCGCTGTTCGACGATGTGCAGCGCGCGCTCGTCGGGACGCTGTTCGTGCAGGACTCGCCCGAGGAGGCATTTCGCGCCGCGCGCTCGATCGTGCGCGCGAAGATCGGTGAGCTCGTAGACGGGATCGCGCGCGCGACGCACTGGACGCCGATCGCCGCCGACCTGGAGAGCCGCGTCGATGAGCTGACGGGCGCCGGATACGAGCGCATGTCGTCGTTCTTGGTGCGCGCGGAAGAAGTTGCTGCGCCCGAGCAGCCGATCGTCTTCCATTGCTGGCGCGGCGGCCTGCGCTCGCGCAGCGTGCTGCACTTCGTGCGCGAGCTCGGCCTGCGCGACGCGACCCTGCTCGACGGCGGATACAAGAGCTACCGCGCCGAGGTGTCACGGCGGCTCGCCGAGTTCGAGCCGCCGCCGACGTTCGTACTGCGCGGGCTGACCGGGGTCGGCAAGACGCTCGTGCTGCGCGAGATCGAGCGGCAGGTCCCGGGCCTGACGATCGACCTCGAAGGCCTCGCCGGACACCGCAGCTCGCTGCTGGGCATGGTCGGCCTCGAACCCTGCACGCAGAAGACGTTCGAGAGCCGGCTGGCCGTGCGCGCGCGCGAACCGTTCCAACCCGTACTGATCGTCGAGGGCGAGAGCCGCAAGGTCGGGGACGTCATCGTCCCGCCGCGCGTGTGGAAGGCCATGGAGGCGGGGGCGAGCCTCGAACTCACCGCGAGCGTCGAGCGCCGGGTCGAAGTGCTGACCCAGGACTACCTCGCCGCGCCGGAATCGCTCGAACAACTGCGGCGCCAACTCCCGCTGGTCGAGGCGCGCATGCCCAAGAAGTTCGTCGGCGCCGGTCTCGTCGCGATGCTCGACACGGGCCGCGCGGACGAGCTGGTGCGCATCCTCCTCGAGCACTACTACGACCCGCTGTACCGCCACAGCCAGAAGGGCAAGAGCTTCACCGAGCGCATCGACGCCACCGATCCCGCCGCAGCCGCGGCCGAGTGCATCGAGTGGTGCCTCGCGCACGGCGCGCGTCCGATTGGATGAACGAGCCTGGCTCGTGCATCCACCCCTCCACGAGCGGTAGACCGCGACCCGCGGTTGCCGCTCCCCATCTCCCGACGTAGGGTTCGGGGCCCTCCGGGCCCGGCGACGCCTTGATCCGCGACCTCACCATCGTCCTGCCGGCCTACAACGAGGCTCTGCGCATCGAATCCACGATCGAGAAGATCCTGGATTGGTCCGCGACGAACTTGGATCGGCTCGAGCTGTTGATCGTCGACGACGGCAGCTCGGACGGCACCGGGGACCTCGTCGAGCGCCGATTCCCCGGCCGAGCCCGCGTGCTGCGTCGGCCGAACGGCGGCAAAGGCGCGGCGGTGCGCACGGGCGTTCTTGCCGCCACGCAACCGTGGATCCTGTTTGCCGACGCCGACCTCGCGATCCCAATCCGCGAGTTCGAGAAGCTCGCTGCGCGCTCCGATGAGGCGCCGATCGTGATCGGCAGCAAGCGCGCACCGGGCAACGACATCGTCTATCCGAAGTTGCGACAGTTCCTCGGGTCGATCGGCGGGCTCGTCGTGTCGTTGCTCGTCGTGCCGGGATTCCACGATACGCAGTGCGGCTTCAAGCTGTATCGCACCGACATCGCGCAGGAACTCTTCTCGGTGAACAAGCTCGACGGCTTCGGTTTCGACTTCGAAGTGCTGTACCTCGCGCGGCGCTACGGACACCGCGCGATCGAGGTCGCCGTGCGCGTCGAACATCAATTGGGCAGCACGGTGCGCGCGTCGAGCTACTTCCGCGTGCTCAGCGAAGCGTTCGCGGTGTTCTGGAACAAGCTGACCGGCGCGTATCCGCCGCGCGGTCGCCAAAAAGCAGCGCACACGCCCTGACGGACGCGCGCACTCTCGCGTCGCGAATTGGCGCGACGAACACTCAGAGTGTGTGAAGAAATAACACGCTCTCTCGACGCGAAGCGTCACGACTAGATTCCGAGAGCGCGTAGGCTCGATTTCTTCACGCGCCCTCAGCAGAGCAAGATCGACAGCTTGCGCCGGTATTCGATGACGGCCGGGTCGGCCTCGCCCAGCGCCAGGAACGCTTCGACCATCGCCTTGCGCGGTTCGCTGTCGTTGAAGCGCAGATCGAGCTTCGCCGCCTGGTAGAGCTGTTCCAGCCCCTCGGCACCGCGGCTGTCTGCCAGCAGCGCGCGGCCGTACGCGATGTGCGCCGCGACGTCGTCGGGCTTCGCCTTCAGCGCGGCTTCCAGCGGACCGAGGTCGGCCTTCTGCGCTTGCAGCGCCAGCAGCGCCTTCGCCGCGAGACCCGGTTCGGACTCCTTCTCGTCATCGGTCAGCGCCGCGTAGGCTTCGCGGCCGTCTTCGGTCTCGCCGATCACCAGCAGCAATCGAGCGCGGTGCGCGCTCGCCAGCGGATGCGGCGGCTCCTGATCCGCCAGCTCGGCGACGTGCATGAGCGCGATCGCCGGTTCGCCGGCCTTTTCGTGCTCCAACGCGGTCACGAGCGGATCGACCGTCGGCCCGAGGTGCTTCGCGAGCATGTCGCGGACCTTCTGCTCGGTCTGGCCACCGACGAACCCGTCGACGGGTCGTCCACCCTTCAGCAGCAGCACGGTCGGTACGCTCTGCACCTGGAACGCGTCGGCGATCTCGGGGCTCTGATCGATGTCGATCTTCGCCAGCACGAACTTGCCGCCCATCTCGCGTGCGAGCTTCTCGAGCGTCGGTCCGAGGGTCTTGCACGGCTCGCACCACGTCGCCCACATGTCCACGAGGACCGGGGTCTTGTGCGAGCGCTCGACGACCTCCTGGACGAAGGTTTGCGTGGTGACGTCGATGATGGATGCGGCTGCGGTGGTCATGCGGAATCTCTAGGACAGCGGAGAAGTCCGCAGGATACCAGCAGGCATCGGGAGAGCCGCACGATCAGCGAGCCGCACGACGAGCGGGCCGAACGGTGCAGGACGGTTCGCGCTGCGCGTCCAAGCGGCGAATTCGGCTCCGGAGGCTTCGCGTGCGGGGCCTGAGATACGATGCAATGCGCTCTCTCCCGGAGGCGACGCGAGCATCGAGGTCGTTCGCCGCGCCAGGCTCCCGACCGGGTATTTCGCCCGCGCCGCCGCCGTCCGTGTGGGCCCAGTTCCACCTTGCGTTTCCCCAATCGCAGCACGATTCACCGGCTCGCCGCGCGATCCCTGATCGTCGCGGTGTCGACGTTCGTCGCTCTGCTCGTCGCGGAGGGAGCGCACCGCGCCTGGCTGGCGGTGCACGGTACACCGCACGATCCCGCCGCCGTCCGCGGCCGGCTCTACGACGTGTCGCAACCCCTGCGGGTGTTCGTCCCCCTCTCGCGCGAGGCTCCGAGCCCGGCCACGTTCGGTGCGTTGCCGATCCTGCATCCGTACACCGGCGCTGAATTCTGGCCCGACACCGGCGACGTGCTCGCGCACTTTCGCGATCCGGCCGAAGCGGACACGTTCGAGCTCGTGATCGTCGGTGGTTCGGTGGCTTCGTCCTTCACCGATGCCGAGGCCGCGCGCATCGAGGACGCACTGCGCGCGCTGCCCGAACTCGCGGGACGCCGCGTGAAGGTGCTGAACTACGCGCACGTCGCGTACAAGCAGCCGCAGCAGCTGAACCGCATCACGTACTTGCTGCTGTTGGGCGCGCACCCCGAAGTCGTACTGAACCTCGATGGGTTCAACGAAGTCGCGCTCGCGTCGGAGCAGGCCTCCAGCGGCACGAACCCGCTCTATCCCTACAAAGTCGTGTGGGGCCCGATCCTCCCGCAGGTGAGCGAGTCGTCGCTCGAGCGACTCGAAATCCGCGCCCACATCGTGCGTGCGCAGGAGTCCGCGCTCGGGTGGGTGGACCGCGCACGCACTTGGCGCTTCGACCGATCGAGCCTGCTCTCGAGCTGGGTGTTCCAGCGAGTCGAGGCGTACCAGCGCGAGCGGCAACGCTTGATCGCGAAGCTGTCCATTCCGGAAGCGCCTACGCAGAAAGCGCTGCGCCAACGCTTCGGTCCGGACTTCTCGGCGGACCCGGACGTGGTGCTGGAGACTTGCGAATCGGCGTGGTTCGAGGGGTCGATCCTGCTGGATGCCGTGTGCGATCGCAGCGGGATCCAATACCTGCACGCGCTGCAGCCTGCGCTCTTCGACGAAGGCTCGAAACCGATGAGCGTCGAGGAAGAGGCCCTGCGCGAGCCGACGCTGACGGCCTGGATGTCGGCACCGCGAGTGGCCTACCCGCACATGCGTGCACGCTCCACCGAGTTCGCGAACAAGGGGGTCGATTTCGTCGACGCCTCGCGCGTGTTCGAGCACGTCGAAGAGTGGCTCTACCGCGATCCCTGCCACGTGAACGCTCGCGGCAACGAGCTGCTCCGCGAATTCCTCATGCCGCGGATCCTGGCCAGCGCACGACGCGCGGCAGCGGGTTCAGCCGAAGTCGGAGCCGCGCCGCGCTGATCGGCGCGCGCCGGGAGCGGAAGCCGCTCAGGCCGAGCGCGCAGAAGCGGATCGACATGGCGACCCCGATGGGAAATGCGTACGAGTCGTGCGCGCTCAGCCGCCGGGCAGGTGCGCAACGCTCGTCGCACCCGTCATGCCACTGAATCGGTCGCGCCACAGAACTTGGACCATCGAGCCCGCGCGCGGGTGCGGCCGACCCTCGAGCCGCACGACGGCCGTGCCGTCCTCGTCCGCGCAGGCGGTTCCCAGCCGGACGCGCGGATCCGCGACGCACCAGCGCCCCGAGCCGAACACGGGGCCGAGCTGCGCCTCGTGGCTCGAGACCAGGACCCCGAGCGCTCGTGGTGGCAATCCGACGGCGACGACGAACGTCTGCGAACCGGCCCCGACGCAGGCCAGCGGTGTTCCGGGGCAATAGGACCCGGTCGCACCAAGGGACGGCGCGACGACGGCGAGCGCGAGGAGTGCAAACGAGGAGCGGGGAGGCACGGGCAATTCTCCTGGACGGGGGAGCCGCAGACGAGTGGCAGGCCGTGGTCTGCCCGCGCGACCCGAAAAAGTTGCGTGGCTTACGTCGGCGTTTGCATGCGACTACCCCGCTCGGAGTCGCACGTGACGATTCAGAGGTTCCGCCGTAGCAGCGACAGGCCCTCGCGCGCCTGGCGGGCGAGTTCACCGGGATTCGCGGCGCCGCGCAGTCGGCGCATCAGGTAGCGCGGGCGCAGGTAGAAGCGGCGCACCATCTCCTTCTTCAGCGCCAGCATTTCGTCGCGCGCGAGGTGTTTCGTCGGCAGGAACGCGTCCTCGCCGCCTTGGTCCATGACGAGGTCGTCCTCGTCGCACAGGCCGAGCTCGATCGCTTGCCGGCGGAACGCGGTGCCGAAGCGCGGCACGGCCATGTTCAGCGACAGGAAGTCGAGGTCGAGCTCGACGGCGAGTTCGAGCGTGCGCCGCAGCGACGCAGCGTCTTCCTCGGGGAGGCCGACGATGAACGTGCCGACCGTGCGCATTCCGTGCCGTTTCACGCGCCGGAATCCGTCGCGCACGGCGTCGACGGTGTAGCCCTTCTTGTACGCGGCGAGGCGCGCGTCGTCGGCGGTCTCGACGCCCAGAATGACCGTGTGACATCCCGCGCGGCGCATCGCGACGAGCAGCTCGTCGTCGGCGGTGTCGGGGCGCGTGAAGGCGGTCCAGGAGAGGTCGCCGCGTTCTTCGAGGCCGCGGCACAGCTCCAGCGCGCGCTTCTTCACGACGCCGAACGTCTGGTCCAAGAAGAACAGCTCGTGCAGGCCGAGCGCGCGCACGTGATCGACTTCGGCCAACGCGTCCTCGACGGGCCGCGTCTTGAAACCCAGCGTGCCGATCACGCAGAACGTGCACGGGTAGGGGCAGCCGTAGTCGGTCAGCAGCGTCGCGAACGGTTCGCGGCGCGCGAACGAGAAGTGGTACCCCTCGCGCGGGAACAGTTCGTGACGTGGCGTGGGGACGCGAAACGGGCCTTTTCTCGAGCCATTTCGCACGCGTGCGATCGTCCCGTCGTCGCGGCGCACCGTCGCTTCCTCGAGTGCGTCGTGATCCAGCGCCAGCCAGCGCACGACGTCGGCATTCGAGAAATCGTGCAGTGCGAGCTCGAGCCAAGGTTCCTCGGCGAGCCGCTTCTCGCTGTGCTCGTGCAGCACGTCGCCGATCGCGGCGATGCGGCGACCACGCGCGGCTTGCGCGGCGAGGAAACGTTTGTCCTCGGGCCACGAGACCGCGCCGACGAGGCTCACGATCGCGTCGGGCGCGAACGCGTCGATGCGCGCGTTCGCAGCGTCGATGGACAGCGACTCGGCCATGCAATCGAGGACTTGGACCTCGTGCTCGGCCGCGACCGTGCCCGACATCACGACGAGATCGATCGGGTGGAACAGGTAGTTCGACTTCGTCGTCTTCGAGCACAGGTAATCGCGGATGTAGACGCGCTCACCCGGCGGATTCAGCAGCAGCACCTTCACGGGACGGTGTGTTCCCGTTCCGCAGGCGTTCCGCCGGGCAAAACGTGCAATCCGCCGCGCGCGCCGCGTCGGGCGGCGGGCACCAGCTCGGCGTCGAGCATCCACGCGCGGGTCTCGTGCAGCACGGTCTGCACGGACAGGTTCACGAGGCACTCGGGGAACCCGCGCACGCAGTTCAGCACCTTGTTCTCGTGCACGTTGATGCACGGGCTGCACACGGGTGGGCGCCACAGCGCGCTGGCCCGCTCGCCGATCGGGCCGTACATCACCGGTGTTTCGGGGCCGAACAAGCCGATCGTCGGGGTTGCGAGTGCCGCGGCGAGGTGCATCGGGCCCGAGTCGTTCGTGACGACGGTGCGCGCTTCGGCCAGCGCGGCGCACAGCTCGCCGACGGTCAGCGCGCCGGCGAGGTCGAGGAGGTGGCCGCGCGGCACTTCGCCGACGCGTGCCGCGATGGAGTGGACGTACTCGGCCTCCGATGGCGCGCCGACCAGCACGACGGGCACGCCGTCCTCGTTCGCGATCGTGCGCGCGAGCTCGGCGAAGGACACGGCCGGCCAGCGGCGTTCGAGCGACAGCTCGCCCGCGTTTGCGTTCAGGACCACGAACGGTCGGCCGGTCGGCAGGCCTGCGGCCGTCAACTTCGCGCGCAGACCGGCGCGATCCGCGGACTTCGGGACATAGGGGATCAGGTCGTCGGGCTCGACCTCGCGCCCGTTCTCGCCGCCGGCCAGCGCGCGGAAGTTGCGCGCGACGTGCCAGTAACGGTTGAAAGGCACGGTGCGGCGATGGAAACCGCCGCGGTTCACGTGCGGCGACTCGAAGCCGCTCGTCTCGGGTGCGCCGGTCGCAAGGGACACGAAGGCCGAGAAGCGCGTGAAGAACTCGAAGTCGTAGACGCGGTCGTAGCGCGCTCGGCGCAGGCGCGCGACGAGGCTCAGGATCCGTCCGTGGAGGCGCATCCATCCGATGGCGCCGCGGCCGCTGCGGACGTCGAGCGTGACGACCTCGTCCACGACCTCGAGGCCGCGCACGAACTCGGCATTCGCGGCCAGGGTCAAGAGCGTGAGGCGCGCCTCGGGGTGACGCACCCGCAGGGCGCGGATCGCCGGCGTCAGCAGTTGGAGGCTGCCGATGCCCCAGAACTTGATCAGCAGGATCTCGCGCGCCTCGGGCACCGGCCGTCGGCGCAGCGCGCGCCATGCCCGGACCGGCTGCAAGAGCGCACAGGCCGCGACCCCGAGCACGTGATCAGCGACCTGGAGCCGCTTCATCGGGATGGCCTGCATCGCGCTCCAATCTACTCGGGCCCCGAAACCCCGTACGGAGCCAGGTAAGTTCGTCCGGGGTTTTTCGTCGCCGCCGCGCGTTGCGCGACGACGGCGAAAAACC
>JBBQCC010000030.1:0-25846 GCA_038318285.1 Planctomycetota bacterium | reverse complement strand
GGAAGCTCAACTGCCCGCGCTGGCCGAGATCCTGCCGTACGACCCGCTGCCGCCGGAGATGCAGTTCTTCATGGCGGCACACGTGCTGGTGGACATCTTCATCTTCCAGGACACGCGTGGGTACGTCGTCACCTTCACCGCGACATCCGCTGGGCAAGGCGATGAAGTGCGCGACCAAGTCTTGAACCCGAAAATCGGAGGATTCGGCGGTGGTCGTCGACACGATGTGGCGGATGCGCAGGTCGTCGTGCAGGGTCGCGAAGTCCGCGGGATCCGCTGTATCCAGGAAATGGGGTCGAGCTTCGCTTCGGACGCGCGCGCAGGCGCCAGCATCCTGCTCGACGTGAGCCCGGATGGCGGAACGCACACCGTAATCGTTCAAATCATGCGCTCGGGCGGCGAGGAGCCCGTCACCGACGAAGAAATCCGCACCCTACTCGAGCCCTTCCATGTCGGCCCAGACCGCTGACGCGATGCCCGACGAAGCCCTGGCCATGGAAACTCCGCGCGCGCCTTCGGGCGTCTTCTTGGTCGCGATCGCGTTCGGACTGATGGTCTTGGCGGCAATCGCCGCCGCTTTGCTCGTCGGAATGGGCGGCACCGCCGACGGTCGCGAGGTGATGACGCGCGTGCTGGGCGAGTCCGAGCTGCCGTTCGGGTTGCAATTGACGTCAGCGACGAAGATGTCGAGCAGTGGAACGCTCGTCGTGTACGAAATTCCGGGCACGCCTCCCGATGCACCGGTCGCGCCGCCGCCGCCGCTCGTCGAGGGTGCGACGCCCGAGCCCGTCGACTGGACGAAGGTCTTGATACCCGAAGCATCGGGGCCTCCGCGTCAGGCTGCGTTCCTGTTCGTGCCGAGCGCGCGCGGTAGCCAAGTGCTCGACGACATGATCCGCTCCGTGCAGGGACGCGACCGCGGCCAGCTCGGACGCGAGGGCGGCACCGTGTTGCTCGATCGCGGTCGCCTCGATTTTCGCGGGTGGAACAGCGACTGGATCCACATGCGCACGTACGAGCCGGGCGGAACGTTTCGCGATGCGATGCGCATCTCGCTGTCGACGCCCGAGGAACCGTGCGTGCTGACCGCCACGTGGTCGCGCGGGGTGCCGGCGTCGAAACAGGTGCTCGAAGAATTGGTCGCGCCGTTCACTCGGCCGCGCTGACGTTCAGCGGCCCGGACATCATTTCGCGTCGAAGGTCGATCCTGCGAGCAATCGCTCGGCGAGCAGCTCCGCGATGTGCAGCACGCGCACCGGGAGTTCCGCGCGTCGGATTCCGGCCTTCCACTGCAGCTGACAGCCCGGGTTCGCGGTGACCAGGACCGCAGCGCGGCAAGCGCGCAGCGCCTCGAGCTTGGGATCCAGCACAAGCGTCGCGTCGTCGGGTCGCAGCAGTGAATAGATGCCCGCGGAACCGCAACACGCGTCCGCGAGATCCATCGGGACGACGTGGACGCCGGGCAGCTGCGCCAGGATTGCGCGCGGTTCGCGGTGCACGCGTTGGCCGTGCACGAGGTGACACGGATCGTCCCACGTGACGTCCAGCGGCTCGCGCGGATCGGCGCGCTCGATCACCGCGGCGAGTCCTTCTGCGCCCGCGCCGCACGCCAGGAACTCGGTCAGGTCGAGCGTGCGTGCCGACAGCGCGCGCGCGCGGCGCTCGTGATCGGGCTCGCCCGGCACGATGTGCGCCAGATCCTTCATGTGCGAACCGCAGCCCGCGCTGTTCACCACGATCGGCAGCGGGATGCCGTGCCGGTCGCGCAGTGCGTCGAAGGCTTCGAGCGTCTCGATCGCCAGTGCGCGTCCGCCGGCGCGTTCGCCGTTGTGCGCGTGCAGCGATCCACAACACACATGACGACGCGGGACGTGGACGTCGAACCCGCACGCGGCCAGCACGCTCACCGTGGCGCGGTTCGTCGCGCCGAGCAGTTCCGGCATCACGCAGCCCTCGAGCACGGCGACGGCACCGCGGCGCGCACCCACGGCGGGCGTGAACGCGGGCAGGCGCGCGCGCTCCTTTGCGGAGGGAATCGCCGGCGCTTCGGCCAGTCCTCGTCCAGCGAAGCGCGCGGCGAAGCGCACGAGACCAGCTTGCTGGGCGGCGCGTCCGACCGCCGCGACAGATCGCAAGACGGCGCGGTCTCGTAGCACCAGATCGAAGCCAACGCGGCGCACCATACGTTGGAACGGCGAGCGTTCGCGTATCGGTTCGAGCGCACCACGCGCGTGCTCCATCAGCCGCCCGAATTGCACGCCGGATGGACAGACCGTCTCGCAATTGCGGCACAGGAGGCAGAAGTCGAGCTCCTCCGCATACTCCGCGTCGGCCTCGATCGCGCCTTCGGCGAGCGAACGCATCAAGTGGATGCGCCCGCGCGGGCTGGACGATTCGACGCCCGTCATGCGGTACGTCGGGCACGACGTCAGGCACAGACCGCAATGGATGCAGTCGAGGCTCTTGGCGTAGTCGACGAGCTGCTGCGGGTCGCGCGGGTCCACGTTCACAAACCTCCTGCGAGACGACCGCAGGCCCACAGACCCTCGGGGTCCAAGTTGGAACGGATGCGGCGCATCAGCTCGAGCCCGACTGGTGTCGCGCTACCGAAGAGGTCGGTGCGCGCTCGCAAGGCGTCGTCTAGTCCGCGCCAGTGGATGCGCGCGGCGACGCGCGCGAGTGCCGCCGACAGCACGGCAACGCGTGGAGCATCGACGTCGCGAATCCAGGCGTCCACGATGCCCAGGCCGGGCTGCACGGTCGTGCGTGCTTCGATCCCGCGCTCGGCTGTGATGGCATCGAGCACGGCGCACACGCGCAGAACGGCGCTCGGCGCGCACGTCGCGCGCAGCGTCGGCCACGAACCGTCGATGCACTCGACCATGTGCAGCGCGTTCCACGAACCGAGCACGCGCGTTTCATCGTCCGTCCCGGGCTGTGCGAGCATCCACGGCAGCTCGGGATGTGCGCGGCGAAGCGCTTCGACCTCGCTCTCGAGCCCCGCGGCCGAGCCCGCGACGAGCACTTGGACCAACCAACGCGAATCTCCGGGGCGTACGCCGAGGTTCGACACCGAGACGTGCCAGGCCATGCGTGATGCGCGCGCCACGTCGCGCGCCAACGTGATCGCGGCCGCGAGCGTGGGCTGAAACCCGAGTCCGACGCCGCGCAGTTCGGGTGCGGCATGGAGGCGCAGCGAAACCTCGGCGACGAGGCCGAGCGTCCCGTGCGCGCCGGTGTGCAGGCGCTGCAGGTCGAAGCCCGTCACGTTCTTCACGAGGCGACCACCCGACTTCGCGATGCTTCCGTCGGCCGTCACGACGCGCAGTCCGAGCACGTGGTCGCGCACGGGGCCGAAGCGCAAGCGGTCGAGACCGCTCTGTCCTGCGGCGACGACGCCACCGACCGTCGCAGTCTCCGCGAGGGGCACCGACGGCGAAACGTGGTGACCGTGACGCGCGACGAGCTGCTCCAACTCCCTCCAGGGCGTCCCGGCCAGCGCCGTGATCACGCCGTCGCCGGGCTCGTACGCGACCACCCCGGTCAATGCGCGCGTGCAGATCTCGGCGTCGACGCGCACAGCGGGACGCGTCCACGAACGCTTCGTGCCGCCTCCGGTCACGACGACCACGGCGCGCTCGCGCGCGAGTCCGCGCACGGCGTCCGCCGCTTCCTCGATCGAGCACGGCGCGAGGATCGTCGCGCTGCTCACGGCCGACCTCCGCGCGGATCGCGCGTGTGCGCCTCGCGACAGGCGTGAACGGGCAGCAGTTTCCCGGGATTCATCCGCCGCGACGGATCCCAGGCGTCGCGCACGCGGCATTGGTGCGTCAGGTCGTCGGGCGTGAACGCGTCCTGCATCACACCGATCTTCTCCAGCCCGATGCCGTGCTCGCCGGTCAGCGATCCGCCAGCGGCGAGACAGACGCGCAGGATCTCGTCGCCTGCTTCCAACACGCGCCTCAATTCGTCGGCATTGCGGCGGTCGTAGGCGATGTTGGGGTGCAAGTTGCCGTCCCCCGCATGGAAGACGTTCGCGATGCGCAGTCCGCGCGCGCGACAGATCGCGATCGTCGCGGCGACCAGCTGGCGCAGCTTCGTGCGCGGAACGACGGCGTCGCACACGTACAAGTCCGGCGCGACGCGTCCCATCGCGCCGTACGCGCCCTTGCGTCCGGCCCACAGACGCGCGCGGTCGTCGGGGTTCCGTGCGCGTCGCACTTCGAACGCGCCGCGTGCTGCGAGCAGCGCCCCGATCTCACGGGAGAGGTGCGCGACTTCGGCGTCCGAACCCTCGACGTCGACGAGGAGGACGGCCTCGGCGTCCTTGGGATATCCGGCAGCCAGCACGCTGGCTTCGACCGCTTCGATCGTCAGCTTGTCGAGGATCTCGATCGCGGACGGTTCGAGGCGCGCCGCGATCATGTCGCTCACCGCGTCGCACGCCGAGTCGAGCGAGGGGAACAGCGCCAAGATCGTTTCGGTCGCAGCCGGCACGGGCAAGAGACGCACGGTGATCTCGGTCGCGATGCCCAAGAGCCCCTCGCTGCCGACGAAGGAACCGACGAGGTCGTAGCCGTGCGGATCGAGCGCTGGCTGCGACAGGTCCAGCACGTCGCCATCGGGCATCACGATCACGAGGCCGAGCACGTGGCGCGATGTCGATCCGTACCGGAAACAGTGCGGACCGCCGGCGTTCTCGCCCACGTTGCCGCCGATCGTGCAGGCCTTCTGACTCGACGGATCGGGCGCGTAGAAAAGCCCGTGCCGCGCAGCCGCCGTCGTCAGGTCGGCGTTCACCACGCCCGCTTGTACGCGCGCGAAGCGATTCTCCGCGTCGAGCTCCAGGATGCGCCGCATGCGCGCCGTGCCCATCACGACGCCGCCCACCACAGGCGTCGCGCCGCCAGAGAGGCCGGTACCCGCGCCGCGCGGCACGATCGGGATCGCGTGCGCATGCAGGACGCACATCGCCGCAGCTGTCTCCTGCGTGTCGCGCGGCAGCAGCACGAGGTCTGGCCGCGCGCGCGCGAACGCCAATCCGTCGGCCTCGTAGGGCGTGACGCGCGTGCGGTCGGCCACGACGCCGGCGGCGCCCAGCACGCCGCGCAGTTCGGCGACGACGCGCTCGTCCATCAGAGGGACTCCCTCACGGCGAGGCCATCAAAAATCGATGCGCGCGAGTCGCCAACGCGCGAGGAGTAACATGAGCAGCGCGAAGAGGAGCGACGTGCCGATCGAGACGAACGCGTTGTAGCGCCAGCGCGACGTCCACCCGAACTGCTGCGTGTACCACTCGTTCGGATCCATGGAATACGCGGTCTTGTGTTCGACGCGCATCCCGTTCACGAACTCGCGCAATGCGTCCTGTCGCAGGTCGGCGTCCCCGAACGTCGGCTGGAAGGCCGCCTCGATCTCGTACAGCGCCGCGTCCACCGCCGTGAAGCCGCGCGCGCGCTCCACGTCGGGTCCGTTGCCGCTGATACGCCAGCGCACCCAGGAGATGGAGAAGCCCTTCGCGTCGGGTTCGCCGCTGCGCTGGGGTTTGGCCGCGGTGCTCGGGTCCTTCTCGATCTCGCGCGCGAAGTCCGCGGCGAACGAGCCGGGGGAACGAAGCCTTCCCGGCCGGTCCGGATCGCTGCGGTCTCGACGCGACAGCTTGATGCGTGCCGTTTCCTCGCCGCCGAACTCGCGTGCGATCCACAGCGCCGGCGTCGTGCCGAGGTCGAGTTGCGCTGGGCCTTCACGCGTGAACCCGACGGGTAACGGGCCGTAGCTGATCACGTCGTTCGAGTCTCGCAGCGTGGGCGCGGCTTCCGAGATCGTCCGTCGCAAGCCAGCGACCACGTAGTCGGCGTCCGTCGTCTTGGGCAACGTCCAATGGACCGTGTTGAGCAGGTCGATCAGGAACTGGAAGCTGCTCGGCTTCGCTTCCTCTTCGCCGATCGCTCGACGTTCCGCATCGGCGGCTTGTCGGTACTCGGTGGTGATCCAGGTCTGATGGATGCACCCGGTGAACACGAAGAAGAGCAGCGTGGAAAGGATCGCGGCGATGCTACTGCGCGTGAGGACGGCGACGGTGACGGACACGCTGTGCACCAGCGTGAAGATGTACGTCAGTGTCAGGGCGCTCCACAGGAAGGCCGGATCGCTGTAGCCCGACGCAACGCGGAACCCGATGTGCATGCCCAGCACCAGAAGGAACGACAGGCATGCGACGAAGATCACGCCGGCCGAGAAGCGCGCGACGAGCAGCGCGAACCGACCCACGGGCTTGGAGAACAGCGTGTCGGCCGCGCCCTTCTCCAGCATGCGCGGCACGAAGAACGCGGTCGCCGCGATGCAGAAGAGGAGGCCGACCGTGCCGGCCAGCCCGTTGACGATCACCTTCTGAATGGCGCCGATCCACCAGACGTTGGCGAACTCGCCGACGGCTTGACCCCCGAACGAAGCGCCGAGCTCTTGGTAGGTCCACGTCTTCCAGCCGAACAGCACTGAGATCCCCTCGGGCCGGAAACCGACGAGGAACGTCGGCAGGATCATCACGAGCGCCAGTCCGACGAGCAGGCGGAACACCTTGTCGTCGAGGACCTGACGGAACGCGTCCTCGAACAGAGCCGCGACCACGGTGCGGTTCATCGCGGGCTCCCGGTGTTCGACGTCTTCACGAGGTCGAGGAAGGCTTCCTCCAAGTTGATGCGACGTGGTTCCACGGCGCGGATGGAGATTCCCGCGGAGCGCAGTCGGTCGATTGCGAGGTCGAGCTCTTCCTTGCCGATCGTCAGCTGGAATGCGGCGCCGTTGACGCGCAGGTCACGACCGACTCCGGCCAACAATTGATCGAGGTCCGTGCGCGGCGTGCCGATTTCGAAGCGCACCGTGCCGCTGGACGGCGTCAGGTCGGCGACCGTGCCTTCGCGCAGGATTCGCCCCTTGTCCATGATCACGACGCGATCGCACATCAGCTCGACTTCCAACAAGAGGTGCGAGTTCACGAACAGCGTCGTGCCGTTCTTCTTCAGATCCAGCACGAGTTCGCGGATCTGCGCCCTTCCGACGGGATCTACGCCATCGGTAGGCTCATCGAGGAACACGAGCTCCGGTGCGTGCACCAGCGCTTGCGCGAGGCCGATACGCTGCTGCATGCCCTTGCTGTACTCGCGCACTTTGCGGTCGGCGGCCTTCTCCATGCCGACGCGTTCGAGCAGCGGACCAATGCGCGCGTCGACGTCGGCGGGCGGGCTGCCCGACAATCTCCCGAACAGTTTGAGCAGTTGGCGGCCCGTGAGGTGGCCGGGCAAGCGGTGCGCTTCCGGCAGGTAGCCGACGCGGCGGCGCGAATCCGGGTTCGACGGCTCCATGCCGAACAGGCGCGCTTCGCCCGTGTGCCCGCGCACGAGTCCGAGGAGCACCTTCACGAGCGTCGTCTTGCCCGCGCCGTTCGGTCCGAGCAGGCCGAAGATCGATCCGCGACCGACCTCGATGCTGACGCCGTCGAGCGCCGCGATGCCGCCGCGTTCGAATGGCTTCTTGTAGACCTTGCGCAGATCACGCACCGACAGGATCGCGGCGTCGCTCATCGCGCTGAAGATACAGAGTCGGCGGGTCGTCCACAGACTCGGAGAAGATGCACGGCATCAGCGCCTTGGACTTCTGGCTCCCGCGGCGACGAGTTTGCGCGCGCCGGGACTACTTCGCCCGCGCAGCGAGGCGCGCCGCGCCCATCCAGCCCGCGTCCGCGCCAAGTTCGGCCGCCAGGACCTGGACTTCCGAAACGCGGCGACCGTACGTGCGCTCCTGGATGCCAGCGTGGATGCCGGCGCGCAACGCTTCGAGCGCCGCGCCGAACCCGCCGCCGATGACGAAACAGCGCAGATCGAGCAACGTGACCGTCATGGCGAGCCCGCGTCCGAGGTCGCGGCCGATCGCTGTGCACAGGTCGCGTTCGGGCCCGGCGGACCGTTGCGCGGCCGTCGAAAGAAGTTCGAGGTCACCCGGCGCGTCGGCGGGCAGGCCCAGCTCGCGCGCGCGACGCTTGGCCGCAGTTGCCGACGCGTACTGCTCGACGCAGCCGCGCTTGCCACAGCCGCACCACGGGCCTTCGGGATCGATGCAGATGTGTCCGACTTCCCCGGCCATCCCGCCCGCGCCGACGTACAGCTCGCCCGCGAGAATCAGCCCGCCGCCGACGCCGGTGCCGAGCGTCACCATCAGCAAATCGCGGTGCGTCCGACCGGCGCCGAGCCAGCCCTCGCCGACTGCCGCCGCGTTCGCATCGTTCTCGAGCACGACGTTGCGCGGTTCGAAGTCGAGCCGCTTCGCCAATTCGTCGCGCAGTGGCACGTTCTCGAGAGCCTTCAAATTCGGGCACTCCAGCACGCGACCGCCGGCGTGGTCGATCAGCCCCGGCGAGCCGACGCCGACGCTCGATTCCGCGCCCAGATCGCGCGCGAGTCCGGCCATGCGGTCGATCACTGCGGCGGCGCCGTCGTGCAGGCCGGTCGGGATGGAGCGGTGCTCGAGGATCTTTCCATCCTCGTCGACGGCTCCCGCCTTGATCGCCGTGCCGCCGAGGTCGATGCCGATCAGGCGCATGTCCGTCGTCCGTACGCGCAGGTCATCGAAAGAGCCCTCGAATCAGTCGTCGACGGAGGCGCTCTTCACGCGACGCGTCACGCGGCGGTAGGCCTTGAGGTAGTTCTCGGCCGTCGCTTGCCACGAGAAGTCCTGCTTCATGCAGCGCAGCGCCAGCGTCTTCCACTCGGCCGCGTCCTTGTAGGCCTTGCGCGCGGCGTCGATGCCGTCGAGCAGGCTGTCACCGTTGTAGGACTTGAACGTGAAGCCCGTGCCCTTCTTGGGGTCAGCCTCGTAGTCCGTGACCGTGTCGTCGAGGCCCGCGGCCGTGTACACGATCGGCACGACGCCGTAGCGCAGCGCGATCGCGGTCAGTTGGTTCGACGAGTGGTAGTGCGACGGGCTGATGATGATGTCCGCGCCACCGAGCAGCGTGTGCGCCGCGCTCGGATGCAACGCGTCGATCAGTCGGCAGCGACCCGTGAACGTCTGTTCGACGGTGCGCACGCGCTCGAGTACGTCCAGCTTGCCGTTGCCGAGCAGTACGACCTCGATGTTGCGCTCCAGGATCGACGTCAAGACTTCAGCGAGCACGTCGAAGCCGCTGTCCGCGTCGAGTCGACCGATGACAGCGGCGACCAGGATGCGCGCGCCGTTGTCGAGGCCGAGCTTCTCCTGCAGCGACGACTTGCACTTCCTCTTGCCGGCGAGGTCCTTGTCCTTGATCGAGAAGGGCTGCGGCAGCAGCGGATCGTTGCCCGGATCCCAGGCCTTGTAGTCGATGCCGTTCGAGATCCCGATCAGCTCCTTCGCGCGCCGACGGAATGTCTCGACGAGGCCCGAGGCGCGGTCCGTCTGCAGCAAGCGCTGCGACTGGCCGGGCGAGGACGTGCCGACGATCGTCGCGAACTCGGCACCGGCTTTCAGGAAGTTGACCTTGCCGGCCAGCTCGACGCCGTGCACCGCAGTGAACACGCGGTGGGGGAGCCCGATCTGGGGGAGGATCTCGCGCTCGAACGTGCCCTGGATCGCGAGGTTGTGGATCCCGAAGAACGTGCCCGCGTTGGCGGCCGGATGACCGGGTTGCTTCGTGGCGTACTCGAGCTCGCGGATGATCGGAATCAGGCCCGTCGTCCAATCGAGCCCGTGGATGACGTCGGGGTTGAACTCGACGAGCGGCAGCGCTTCGAGCACCGACCGCGCGAAGACCGCATAGCGACGCCAATTGTCCGCGTACGGACCCTCTTCGTCGCCGTAGGGCTGGCGCGAGCGGTAGAGCGTCGGGTGGTCGATCAGGTAGATCGGCAGGTCGCCCAGGCTGCCGCTGTGGACCGCGAGCTCGATCTTCGACGTGCCGTCCTTGACGCGGATCGTGCCGACCTCGTGCAGGCTCTGCAGCGCCGACGTGTCGAGCCCCATCGTCCAGGGCAGGAACACACGGACGTCCGCGCCCTCCTGACGCAGGGTCCGGGGCAGGGACTCGGCGATCTCGGCCAGGCTCGTGCGCCGGACCAAGGTCCCGAGTTCAGGGGTTGCGAAGGCGATTCTCAATTCCGCTTCGGCGTCCGCGGTCGCGTCCGGCATCGGGCACTCGGCGCCGGCGACCTGCCGGTGGATTCCGAGGTTGGCAGCCCCGATGGGCGCAGTCGTGTCCAGTCGTGTGCGGGGGATCCGGGGGTTGGAACGCGGCTCCGGGGCCCGCTCGGGTCCCGACTCCGTGTGGCGGCAGGCTAGACAAGCGCCCCCCCGGCGGCCCACTCCGAAGGCTGGGTCTTTTCCTAAAGCCTCGCCTCGTATAGACTTGAGCATGGGTTGGGATCATGTGTCGGGCCTCCCTCACGCCCCCCGGGGCCGCTTGGACCGGCCCGCGAAGCGGTGCGCCGCGCCCGCCCGGCCCCTTCCGGCAGACTCCGCCTGCCGAATCGACAACCACACGGCCGTGTCGTCGTTCTTTGGACTCCAAGTTCAGTGCGCCGCGCGCCGACGGCCTGCCGTGCAGCCCGTAGGCCGACGGGCGCGTGCGTTGCGCGCCGAGCTTGCAGAGCACATGCGCTGCTCACGGCGTGGACATACCGTCCCTCCGGACGCCTGCGCCTGCGTCGACGTCGCGCGCAACATGAGGACACGGTGCTGACACTTTGCTGGCGTGCGCGCCGTGTGCAACTCACACGCGAAACCGATCCGCTGCGCACGCTGCCTCCCGGCGTGACCGTTAGACTGCTCGATCCTCGTCTTCCGATCGAACCGCACCCGCAGACCGCATGACCCAACCCGCTTCCCTCGTCGACCTCTCCGTGCGCGACTTCGTCGGCGCGCTGGCCGCCCGCACGCCCGCTCCGGGGGGCGGCAGCATGGCCGCCGCGTTGGTCGCTTCGGGCAGCGCGCTGGCCGCGATGGCCTTCCGCTTCACCTCCGGAGAGAAGTACGCCGCCGTCGAGGCCGCGATGGCGCGCCGCGTCGAGGCGCTGGAAGCGCACAGCGCGCGCGGGCTCGAGCTCGTCGACGAGGATTCGCGCTCCTACACGGTCGTCACGGACGCGTTCAAGCTGCCGAAGTCGAGCGACACCGAGAAGGCGACGCGCACCGCGGCGATCCAGAAGGGGATGCGCGGCGCGCTCGAAGTGCCGGCCGAGACGGTCGAGCACGCTCTGGCCGCGCTGAAGCTGGCGGTCGAAGGCCTCGACGACGCCAACCCAAACCTGATCTCGGACGCGGCGAGCGGCGCACAATGCCTCGCGTCCGCGTGCGAAGCCGCCTACTTGAACGTAGCCATCAACGCCGCATCCATCGCGGACAAGACTTGGGGCGCGGAACGCCTCGCGCGGGCGCAAGCCCAGCGCGACGAGGCGCGTGCCCTGCTCGCGCGCGCAAACGCAATCGTCGCGCGCCGCATGACGAACTGAAGAAAGGACCGCAACGATGTACCAACTCGTCCTCCTCCGCCACGGCGAGAGCACCTGGAACAAGGAGAACCGCTTCACCGGCTGGCGCGACGTGCCGCTGTCGGACAAGGGCCGCATGGAAGCGCGCGCCGCCGGGCGCAAGCTCGTCGAAGCGAAGTTCGACTTCGACTACACGTTCACCAGCCGCCTGACGCGCGCGATCCACACGTTGAACATCGTGCAGGTCGAGATGGACCGCATGTGGCTCGACGTCGAGCGCGACTGGCGCCTGAACGAGCGTCACTACGGCGCACTGACCGGCCTCGACAAGGCCGAGACGGCGGCCAAGCACGGCGAAGATCAGGTGCTGAAGTGGCGCCGAAGTTACGACATCCAACCGCCGGCGTACTCGCCCGGGGATCCGAACAATCCGTCGAACGATCTGCGCTACGCGAAGCTGACCGAAGCCGAGCGCCCGCTGACCGAGTCGTTGAAGGACACCGTCGCGCGCGTCGTGCCGTACTGGAAGGCGCGCATCGCGCCGCGCGTCAAGAACGGCGAGCGTGTGCTGGTCGTCGCGCACGGCAATTCACTGCGCGCGCTGGCGAAGTTCCTCGACGGCTTGTCCGACGAGGAAGTCGTGGGGATGAACATCCCGACGGGCATTCCGCTGGTGTACGACCTCGACCGCGATCTGCTGCCGATCTCGAGCGAGTACCTCGCGTCGAAGGACGAGATCGAGTCCGCGAAGCACGCGGTGGCGGCGCAGGGGAAGGTGCGGGCGTAGAGTTCCGCGCCTCTCTGGCGCGGCGATCGCGCGCTCAGACCCAGCCCGGGTCTTCCCGCGACAGGCGATCGACGATCCGCTTCACGTCCTGAGCGCGGTCCTTCGGACACACCAGGAGTGCCTTGCCTGCACGCACGACCACGAGGTCGTTCACGCCGACCAGCGCGATCAGCTCGCCCTTCGGTGCGTGGATCACGTTGCGCAGCGCGTCCTCGGTGACGATCTGTGCGCCGCCGACCGTCACGTTGCCGTGTGCATCGGCTTCCGCGACGTCGGCCAGCGCGGGCCATGATCCGACGTCGTTCCATTCGATGTCGAACGGCACGACGCGCACGTTGCGCGCTTTTTCCAGCACCGCGACGTCGACGGCGACGTTCGGGATGGTCGGGTACGCGGCGATGACGTCGTCGCGCGTGCGACAGGCTTCGAGCGGCGTCATCACGTTGGCCGCGTACTCGCGCAGCGCGGCGAGGATCGCGCTCGTCCGCCACACGAACATCCCCGAGTTCCACAGGTGGTTGCCCGACGCGAGGAACGTTTCGGCGCGCTCGCGATCGGGCTTCTCGACGAAGCGGCGCACGGCGTGCGCGTTTCCTTTGCCCACGGGATCGCCGATCTCGATGTAGCCGTAGCCCGTGGCGGCGAACGTCGGGCGCACGCCGAACGTGATGAGCGCGCCCGACTCGCTGGCTTCCTCGATCGCGACGGCGAGCAACTTGCGGAATTCGGTCGCTGGCCGGATCACCGAATCGCTGGGCAGCACCGCGTGCACGGAATCCGGCGCGCGGCGCGCGATCTCGAGCGCGGCCCAAGCGACGCACGGCGTCGTGTTACGACCCACAGGCTCGGGCAGGATGTTTTCCGGCGGCAGCTTGCGCAGTTGCTCTCGGACGAGGCCGACGTGCTCGCGCCCGGTGACGACGATGCAACGCTCGGGCGGAATGAGCTTGCCCAGGCGCGCGACCGTCTCCTGGATCAGCGTTTTCGCGCCGGTGACGCGCAGGAATTGCTTGGGCTTGGATCTCCGGCTCGCAGGCCAGAAGCGCGTGCCCGAACCACCGGCCATGATCACGGCCCACGTCTCGACGTTCGTCATCGGATCAGAACCTGGGGGGAAATGGCGCGAAGCCGGGCGTGGGCAGTCCGCGGTAGTCGCCGCCGCTGCCGAAGAGTCTTCGCAGCGGGTTTTCCAGCACGACCACGGGCCGTCCCATGTCGCCGCGGATGCTGACGCTGAGCAGTTCGTTCTGGATCCAGTAGATCATGCGCGTCAACGGGCCGAGGTTGTCGACGAGCGCGTAGCGCACTTCGAGGTCGTGCGACAGGCGTCCGTCGAAGTCGAGCGTCCCCGAACCGACCAGCTGCAGCAGCGGGCTGCGCAGCAGGATGTCGTCCATCTCGACGACGCCATCGCGTACGACGAGATTCGCGTACATCGAATCGAACGTGGCCGTGTCGTCGAGTCCGAGCTGGCCGAACAGCGCCCGGAAAACGGGGACGGACCACAGGCGCGATTGGCGCAAGCGCATCGAGCCGGTGCCTTGAATGCCGAGCAGGTGTTCGAGGTCGCCCGAAAGGCGCAGCTCGCCGTCGACCTTCCCGTGTGTCGCCATGCCCGACGGGAACAGGCCGCGCAAGAGGCCGGCGACGTCCACGTCCTGCATGTCGAGCGCGAGCTGGAACGGGAACGGCTTCTGGAGCGAGATCGAGAACGGCGTTCCCGCGCGCTCGGCCTCGGAACCGATCGGTCGTAAGGATCCGCCTTCGAGGTCGCCGACGAGCGTCTCGATCGAGAACGCCGGTTCGACGTAGGTCAGCACCATGCGTGCCTGGCTCAGCTCGCGCCCGGCGAGACGTCCGGAAAGGCCTGAAATCGTGGCCAAAGCGCGCACCTTGCCGTCTTCGCGCACGAGGCGATCGAGGCGCACGCCGGCCGATTCGATCTCCAGCGGCAGACCCATGCGCACGGACATCGCGTGCGGCTCGATGTCACCGGCCAGCTCGAGCCGCGTGTCGCCGCGCGGCGGAACCGTGATCGCGAGCCGACCCTGCGTGAAGTCGAAGCGGCCTTTCCACTCCAGCTCGTCGATCAGCGCGCTGAGCGTCGCCGCGTCGAAGAATCCGCCGAGGTGCGGGCGGTCGAGCGGAACGTCGCGCGCGTCGAACCCCGTCTCGAGCTTCCAACCGTCGGGCGAGGATGCGAAGCGCACGTCGTCGAGCGCGACGGGCGTGCCGGCCAGCACGGCGTCGAGGTGTCGGCCTGCCAGCACCGAGTTCTCGAGGGCCAATTCGCCACGCAGCGCGTCGAGCTCGAACCCTGTGGTCGTCGCCAAGCGCGATTTTCGCAGGAAGAAGCGCCACGCGCCGTCGTTGCCGGGGACGCTCGGCGCCGCGCTGGGCGCGTCGTCGGGAGTGCGCGGCGACGTGCTGGTGCTCGTGCTCGCGCTCGCGAGCGGGATCGACGCGACGAGGTCGATGCGACCGGAGAAGCTGATCGCGCTGCTGTCGAAGAGCGCGCGTCCACCTCCCGCACCGTTCGCGTCGCGCGTGCCGACGAGTTCGCCGACCGCGCCCAAGAGCGCCTTGTTCGCCGGATCGACACCGGCCGCCAGGATCGTCAGCGATCCGTCGGGCAGCTCGGCGCCGAGGGCGATCAGCGCTCCATCGGGCAACGTGGCGACAATCGGCGCGAGACGCACGCCCGCTTCGCTGACGTCCGTGCCTTCGCGCCCGGTGTAAATGGCGCGTCCGCGCACTTCGCCGGCCGTCATCGGGAAGCGCTTCGGGACGATTTGCGCCGGTGCGAGAGGCGTCACCTCGGCGCGCATCTCGAGCGGTTGCGCCGGATCCCAACCGACGCGCTCGTAGTGGATGTCGGCGAAGCCGCGCGGGGACAGCTCGTCGAGCGCGTCGCCGATGCCGGGTACGTTCTCGACCAGGATGCGCCGGTCGTCGCCGGTCAACGCGACGCGATCGACATCGATGAGCGCGAGCGAGACTTCGTCGAGCGGCGCGTCCGGGTGCGAGCGCGCGCCGCCGATCGTGCGCGAGCGAACCGCCGCACGCATGCGCTGCGCCGTGCGCAGTGCGCCTTCGAGGCCGACGGACAACGCGCGGTCCGCGCGGCCGTCCGAGCGGAACAGCACCGTCCCATGCGCGTGCTGCACGGGGACGGGCAGGTCCTCCCAGGTCAACGAGACGTCGCGCAGAGCGACTTCCAGATCCGTCGCGAGCCACGACAACTGCGCTTGCCGGTAGAGGCGCAACTTCACGCCGATCGCCCCGGAATCCGGCCGGAAGGGACGCCATGTGGTCTCCGGCGGGACGACGCCCGCGAGCCCGCCGAGCGCGGTGCGCAGGCGTTCGTCGACGGGCAACGTGTCGGTGGCGACGTCGAGGTCGATCTCGGCGTACTCCGCCGTCGGCAGCCGCGGGTCGACACCGGTCGGCGGGGCCGCGACGACGCCTTGCGCGCGGATCGAGCCCGAACCGGCCGTCGCGGCCAGATCGAGCAGCGCGATCGACCACGCGTTGCGGCGCGTGCGATCGAACACGAATCCGATCTCGCCACCGATCTGTTCGAGCGGCAGGGGGAAGCCCTCGTCGAACTCGCCGCGCGCGTTGCGCGACATGCCGTTGTAGGTCAGCGCCATGCCGCCCGAAGGACGCACGAGCGCGAAGCCGTTCAGCGCCGCCAGCATCGACTCGCCGTTGTGTTCGCGCGGCACATGGACGCCGCAGCAGACTTCGGCCTTGCCGCGCGGATCGAGCCCATCCCAGATGCGCGCCCCGAGCGGGCCGGCGTCGAACGTCGTCAGCAGCGCGCGGTCGATGGCCAGATCGGGGAAGCGCGCCCACGCTTCGACGGCGTACTCGCCGCCGGCCTCGTCGCCCAGCAGCGTCGTCGCGTCGAAGGCCGAACCGTTCCAAAGACCCGACGCGCGCGCCAGCCCGTGCCACGTCGCGAGATCGCGCCAGTCGCCGAGCGCGTGCGGCGTCCAGCGCGCCTCGACGTCGAGCCGTACGTTGTCGAAGCGCTGCTTGCCCGCGTCGATCCGCGCGCCACCGCGCTGGATCGCGAGGCGCACGTCCGCGCGTGGTTCGCCACCGTCGAGGGGCCAGCGCGCGTTGACCTCCAGCTCGACCAGACCGCTGGGTTCCAGCGCGCGCAGGAAATCCAGGGCTTCCTCGTGCGGCAATCCGTCCACGCCGAGGGGCAAGCGCGTCGCGTTTGCGCGCAGCACGAGCGTGCGGTCGTCGCCCATCGTGCCCGAGACGTAGACTTCGCTCTGTTCGGCGCTGCGCGCGGCGAGCGCGGGCACGAGCCGACCGAAGATCTCCGGTGCGCCGCGAGCGTTCGCTCGCGCGAGCACGTCGACGCGCCCGATCGGCACGACGCCCCAGCGTCGCGACAAGATTTCGAGGTCCAACGACTCGAGTTGGATCGTCGGCAGCGCGAACGGGCCCGCGCGGGTGTCGTGCACGGCCGCGACGTCCTGCGTGTATCGCTGCAGGCCGTTCGCGAGCGCGGGGGAGAAGCGCACGCGCCCCGAACCGACTTCGATGCGGCGTACCGAAGAGCCCGAATCCTGCGAACCGGCCAACTCGATGCGCACGTCGCGTACGTCGGCCATGTCGCCGTTCGGTCCGAGCAGCACGCGGTCGATCTCGATCGCGCGATCGAACCAGCGGAAGCGCACGCCCTCGAGTTGCAGGTCGTCGCCCAGCGCGCCCAACTCGCTCGCGGCCGCGTTGCGCACGATGCGCGCGACGAGGCCCGATTCCTCGCCGAATTCGAGCAACACCGCCAGGATCAGGAGCAGCCAACCCGCGACGGCGAGCAGGCCCAGGAACATCCGGGCCAGGATGCCCACGACTCAGCGACCGGTACGCGGCGGTTCGCCGCGAAGCTGGGCCAATCCGGTGGGCAAGTCCTGGGCGAGCACGTCGCTCGCGCGCGCGTCGAGCATCGTCGGCGCTGTCACCGGCGGAGTCATCGGATGCTCCGACACGCGCGGCGCGGCCTGCGCCGGAACGTAGACGTCCGTACCGCCGCGCGGCACACGCACGACGCGCTTGCCCACGGAGCAGGTGATCTCGTACGCGATCGTGTCGGCGCGCGCTGCGACCTCGTCGGCCGAGATGGACTGCGAGCCGTCGCTGCCGATCAGCGTGACGACGTCGCCGACCTCGACACCGCGGATGTGTCCGACGTCGACGGTCGTGTAATCCATCGAGACGCGACCGACGATGCGCGCGCGGACCCCGCGCACGAGCACCTCACCGCGATTGCCGAGACGCCACGCCACACCGTCGTTGTATCCGACCGGGAGCGTCGCGATGCGTGTGGGCCGCGAAGCGCGCCACGTCGAGCCGTATCCGACCGCGTAACCCGCCGGGATATCCTTCAAGAACACGACCTGGGTCCGCAGCGAGAGCACCGGCCGCAGGTCGTCGGACCCGCGCAGGTCCTGGGGAAGGATGCCGTACGCGCTGATGCCCGGTCGCACCGTGTCGTAGCTCGGCCGCAGCGACGTGAAGATGGCCGCGGAGTTCGCCATGTGCGTCCAGCCGCCGCGCAGCCCCTCCGCGCGCGCGTCGCGCAGCACGCCCTCGAAGAGACGCTGTTGGTCCGCCGTGCTGGCGGCCAGTGCGCCGTCGGGCGCGCTGATGTGCGTCATGATCCCGGCGAGATCGAGGTTCGGCGACGCCTTGACCTCGCGCAAGAGGTCGAGCGCGACCTCGGGCAGGACGCCCAATCGTCCCATCCCGGTGTCGATGTTCACGTGCACCTTCGCGCGCAGCCCCATGCGTGCGGCGAGGTCCTGCAACATCCCGCGCCGCGCCGTCGAATGCAGCGCGACGTGCACGTTGTTGCGCAGACACTCGTCCGCTTCGTCGTCGATGATCGTGCCCAGCACCAGGATCGGCAGGCCGATGCCCGCGCGCCGCAGCTCGAGCGCCTCCTGCGACGACCCGACTCCGAACCCGGCAACCCCGCAGCGCACGGCGTGATGCGCAATCGGCACGGCTCCGTGTCCATACGCATCGGCCTTGACGACGAGCAGCACGCGCGTGCCCGGCCCGGCGCGCCGACGGATCACGGAGAGGTTGTGGGTGACCGCGTCGAGATCGATCTCGGCCCAGGCGCGATAGGCGTTCACTTCCGGAGACTGCCACGTGCACGAGGTCGGTACAACGGCCTCGCGCGAGCGCTCGCAGTCCGTTCGCCTTTCAGTCGCCGAGCCGCGAGCCGAACGCGCGCAAGTAGAGCGGCGCGATCGCGTCGAGCGACTGTGGTCCGAGGCGCTCGAGCCGCGCCGTTCCGAGCGCGAGCAGTGCATCGGCATCCGGTCGGACGTCGGTCCGCGCGCGCTCGACGAACTCCGGCGCGAGGCCGGCCGCCGTCAACGTCGCCGCGTCCGTGAGGATCGGGATCCTCTCCGCGAGCCGACCGGGCAGTTCGGCGCGTGCGAGTACGGTCGGCGCGTCGAGCACCTCGACCTCGGCATCCGTTCGCCGGAACCGCGCCCAGTAGAAACCGCCCGAACGCGCGTCGATCAGGTGGTAGGCGCTCTGCCCCGGGTCGAGCACGCCGAACGCCAGCACCTCGCCCGACGGGACTCCGCGCGCGTGGGCTCCCGCGGCGCGCGCCAGACCGAGCGCGGTCGCGATTCCGACCCGCAGGCCGGTGTAGCGGCCCGGGCCGGTGCCCACGAGCACCGCGGCGAGCTCGCCCGGGACGCCGCCCAGCTCGCGGACGAGCCGGTCGACGGCCGGGATGAGGTCGCTGGCGTGCGCGCGCGACTCGCCCAGATCGGCGCGGCGCTCGTCCGTCCCGCGGCGGACGGCGACGGAGCCGACGCGGGTGGAGGTCTCGATGGCTATGGCGATCGGCACGGAGCGGGGAGTCTAGCGCCGGGCCAGGGATGCGCGCCGCGCAGCCCCTTGGTCGGCCCGAGGTCTAGGGCTCGGATGATCGAAATCCATCCCATGGCGAGCGGCTCCCGACACCGGGCGCGTGGGAGCGTTGCCTACGCGCCGATCTCGGACGCGATCACGTCGGCGAGCGCTTGAGCCTGCTCGCGGATGCGTTCCAAGTCGGGACCCTCGACCATGACGCGCGCGAGCGGTTCGGTCCCCGAATAGCGCACGAGGATGCGGCCGTCCTCGCCCAACTCCGTCTCGAACTGTTGGCGCACCTTGGCGATGCTCGGGATGTCGGCCAGCGACGGCTTGCGCGCGACGTTCACGTTCACCAGCACCTGCGGGAACGGTTGGTAGGGCGCGGCCAGCGTCGCGAGCGACTTCTTCGCGTCACGTACGACGCGCAGAACACGCAGCGCGGTGTAGATCCCGTCGCCGATGTAGGCGTGGTCGGGACCGAACACGATGTGCCCCGACTGCTCGCCGCCGAGCTTGAGGTTCTCGCGCTTCAGGGCCTCGACGACACGCCGATCGCCGACGTCCGTCGTGACGACGGACACGCCGACCGCGCGCAGCGCGCGGTGCAGGCCCTTGTTGCTCATCACGGTCGCGACGAGGCGCGGATCCTTCCAGGCCTTGCGCCGCATCGCGTCGATGGCCAGCAAGGTGAGGATCCCGTCGCCGTGCACGACCTCGCCGCGCTCGTCGACCAGCAGGCAACGGTCACCGTCGCCGTCGAGTGCGATGCCGAGGTCCGGTTTGTGCGCGCGTACGGCCGCTTGCAGCGCGTCCATGTGCGTCGCGCCGACGCCGCGGTTGATGTTGTCGCCGTCGGGTTCGGCTGCGATGGAGATGACCTGCGCACCGAGACGCCCGAACACGCGCGGCGCGATGCGGCTACCGCCTCCGTGCGCACAATCCAGGGCGATGACGAGGCCGTCGAGCCGCAGATTGGCGGCCGGGCCCTGCAGTAGGAGGTCGAGGTACTGCTCTTCGAGCGCGGTGTCGTGCTTGGGACCCGGCCCGGAGAGTTCCAGCGTGGGTCGCGCACGCAGTCGTTCCTCGATCGCGATCTCGAGTTCGTCCGAGAGCTTCTCGCCCTGACCTGAGAACACCTTGATGCCGTTGTCCTCGGCCGGGTTGTGCGACGCGCTGACCATCGCGCCCAGAACGAAGTCGTTCGTCTTCGTCAGCAGCGCGAGACCCGGCGTCGTGATCAGTCCGGTGCTGGCCGTGTCGAAACCGGCGTGCGCCAGTCCGCGTGACAGCGCGGCTTCGAGATCGGGACCCGAACGTCGGCCGTCGTGTCCGAGCAGGACGCGCGGTCGTGTCCCGCTCGCGCGCGCGATGCTCGCGCCCAGCACGGCACCGATCGCGTCACCGAGGCTCGTGACGGATGGAACCGACAGCCAACCGTCGCCTGCGCGACCGCGAATGCCGTCCGTGCCGAAGATGCGTTCGCTGGTCAAGGTGCTCGCCAAGGTCCCGCAATTCTGCAACGCGCGCGCTTCGGAAGGAAGGGCGGGGTCAGAGGGGGAGCCCGATCGCGCGCGCGACGAGCGCGGCCTCGCGCATGATCGCGACGTCGTGCACGCGCAGGATCTCGGCGCCGCCCATCACGCCGAGCGTCAGTGCCGCCGCCGTGCCGCCGATGCGTTGCGCGGGCGGCGTGTCGCGGCCCGTGACCTTCGTGATGAACGCCTTGCGTGACACGCCGAGCAGGATCGGGAGTCCGAGCGAGCGCAGTTCGCGCAGTCGACGCAGCAGCTGGAGGTTGTGCTCGAGCGTCTTCCCGAAGCCGATGCCGGGATCGATCCAAAGGGTCTCGCGCGGAACGCCGGCGTCGAGCGCGCGGAAACAGCGTTCGCGCAGGAAATCCGTAACTTCGGTGACCACGTCGTCGTAGTGCGGCGCTTCCTGCATCGTGCGCGGATCGCCCTGCATGTGCATCGCTACGTAGCCCGCGCGACGCTCCGCCACGACGGCAAACATCTCCGGATCGAACCGTCCAGCTGACACGTCGTTGACGATCGTCGCGCCGGCGTCGAGGGCTGCGCGCGCGACGGCACTCTTTGTCGTGTCGATGCTGATCGGGACGCGCGTTTGCTTCGCGAGCTGGGAGATCACGGGCACGACGCGGCGCAGCTCTTCCTCGAGGGAAACGGGCTCGGACCGCGGACGCGTCGATTCGCCGCCGACGTCGATCAGGTCGGCCCCAGCTTCGATCTGAGCGAGCGCGTGCTCGACCGCGAGTGAAGGATGGAGATGCAGGCCACCATCCGAAAAGCTATCTGGCGTCACGTTGACGATGCCCTGCATGCGCAGCGCTTCAGGCTCACGCATGACGTGATCGGACGCGGCGAGCAAAGCGGCGTAGACGTCCGAGACGGACGCGAGCTGTTCGATCGTCTCGCGCGGCGCGCTCAGCGACCCATCCCTCGCGGTCGGATCCTGCCACGCGCGCTCGCCATCCAGGCGCGCATGTTCGTCCGCAGAGAATGCGCGCGCGCGGAACTCGACGCGCAGCGGGCGCTCGCACGCGACGCCCTCGACGTGCCGGTGCGGGAGCGTTCGACCCCGCGCCGAAAGCGCGCGCGCGACCTCGCCGAAGACGGGATCGCGCGCCAAGTCGCTCATCGGAGTGTCGACGTTTCGCTCAAGCGGGCGACAGCCCCGGCGTGCCCGGCAGCTCGCCGCCGGTCACCGGCTTGGGCGACGTCTTGCTCGTGTCCACGCGTGCCGTCGGTGCGCGCGGCGGCGTCGCCGGCGGAGCGCCCGGACGCAGCGAGTCGAGCGACGCGCCGCGCAGGATCTCCTTCACTTCCTCGCCCGTGATCGTCTCGAAGCGCATCAGCGCCGAAGCGAGCATCTCGACACCGTCGCGATTGCTGCGGATCAGGTCCTCGGCGCGGACGTAGGCCTCGCGCAGGAAGCGCTGGATCTCCTGGTCGATCTCGCGCGCGGTCTCCTCGGAGTGCCACTTCGAACTCATCAGCTCGGTGCCGAGGAATTCGCTGCCTTGGCGCTCGGCGTAGTTCACCGGGCCGACCTTGTCGCTCATGCCGAGCTCCGCGACCATGCGCCGCGCCAGCTCCGTGTTCTGCTTGATGTCGTTCGACGCACCGGCCGAGATGTCGCCGCAGAACTCGGCTTCCGCGACGCGACCGCCGAAGCCCACCGCGAGCAGGCCGACGAGTCGGCGGCGCTGCATGTGGTACTGCTCCTTCTCGGGCATGAACGTCGTCAGGCCCAGCGCGCGACCGCGCGGCACGATCGTGACCTTCGAGGGCGGGTCGACCTCGGGAATCATCGCGCCGACTACGGCGTGACCGGCCTCGTGGTAGGCGGTGATCTTGCGATCGACCTCCTCCATCTCGCGCGAGCGCTTCTGGCGCCCGAACATGACCTTCTCGCGCGCCTCCTCGAGGTGCTCCATGTAGATCTCGTCGCGACGCTGCAACGCGGCCATGATCGCGGCCTCGTTGATGATCGCGGCCAGGTCGGCGCCGGAATAACCCGGCGTTCCGCGCGCCAGACGGGTGACGTCGACGTCGCTGCCGACCTTCACCTTCTTCAGGTGGACCTTGAGGATCTGCTCGCGGCCTTGGAGGTCCGGGAGGTCGATCGTGACTTCGCGGTCGAAGCGACCGGGGCGCAGCAGCGCGGGGTCGAGCACGTCCGGTCGGTTCGTCGCGGCGATGACGATGATGCCCTCGTCCGTGCCGAAGCCGTCCATCTCGACCAGTATTGCGTTCAGCGTCTGCTCGCGCTCGTCGTGTCCGCCGCCCATGCCCGAACCGCGACGGCGACCGACGGCGTCGATCTCGTCGAGGAAGATGATGCAGGGCGAGCTCTCGCGCGCCTGCTTGAACAGGTCACGTACGCGCGACGCACCGACGCCGACGAACATCTCGACGAAGTCGGAACCCGAGATGGAAAAGAAGGGGACTTCCGCTTCGCCGGCGATCGCCTTGGCCAGCAGCGTCTTGCCGCAACCGGGCGAGCCGACGAGCAGCACGCCGCGCGGAATGCGCCCGCCGAGGCGCGTGAAGCGCCCGGGGTTCTTGAGGAACTCGACGATCTCGCGGACCTCGTCCTTCGCTTCTTCCGCGCCCGCCACGTCGTCGAACGTGACGTTGACGTGGTTCTCCTTGCTGTAGAGCTGCGCGCGCGAGCGGCCGAAGTTCATCACGCCGCCGGCGCCGCTCTGGTTGCGCATCTGGCGCATGAAGAACAGCAGGATGACGAGCAGGAGGACCAGCGGGCCCCACATGAACAGGGCCTGCTGCAACATGGAACTCGACTCGCTGGCCTTCGTGCCCGTGTTCGGCGAGATATCGAAGGCGATCGACTCGATGGGGACGGAGCGCGCGCGCAGCATCCCCGAGAGCGCCGCGAAGTCGTTCACGTCCTCGACGCGCAGCCACACCGAGCCCGACGTCGAGGGCAGGAAGAACGGCGGGTCGCCCTGCTCCGTGGCCTTCCACGCCGACAGCGGGCGGGCCGTCGCCTGGACGAGCATGCGGTCGGTCTGCGGGTGCGACAGCGACGTCTGCTTTTGCACGACGGCGTCGCCGGGCTTCGCATCGGCCGGCTTGGATCCCGCACCCTCGCGGATCGACTCGCCGAATGCGGTCAGGTGCCGCGCGGAGACGGGCTGGTACCAGCCGCCTTCGAGTGCGCGCTGCAGATCCGCGGGTCGGATCGTCTGCAGGTTTTGCAGCGCCTTGAGTTCGCGGTACAGGGGCTCACGAATCGCCAGATCGGCGAAGCGCACGGAGAAGAGGCGCTTGTCCTTGAGCGACCCCTCGATCACGTTCGCGCCGAGGAACTCCTGCGCCTCCACGTTGCCGCTGTAGAGCTGCCACTCGAACTCGTCCTGTGTCAGCTCCGTCCGTTTGCCGAAGTTCTGTCCACCTAGGAGCAGAAAGATCGCGAGCAGGATCAGGACGATCAGTGCGAACGACCCGAAGGACCGCGTCTTGCGCGTCTTCTCGGCGTTCTCCTTGTTCTTCGGTTCGGGCATGGAAGCTCTATCGACGGGTGCGGGCCGATGCTCTAGGGCAGCTCGGGAACGGACGTGCTCCCATAGCGTAGGGATGGCGCGCCTTCGATGGGCGCAGGGTCGGGGAAATGGCCGCTCGGCGGCCTCGGAGATGGGTCGAGACCGGGCCTGGCACGCGGCCGGACCTCACTCGAGCGGAGAGAACAGATCCAGGACGAGCTCCTCGGCGACGTAGCGGATGGCGCGATCGCGCGCCGAGGTCTCGCCCCCGGGTTCGTCCAGGACGAAGCCGATCCAGACGCGCGCGCGCTTCTGCGGGCCGAGCGCACGGCCGCTCAGGGCGTCGTACAAGCCGGCCTCGGCCTCGATGTACAGACCGGTCTCGAGGAGCACGTTGTCCGAGCTGCGGATGCCGCCGCGGCGCCGGAAATCGATCACCTCGCCGCGCATCAGCACTTCGGAGCGACTCGGGTCGGCGAGGCGCACGTCCGTCAGCGAGCGCACGGAGGCCGTGATGGCGTTCTGCAGCTCCTGTTCGACGTCGGGTTCGAGCGTCTTGTTCGCGAAGTAGGTCACTCCGAGGCTACGCACGCGATCCCCGACCCGGATTCCGGTCGAGTAGCCGCAACCGCCGGCCAACCCGCTCGCCGCGAGGACGAGGCCGACCAGCGCCGCGCACTTCAAGGCAACGTCTCCGAACCGTCGATCGGGTTCACCGCTGCCGGCAGTGAAGCCTTCCAGGCCTCGGCGCGTGCGAGGTGCTCCGCATCGCCGGAATCGCGCGCTTCCTCGAGCGCGCGGCGAGCGTGGCGCTGCGCCCCGAACGGGTTGTGCACGGTGTCGTAGAACTTCGAGATCATGAGGTCGCTCTCGCACAGGCGCACCAGGCAATCGGCGAGTTCGAGGCGCACCTTGGGCTCCAGTTCGTGGCTGCTGTACGAGACGAGCCACTCCTGCAGCTCTTGTCGCGCGCGGTCCAGTTCCTCGCGGTCGTACTCGGGGCTGCGGATCCGCTTCAGCCTCAAATCGGGGACGCGCGCCTGCGCCGCGATCGCGAGCGGACTGCCGGGGTGGTTCAAGACGAGCCCTTCGGCGCGCGCGATCGCGAGCGCCCACTCCTCGTCGTTCTCGTAGAGCACCGACAAGGCCCAGTAGGCCTCGTCGCAGCGCCGTGCCCAGGGCGCCTTGAGGATCACGTACTCGAGGATCTCCTGCGCCTCGCCCAACGTGTCGAACCAGCCGAAAAGCGTCGGCGTGTCGTCGGTCATCGAGAGGCCGATGTCGACCATCAGGTCGCCCGACGCCACGCGCTCGTGGTGCAGCGGGAACTTGTCGTCGAGCTTTTTGAGCAGCTCGTACGCGTCGTAGGCCTCGCCGATGTCGACGTAGCGTCGCGCGGCGATCAAGCCGGCCTGCACCGCGATCTGACGCGGCAGCTCGAGGTCGATCAGGTCGGCCAGGTCGTCGGGATCGGCGTCCGGCGTCGACAGCTGCTCGATACGCCGCTGCGCGCTGCGTTCGAGCTCGACCTGCACGCGGTCGCGCAGTTCCGGGGCGAGGCCGACGGCGCGCGAAGCCGGGACCAAGATCTCGACGGATTCCAGCGCGTCGTCGCGCGCCATCGCTGCCGCGGCTTCGTCGAGCGCGCCCGGTACTTCGTCGGGGTCCAGG
>JBBQCC010000029.1:0-25923 GCA_038318285.1 Planctomycetota bacterium | reverse complement strand
GCCGTCCGGGTTGAACTTGAGGATCTGGTCGAGGTCGAACTGCGTCACCCAGATCGCGCCGTCGGGACCGATGCCGAGGCCGTGGTTCTCGCCCGTGTTGTTCATGCCGAACTGCGTCAGGTCGATGCAGGTCATCGTCTGCGTGGCGATCACGTAGCGCAGGAGGTCCGTGCCGCCCTCGCCCGTCGTCGACCACAACACGCCGTTCGGATCGATGATGCCGCCGTACCCGCCGCACATCGGATTCGCGAACGTCGAGAGGATCGCTCCGGTCTGGCCGTCGAGCAGGTTGAAGTCGTCCGAGACGAGCGGGAAGCCGCCGGCCCACACGTTGCCGTTCGCGTCGAGCGAGACGTGGTGCACTTCGACGCCCGAAGTGCGCTGATAGACGAGGATCGCCTCGTCCACCGCGTCCTGCACGATCCCGTCGGCGCCGCCCGCGCCGTCCGTCACGTTCGGCCACGCCAGCACGTCGCTCAGACCGCGCGATGTACGGATCAGCCCGTCGCCGTTGCGGTCGACGCAGGTGTTGTAGGTGAACGGTCCGCGCAGAAAGAGGCCGCTCGGGTTCGGCGTGCCGTTCGCGTCGACGCGCGTTCCACCCAAGCACAGGCCGATCTTCACGACCGATCCCTTCGGCCCGCGACCGGAGATGCCCGACTCGCCGCGGTTCCCGACCCAGACGTTCCCGAAGGAGTCCGTGGCTGTGCGCGAGGGGTTGCGTCCCAGGCCGTCGGGGGAGGTCGCGTACTCGCCCAGCACTTGGCCGGTCGCGCCGTCGATCCGGACCAACGTCCCCCGGCCCGAGGCCGAGACGTTGACGACCGGGAAGGGCATCGGGGTGCCCTGCGGATTCAACTGGAGCTGGTCGGGAACGTCCGTCGCGTTGACTTGGAAGGACGAGCCCTCGTTGAAGTCGGCGGTGGTCGTGTAGGTCCGGAGGGTCTGGGACCAGGCCGAGGTCCCGGCGGCGGCCACGAGGGCACACGCCAGGACGACGGACCGGCTGACCCCGTTCTGGGGGAGCTGGTACATGGGAACGCTCGAGGAGCCCGGGACGAGCGGCACCCGCTCCGGCCGCGGGTCCCACGCTGGGACCCGACTCGCTCGGAATGGGTTCTGCCCCCGCTGTCCAGGGAATGCGAACTCCTAGAACGCAATTGGAAACTCCTTCTGCGTAGGGGTCAACTAGGAAATTGCATCCGTGCTCGAGGGGGCGTCCAGGGCGCCTGCAGACCGGTGGCGAGCGCCAGATCCGGTCCCGCCCGCAGCGGCGCGGGGCCGGCGGCACCCGGCCGGATATCCTCCCGTCGACCATGAACGAACCCCGGGACCTCACTGGACGCCGCGCGCTGGTCACCGGTGGGGGCGAGGGCATCGGGCGCGCGATTGCGTTCGAGCTCGCGCGCCGCGGCGCGGAGGTCGTGATCAGCGGTCGGCGCGCGGACGTCCTGGAGCGGGCCGCTGCCGCCGCGACTGCCTTGCAGGCCGAGGGACTCCCGGCCTGGAGGTGCTTCGTCGGCGACCTGACCGACGCGGACTACCCGCGGCGGGCGACGGAGTTCGTCGGCGCGGTCGACGTCCTCGTGCACAACGCGGTGCACTTCGGGGCCTACGGCGAGCTCGAGTTCGTCGACCCGGCCGACTCGGCCCATGTGCACGAGGTCGCGGTGCTCGCGCCGATGCGTTTGACCGCCGCGTGCCTGTCGGGCATGAAGTCGCGCGGGTTCGGCCGCATCGTCTTCGTCGGATCGATCGCCGCATCGAACGGTGCGCCGCGCCAAGTCTCGTACACGAGCGCGAAGTCGGCGCTGCACGGGTTGGCGAAGAGTCTCGCGATCGAAACCGCGCCGCACGGCGTGACGTGCAACGTCGTCGAGCCGGGTCTCGTCCTCACCGAGCGCGTGCTGCAGCGCGTGCCCGATTCGACGCGCGCCGCGTTGCTCGCAGCGACCCCGATGCGTCGCGCCGGACGGCTGGAGGAGATCGCCGCCGTCGTCGGATTCCTGGCGTCGCCGCGCGCGAGCTTCGTCACCGGCGCCGTCGTGCCCGTCACTGGCGGACTCGGCCTCGGGCTCGGCATCTCGTGAGCGCTGCCGGAGCGCACACACCGTTCGCGACTGCGCATCGACCTTGGCCGCTCCCGAGCGGTCCATGGATCATGCGGCAGGTCTGGCACGACTTGCTCTTCGCGCACTGGCCGATCTCGGCGGACGTGATGCGCGCTCACGTGCCGCCGGAACTCGACGTGGACACGTTCGCGGGGTCGGCGTGGATCGGCGTCGTGCCGTTCCGCATGAGCGGCGTGCGCCTGCGCGGGCTGCCCGCGATGCCTGGAATCCGCGCCTTTCCCGAGCTCAACGTGCGCACTTACGTGCGCGTCGGCGACCGGCCCGGGGTGTGGTTCTTCTCGTTGGATGCAGCGAGCGCGCTGGCAGTCTCGATCGCGCGCGCGTGGTTCCATCTGCCGTACTTCCGCGCCCGGATGCGCTGCGAAGAGGCCGGTGGACCGGTGGGCCCAGCGGCTGGCGAGCGAGTCACGTACGAGTCCGTGCGCACGCATCCGGGCGCACCGTCTGCGACCTGGCGTGGCACGTACGGTCCCACGGGACCGGTCGAGTTCGCGACGCCGGGCTCGCTCGAGCACTGGTTGACGGAGCGCTACTGTCTGTACGCGTGCTCTCCAGCGGGCCGCGTGTGGCGCGGCGAGATCCACCACGACCCGTGGCCGCTGCAACCGGCCGAGGCGCGCGTCCAGGTCGACACGATGGCCGCCGCGACGGGCATCGCGCTGCCGGACGCGGCGCCGCACCTCCTGTTCGCGCGGCGCCTCGACGTTCGGATCTGGGCGCTGAAGCGACTCGCGCTGCGCGCGTGAACGACTAGCGCGGGGGCGCGGTCAGGATGCGGCGCAGGAAAGCACGCGACAGTTCCCAAGCCTCGCCTGCATGCACTTCGTCGTAGCGCGGGTTCGAGGGATTCGCGAAGGCGTGGTAGGCCTCGAACTCGTGCAGCGAGAACACCTTGCCCGCCGCATCGAGCGCCTTGCGGAACTCCTCGACTTTCTCGGGCGGGATGCTCTTGTCGAGCGCGCCGAAGATGCCGAGCAGCTCGGCCTTCATCGGCGCGAGCTGCGCCGGCTCGAGGACCGGGTTGCCGTAGTACACGATCGCGCCGTCGAGTTCGGGCTCGCTGAGCGCCAATTCCAGCGATTTTCGGCCGCCGAAACACCAGCCGATGCACGCGGTCCGCGGCGCGCGCACGCGCTCGTCCTGCACGAGGAACGCGTGTCCGGCGCGCATGATCTCGATCGCTTTCGCGTCGTCGACTTTCTGGATCGCGGCCATCGCCTCGTCCGAAGTCGTGGCGACCGTGCCGCCGTACAGGTCCACCGCCAGCGCGGCGTAGCCTTCGGCGGCCAAGCGATCCGTCCAGTGCTTGATGTTGTCGTTCAAGCCCCACCACTCGTGGATGACGACGACGCCCGGCATCGGCGCCTTCGCGTTCGGCGGCAGCGAGAGGTAGGCCTTCGCGCCACCGACCGTCAGATCCTTGCCCTTCAGCGCGGGGACCTTCCCGGCCGGTGCGTCGTGCAGCGCCTTGAACTCGGCCTCGGTCAGGCCGCCGGCGATCTTCTCGGCCGGACGCTTGGCCGTATCGGATTTCGGATCCTGGGCGGCGGCGTCGACGGACATCTTCGCGTCGCCGTGCGAGCGCTCGGGTTCGGCGGGCATCGACGAGCTCGCGCCGTCTCGGTTGGACGCGCAGGCGGTGAGGGCGACGGTGAACGCGAGAGCGAGGACTCGATGCATGGTGCTCATGGAAGTGGGGTCGAGGCGGTTCGACGAGGTGCGAGTGTTCCGCGGCGCGCCGAGCGAAACGGAAGCTGTTGAAGGCTCGGAACGGACCGAGGATTCTAACCAGCCACGACGCCGAGACTCGCGCGTGATGCCGCCTCGAAGCCCGCTGGAATCGCCGACTGGGCTACCATCCGGGACGTGATCCGAATCAGCCCGCATCCGGCGCTCGACGCTGCGGCGTTCCAGAGCGCGTTTTCGAGTCCACTGGAGTCCGTAGGCGTCACGGGCAGCGTGCGCGGATTTTTGCGCGGGGACGCCGTCGCACCCCTCCGTACCGACGAGATCGTCCGCAAGCACGTGCGCGATCTCCTCCGCCATGGCGGGTACAAGCCCACGGGTCGCGGCAAACCGGCGAGCGAATACCTGCTGGGCGCCCTGGCGGACGATGGGACCTTTCCGTCGATCAATGCCGCCGTCGATGTGTGCAATGCGGTTTCGCTCCACTCGGGGTTGCCGATCAGCGTGATCGACCTCGACCGTGCGACGGGGCCGTTCTCGATCGAGATCGCGCCGGCCGGAACGACCTACGCATTCAACGCGGCCGGACAGACGATCGACGTCAGCGGTCTCGTCTGCTTGTTCGACGCCCACGGCCCGTGCGCGAACGCCGTGAAGGATTCCCAGCGCACGAAGACGTCCGGCGCGACGACGCGGACGCTCTCGGTCGTGTGGGGGACCACGGCGCTGCCCGGTCGCACCGCTGCGGCGACGCGCTGGTATCGTCATCTGCTGACCGAGTGCGGAGCGAGCACGACCGAGGTCACCTGCGAGCGCACCAGCAGCGAGTCCTGATCCGCTCGGTTCACTCTCCGCGCACAGCGTCCAACTGAACAACACGTTTCACACTCAGGCTGCGAACATGAAGTCCCTCGCTCTAGCTTGCCTCCTCCTCGGATTCGTTTCGACCCGCGCGCAGGCGCAGACCACTGTCGAGAGCTTCACCGGCGGTTCCAACCAGGGCGGATGGACGTGGGGCGCCGGGGACCAGCTCGCGACGACCGGCGGCAATCCGGGCGCGTACTTGCGCACGACCGGCGTCGACACGTTCGCGCCGCAGCCGCGCACGACGGTGCTGTCCATTTTCAGCGGTGATTACCGCGCGCGCAGCGTGTCGTCGGTCGGTGTCGACCTGATCACGAACTCCACGCAGTTCCCGTTCGCGCGCGAGGTGACGTTGATGCTCGAGAACGACGCGGGCACTCCTGCCAATCCTGCCGACGATTCCATCGTGTACCGGATCTCGCCCGGTTTCGTTCCGCAACCCGGCACAGGTTGGGCCAGCTTCGACGTGCCCGTTCCTTCGTCGTCCACCGTGCTGCCCGCCGGCTGGCAGGTCCTGCAAGGAGCCGGTTCTGCCGACGCGGTGTGGAACGCCGTCGTCACGAACGTGACGCGTGTGCGCTGGTTCTACGGCGATCCGACTTTCTTCTTCATCTTCGACATCTGGCAAGTCGGCCTCGACAACGCGCGGATCACGGAAGGCCTAGGCACGGCGTTCTGTTTCGGTGACGCACCCGCGTCGCCTTGTCCGTGCGGCAACGTCGGCGCCGCGCCCGGCGGTTGTGCGAACTCGACCGGCGTCGGCGCGTACTTGGAGGCGTCGGGATCGGCGAGCCTCGCGGCGAACGATCTCGTCGTGACGGCGCGGTCCGTGCCGGGCTCGACCTCCGTGCTGCTCTTCCAGGGCACGGCGCAGGTGAACGGCGGATTCGGCACCGTGTTCGGCGACGGATTGCGCTGCGCCGGTACCAACGTCGTGCGCCTCGGAACCGTCGCCGCGGTCGGCGGAAACGCGTCGTTCGGGCCTGGCCTGCAGCACGGGACGTTCGCGCCGGCGACGCTGCATTTCCAGGCCTGGTACCGCAACGTGATCGGTCCGTGCGCGAGCGGATGGAACCTGTCGAGCGCGCGCTCGATCGCGTTCACGCCCTGAGCGGCGTGAGTCGCGCCTGCAGGCGCAGCAGCGCGTACATCGCGACGCCCCACGTCGCGGCGACGATCGGGATCCACACGACGGCGCGCGGGTGCAGTTCGAGCGCGCCCGCGCGCTCGCCGGCCCAGTAGGACAGTGGCGCACCGAGAGCTCCGAACAGCACGCCCAAGATGTAGCGGCCATGCATCCAGCTCATCGACTCGTTGAACAGCGTGGCGAACAGCGGCCACAACGCGAGCAACCAAAGTGGCCCAGTCGCGGGTCCGGGTGCGACGACGGAGCCGCTGGTTTGCAGGATCGTGTTCACCGCGAGGCCGATCGGGATCGAGCTCGCGAGCAGCCACGCCTCGCCGCGCCGGCCGCGTGCGATCACGAGGTGCACGGCGATCGCGATCGCGACGACGACCGGACCGATCCAGGACTCGCCATTCGCTGTGCCGAGCACGCACGCGAACCAACCGGCCTGGAACGCGGCGAAGTTGTACAGCTTGCGGCCGAGTCCCGGCCGCGCGTCAACGCTCACAGGCGCCCGAGCACGGGATCGCGGCGGTTCATCGGCTTCGCGTAGAGCATCTGCACGCTGCCGATCTGCCGCTCGGTGAAGCCGCCCTCGCAGTAGCACAGGTAGTACTCCCACAGGCGCGCGAAGCGCTCGTCGAACCCGAGCCGGCGCACGCGATCCATGTTGGCGAAGAAGGCTTCACGCCAGAGCTGCAGCGTACGCGCGTAGTGCGGCGTCAGGTCCTCGTGGTGCACGAGGTGCATGTCCGTCGCGCGCGCCGCACACGACGTGATCGCGCCGACCGAAGGGATCGTCGATCCCGGGAAAACGTGCCGCTGGATGAAGTCCACGCTGTCGATCGCTTCGTCGTAGTGGCGGTCGTCGATCACGATCGCCTGCAGCGCCATCAAACCGTCGGGCTTCAGCAGGTCGGAACACGTGCGGAAGAACTTGTCGTACCAGCGGTGCCCGACGGCTTCGATCATCTCGACCGAGACGAGCTTGTCGTACTTGCCGGTGAGGTCGCGATAGTCCTCGAACAGCACTTCGACGCGATCCGACAGTCCCGCGGCGGCGATACGCTCGCGCGCCATGTCGAACTGTTCGCGTGAGATGGTCGTGGTCGTGACGCGGCACCCGTGACGACCGGCGGCGTGGATGGCCAACCCGCCCCAACCCGTGCCGATCTCCAGCAGGTGGTCGGTCGGCTTCAAGTCGAGCTTCTGGCACAGGCGTTCGAGTTTCGCCGTCTGTGCCTCCTCGAGCGTCGCGTCCGCGCGCTCGAACAGCGCCGCGGAGTACATCATCGTCCGGTCGAGGAACGTCGCGTAGAAGTCGTTCCCGAGGTCGTAGTGAGCCGCGATGTTGTCGCGCGAGCCGCGCCGCGTGTTGTCGCGCAGGCGATGCCACGCCCGTTGCAAGGGCACGAGGAGACGACCGAACCCGCGCTCCATGCCGTTCATCGCGTCGCGGTTGCGCACGAAGATGCGCATGACGCTGGTCAAGTCGTCGGCGGTCCACTCGCCCTCGATGTACGACTCGGCGGCGCCAATGGAGCCGCCGAACGCCACGCGCGTCCAGAAGGCCGGGTCGCGCACGACGATCGAGGCGTGAACGGGGAACGCGTCCGTGCGCTTGCCGTAGACGTGCTCCTCAGAGCCGTCGTTCAGGCGGAACTCGCCCTCGCGGATGTCCTTGAACTTCGCCAGCAGGGCGCGACGCGCCAGGGCCTGGAGCGGACCGCGACGTGCGCGCAGCGCCAAGGACTGCAGCGGACCGCGACGTGCGCCCAACAAGTTCGACGCGGGAGCCAGTCGTGTCGCTGACGTCAGCGTGTTCGGTCTCAGGGAGACGTTTTCCATCGAGGATGCTCGTAGAATGGAGTGCGCTTCATCCAGAGCCGCGCGGCCTGCCAGTGGATGCCGGCGAGGACGCGCGCGGTCATGAGCGGGCGGCGAGCGAGGACGCTCGCCAGGGTTCCCGCGTCGATCGGGCGCCGCTTCATCGCCAACGTCGCATCGAACATGCGCTCACCCGCGCGCCAGTTCTCCATGTGCACGGAGAGCGAGTCTCCGGGCACCGTGAAGCGCCAGTCGTAGTCGATGTCCATCGGCATGAAGGGGGACACGTGGAAGGCCTTGGCGAACTGCCACCGGAGGCTCCCGGGCGTATCCATGTTGGCACTACGAAGGTCCAGGACGTACGGATGCCGCTCTCCCCAAGGAGTGTTGCTGACCTCTGCGACGATGGCTTCCAGGGCCGTTTCCGCGCGATTCCAGCAGTAATAGAAGCTGACCGGGTTGAACCCGTACCCGAAGTAACGGGGGTGGGTCAGCAGGCGGATCGGGCCCTCGGGGCGCCGTCCGAGCACGGGCTCGGCGAGATCGCGGACGGCCGTGTCGAGGGGGACAGCCGGGTCGCCCAGGTAGTCGGCGCGCGCAAAGCGCACGATCGCGGGGCGGCGGGTGGACCACAGCCAGCGCCCGCGGAAGACCTCGTCGAGCTCGCCCAGGTCGAGCATCAACATGTGCAGCGCGTAGCGGAACTCGTGCGGCCGCGGCGCGTACCGGTGGTGGATGACCCGGCCTTCGTAGATGCAGCTCGCGAGTCGGCGGGTCGTGTCCAATGCGGTTCGCTCAGGCTCGCGCGAGCGCGGGGGAGCTGCGGGCGGTCTCGCTTTCGTGCTCGAGGTCGTCGAGCGACCGACCGAAGCGTTCGGCGACGCGCAGTGCGCTGCGCACACCGTCTTCATGGAAGCCGTAGCTCCAGTAGGCGCCGCAGAACGAGGTCCGGCGCACGCCGTCGATGTCGGACCACCGCTTCTGCGCGGCGACGCCCTCGCGACGGTAGGTCGGGTGGTGGTAGTCGATGCGCCGGATCACCTTCGCCGGATCGATGCCGTCCACGTCGTTCAGGGTCACGAACCAGTTCGTCGGACCCGCGAGTGTCTGCAGCTCGTTCATCCAGTACGTCACGGCGACGCCGGCGCGATCGGCGCCGAGGTGGTAGTTCCAACTGGCCCACGCCAGCTGGCGCTTCGGCATCACTGACTCGTCGGTGTGCAGCACCGCGACGTTGGGTTGGTAGGGGATCGCGCCCAGGATCGCGCGTTCGTCCGCCGACGCGTCGGTCAGCATCGCGAGCGATTGGTCGCTGTGCGCCGCCAGAACGACGTGGTCGAAGCGCTCCGTTCCGTGGGTGCGTGTCGTGACCTCGACGCGATCATCGAAGCGCCGCACTGCGGTGACGGCACTCTGGATGCGGATGCGATCCCGGATCGGGGCGATCAGCGCTTCGGCGTACGTGCGCGAACCGCCGCGCACGACGCGCCACTCCGGACGATCGTTCACGCTCAACATCCCGTGGTTCGAGAAGAACTGGACGAAGTTGAGCGCGGGAAACTCGCGCATTTCGGCCGCCGCTGCGGACCAGACCGCACCGCCCATGGGCAGCAGGTAGTGCTCGCAAAACTCGCGGCCGTATCCGCCGCGATCGAGCAGGTCCCCGAGTGTCAGGGACTCGTCGCCGCTCGTCAGCACGGCCGGTGCTTCGCGGTGAAAGCGCAGGATGTCGCGCACCATCCGGTGGAAGGACGGGCGGAACAGGTTGCTGCGCTGCGCGAACAGCGTGTTGAGACTCGTACCGTTGTACTCGAGGCCCGTGCGCCGACACGCGACGCTGAAGCTCATCTTCGACGGCTGCGTCTCGACGCCAAGGATGCGCAAGAGGCGCAGGAAGTTCGGGTACGTGCGGTCGTTGCAGACGATGAACCCGGTGTCGACGGGCAACGTGCGTGCTGTGCGCTGCACGTCGACGGGCACCGTGCGAGCTGTGTGCTGCACGTCGACTGGCAACGCGCGAGCTGTGCGCTGCACGTCAACCGTGTGCACATGTCCACCGATGCGCGCATCCGCTTCGAACAGCGTGACGTCGTGCGGCCCGGCCAGGAGGCGTCCGGCGAGCATGCCGGAGACGCCGGTGCCGACGACGGCGATCTTCACCGCTGTGCGCCGCGCCCTCCGCGGGCGCGTTCCATCACGTGGACCGGAACCGGTTGCAGGTCCCAGATCAGGCCGAGCTTCTCGAGCGCGAGCAGCATCCACCACGTCGGATCGAACTCGTAGGCAGCGAACCCCGAACGCGCGGATCGCGGCGAGTGGTGGTGGTTGTTGTGCCAACCCTCACCCATCGTGATGACGGCCAACAGGGCGTTGTTGCGGCTGGTGTCGGGCGTCTCGTAGCGCCGCGACCCGAACAGATGCGACAGCGAGTTGATCGTGAACGTGCCGTGGAACAGCACGACGGTCGAGATCAGCGTCCAGATGCCGAGCTGCGCGGCCGTGACGCCTAGCTGCGGCGCCCAGGCATGCAACGCTGCGCCGAGCGCGCACGAGATGCCAACCAGGATCGCCGGAACGAGAACGTCGAAGCGGTCCAGGAAGCGCAGCTCCTTGAATCGCGCGAGGTCGGGCACCTGCTCGAGCCGCGTGCGAAAGTTCGGGCGTGACATGATCCAGCCGACGTGACTCCAGAAGAGCCCGTGGTGCATCGGCGAGTGCACGTCGCCTTCCAGGTCGCTCTCCTTGTGATGATGGCGATGGTGGCCGGCCCACCACAGCGGCCCGCGCTGCGCGGACGAATTGCCAGCGACGGCCAGTACGAATTGGAAGGCGCGCGAGGTCTTGAACGACTTGTGGCTGAAGTAACGGTGGTAGAAGCCCGTAATCGCCAGCATGCGCAGCGCGTACAGCGCGACGGCCCAACCGACCGCGAACCAACTCCAGCCGACCCACAAGACCGCGAAACAGGCGAGGTGCACGAGCAGGAACGGGATGCAGCGCAGCCAGTCGATCTTCTGCGGTGCATCCACGGGGATGTCCTGGGCTCCGGCCCAGGAATCGAACCAACGGATGAACGTCAGCACGAAGCGGCCCTTGGTTGCGGTCGTAGCGGTCATCGTTTCGAGAAGAGGTAGTGAGACACGAGCCATTCCTGGCCGCTCTGGTAGCTCCAGAGTTCGGCGCAAGCGAGAAAGAACACACGCCAGCGCTCGACCCACGTGGATTCGAGCCCTGGACCATAGACCCCCGCGAACAGCCGTTCGATGTCCGTTCGGTGCTTGTCCAGGTTCTCCAGCCAGTGCTCGGCCGTACGGCCGTAGTGCTGCCCGTTGACGCGCCAGTGATCCTCCAGGACGAGATCGCGCTGAAAATACAGAAAAAGGTCGTCGGAGGGCATGTTGCCGCCGGTGAAGAAGTGGCGACCCATCCAGTCGCCGCTGCCGCCAGTCTCGAAGGGGTATGCGTACTCCTTGTGCGTGAACACGTGGGTGAAGAAGAGGCCGCGCGGCGCCAACCAACTCGCGATGCGCGCGAACACCACCTGGTAGTTCTTCACGTGCTCGAGCATCTCGACCGACACGATCCGGTCGAACGTCCGACCAGGTTCGAAGGTCGAAACGTCGCTCGTCACGACCTCCAGGTTCGTGAGGCCGCGTCGGTCCCGCTCGGCCTCGATGTGTCGACGCTGCACAGCGGAGTTGCTGACCGCCAGCACGCGACAGTTCGGGAAGCGTTCGAGGATCCAGAACGACATCGAGCCCCAGCCGCAGCCCAGGTCGAGCACGGTCATGCCGTCCGCCAGGCGCGCGCGCTCGCACGACAGCGCCAACATCGCCTCTTCCGCCTGGGCGAGCGTCTCCGTGCCGGTCGGGTAGAGCGCGCCTGAGTACTTCAGTCGCGGCCCCAGCGCGAGCTGGTAGAACTCCGTCGGCACCTCGTAGTGCTGCTCGTTCGCCTCGGCTTGGTGGATCGCGATCGGGCTGGAATTCAGCGTCGAAATGAAAGTCCGTAGTCGGTCGCGCTGGGCTTCGACGTCGCCCGCGTCTTCGTCGCGTAGGCGTTCCGCGAGCAGCCTGCGGATGCCGAAACGGATGGCGGCATCGGGCAGGACGCCGCGGTCGATGAGGGATTCGTACCACATGGTTCAGGTGCTGCTCCGTGGGAACCAGGGCACGAAGACGCTCGTCTCGCGCTGGTAGTTCAAGTAGTCCTGGCCGCGGCTCTTCACCGCTTGAGCTTCGGCTAGCGGGATGCCGGTGACGTTCCAGAGGAGGTAGAGCATCACGGCCGGCGCCACGATCCCGACCCAACCGTAGGGCGCGGTCCACGCGAACGTCGCGATGCCCACCCAGTACATCCACTCGAAGAAGTAGTTCGGGTGCCGCGAGTAGCGCCACAGGCCGTCGCGACACGTGCGGCCCTTGCTCGCAGCCTTCTTCTTGAATCGGTCCAACTGCAGATCCGCCGTCGTTTCTCCGGCGATCGCCAGCACGGCGATCGCGAGCCCGACGAGTTCAAGTGCGTTCAGGCCGAGCCGCGCATTCGACGCGATCAGGAGAAACGGCAGCGACAGCAGGACGTCGAGCAGACCCTGGGCCTGGAAGAACCAGAAGAATCGGTGGTTCGCGCGTGCTCCCCAGCGCGCGCGCAGGTCGGCGTAGCGCGGATCCTCGGGTCGCCCAGAACCGAGGCGATGCCACGCCAACCAGCCCGCAAGACGCAGGGACCATGCCGCGCCAACGACTCCGATGGCGACGCGCCGCTCGAGCTCGCCGCTCGCAAAGACTGCGTAGAGCAGGGCCAGCAAGCCCAGGTTTGCCGCCCAGGCGACGTCGACAGGCGTCGCGTCGTGCCGTGCGGACTGTCGCCACCACAGCGCTGCCAGGACCACCGAACACAGCGCTACGCCCGCCAGGAGCAGGTTCCAGTCGACCGTGTTCGTCGTTTCGGGCATGCGGGGTCCACGGCGTATCAGGCGCCAGAAGTCCTTTCGCAACGAAGCCGCGCGCTGGATGCAGCGCGCGGCTCGGTTCTCCGGGGCGGCGGACCGCCCCGGCTGGGACTCACCTCGAGGGGATCACCAGCTGCGGCTGACGAAGTCCTGCATCGTGAACGCGATCATCAGCAGGAACCAGAAGAAGCCCGCGGATGCGAAGAGCCAGACCATCTTCGAGCTGTACTTCACGTGCATGAAGAACAGGATCACGAGGAGCGCCTTCACGCAGGCAATCACCAGTGCCACGACCACGTTCATGTGGCCGAGGTCCACGCGCGCCGTCACGACCGTGAGGATCGTCCCGACGACGAGGGCAGTGAACACGCCCCAGTAGATGCCGATGGGCAGGATGTGGTGTCCGCCGCCGTGCGCGGCGCCGTGGTCAGTGTTCGATGCCATGAACGTGCGCTCCCAGCAGGTAGAGCATCGGGAAGAGGAAGATCCAGACGAGGTCGACGAAGTGCCAGTAGAGGCCGACGTTTTCCAACGCGAGGTAGCGCTCGGGCGTGAAGTAGCGCTTGCGCGCCTTGATCAGGACCCAGGTCATGATCCCGAGGCCGACGATCATGTGGAAGGCGTGCAGGCCCGTCATCGCGAAGTAGATCGAGAAGAAGATCCGTGCGCCGCCGGCGTGTTCGCCGAACTGTTCCCCGCGGAACATCGTCGGGCCGGGAAACAGGCCGTGGTCGTACTTCTCCATGTACTCGAAGTACTTCACGACGAGGAACGTCGCGCCGAAGATCATCGTCGCGACGGTCAGCCAGACGACCTGACGGTACTTCGCCGTCTGAGCCGCGCGGATCGCGAGCGCCATCGTGAGGCTCGACACGATCAGCACGAGCGTGTTCGCTCCGCCGATCGTCGGGTTCAGGTGCGAACTCGCGAGCATGAACGCCTCGGGGTACAGGTTCCTGTACACCGTGTACGCCGTGAACAGCGCACCGAAGAACATGACTTCGGTGATGAGAAAGGCCCACATCCCGAGCTTCTCGGACTCCTCCTGTTGAGCGAGGTCCTCGAAGTGGCTGTAGGTCGGGGGCCGGACTCCGGCCGGCAGCGCATGTGCGTGATCAGCGGACACTCGTGGCCTCCTTCTGGCCGTGGGTGTTCGTCGTGCCGTGACCCGCTTCGTGCGCGTCCTCGTCACCGTAGGCGTAGGCTTCCTCGGTCACCGTCACCGGGCCGTGGAAGTTGTGCGTGATGGGCGGCGATTCGATCTGCCACTCCAGGCCCTTGGCGTTCCAAGGGTTGTTGCCGACCTTCTTGCCCCACTTGAGCGACCAGGGCAGGTAGAGCATCGGCAACAGGTAGCCGATGCCGAGGATCGAAGCGCCCGCCGAGGACAGCAGGTTGAAGAAGCCGAACTCTTCGGGATAGGTGTGGTAGCGGCGCGGCATGCCCTGGAAGCCGACGATGAACTGCGGCATGAATGTCAGGTTGAACCCGACGAAGATGATGATCGCGGCGAAGCGCGCCAGGAACTCGGGGTACATCCGCCCGAACATCTTCGGCCACCAGAAGTGGATGCCGCCCAGGTAGGCCATGACCATCGAGCCGACCATGACGTAGTGGAAGTGCGCGACGATGAAGTACGTGTCGTGCAGGTGGCGGTCCACGGCCATGATGCCGAGGAACACTCCCGTGAGGCCGCCGATCGTGAACAGGCCGATGAAGGCCAGCGCGTACAGCATCGGCGTCGTCAACTCGACCGTGCCCTTGTAGAGGGTGGCGGACCAGTTGAAGACCTTCACTGCGGACGGCACCGCGACCAGCATGGTCAGCACGGAGAACACCATGCTGGCGTACACCGACTGGCCGGTCGTGAACATGTGGTGGCCCCACACCATGAACCCGAGGATCGCGATCGCGAGGCTCGAGAACGCGACGAAGCTGTAGCCGAACACACGCTTCTTGGTGAAGGCGGCGATGATCTCGCTGATCACGCCCATGCCCGGCAGGATCATGATGTAGACGGCCGGGTGCGAGTAGAACCAGAACAGGTGCTGGAACAGCACCGGGTCGCCGCCGATCGTCGGGTCGAAGATGCCGATGCGGAAGATGCGCTCCAGCGCGACCAAGAAGATCGTGGTCGCGAGCACGGGCGTCGCCAGCACCATGATCAGGGCCGTCGCGTACTGCGCCCAGATGAAGAGCGGCAGCCGGAACCAGGTCATTCCCGGCGCGCGCATCTTGTGGATCGTGATGATGAAGTTCAGGCCCGTCAGGATGGAGCTGAACCCCGTGATGAACACGCCGATCGCGGTCAGCGCGACCTGCGAGTTCGAGTACGTCGAGCTGTACGGCGTGTAGAAGGTCCAGCCCGTGTCCACGCCGCCCGAGACGGCCACGATCAGCGTGAAGATCCCGCCGACGACGTAGATGTACCAGGACAGCAGGTTGATCTTCGGGAAGGCCAAGTCCCGTGCGCCGATCATGATCGGCACGAAGAAGTTGCCCAGTACCGCCGGGATCGACGGCACGAGGAAGAAGAAGATCATCACGATGCCGTGCATCGTGAAGAGGCGGTTGTAGGTCTCCGCGTCGACCACGTCGCCCTTCGGCGTCGCCAGTTCGAGGCGCATCAACACCGCGAACATGCCCCCGATCAGGAAGAAGAACGAGACCGAGATCAGGTAGAGGACCGCGATTCGCTTGTGGTCGATCGTCAGCAGCCACGACTTCCAGCCGTAGCCATTGTTCAGGTAGTTCTCACGCGACGCATCGTCCGCGTGATCCGCCGTTCCGGTGCTTGCCATGTTGCCTGTACCCGCGCTACCCATCACGGGGTCCCCTTGAGCGACTTGATGTAAGCGGCGAGAGCCAGGATCTGCTCCTCGCCGAGTTGACCTTCGTACGTGGGCATGACGGGCTCGTAGTTCGCGACGATCTTGGCCTGGGGCTTCAAGATCGACTCGCGGATGTACTCGTCCGTGACGACGACCTTGCCGCCGCCCTTGAGCTCGACTTCGGTGCCGTAGATGCCGGCTATCAGGGGACCGCGCGGCGGTGCGCCGCCGATCTCCTTCGTCGCGGCGTCCACCGGGTGGCAGCTCGCGCAGCGCATGCTCTCGAACAGGTTCTTGCCGACGACTTCCGGCGGCTCACCCGTGGAACCGGACAGCCAGCGCTCGTAGTCCTGCCGCTCCATGACTGTGCAGGTTCCGATCATCGCGGAGTGTCCCGTGCCGCAGTACTCGGCGCAGAAGATGTGGTAGGTCCCGACCTTCGTCGCCTCGAACCACATCTGCGTGTAGCGGCCGGGGACGACGTCCTGCTTCGTGCGGAAGGCCGGAATGAAGTAGCTGTGGATCACGTCCTCGGACGTCATCGTGAGCCGGATCGCCTGACCGACGGGGATGTGGAGGTCTTGGGTCTCGCGCACGCCCGTGGGGTGCTGGACCTTCCACATCCACTGCTTGCCCACGACGGTCATGTCGATGGCGTCCGCGGGGACCTTTTGCATCCTCACGTACAGCGTCGTGCCCCAGGCGAAGAGGCCGATGACGATGACGAGCGGCAGTCCGGTCCACAGCAGCTCGAGGGTGAGCGATCCTTCGATCTGGACTGACTTCCGGCCGTCGTCGCACTTGCGGTACCAGGCGCAGAGCCCGACGACGATGACGCCGATCAGCACGACGAAGAAGACCGTCAGGGCGACGAGGAACCAGTAGAGAAGATCGACCTGCGTGGCGATCGTCGACGCGTTCTCGGGGAATAGGGGGATGTCTTTCCACATGGCGATGGCGGTACGGGCATCCTCCTAGGAGCCGACGGCAGTCTGCGCGGCGACCGTGCGCGCGTGCGCGCGGTCACGCCGCAGCATGAGAGCGATGAAGGCGAGCAACGCGACGAGCGTCAGTCCCGCCAGGAGTCGCAGGACGTTCGTGATGGCAAGTCCGTACTTGCCCGTCAGCGGGTCGTGCTGGAAGCAGAGCAACGTGATCGCGTCCATCAGGTTGCCGATGTGCCCCTCCGAGGATTCGACAAGCGCGAGGCGCATGTCGAGCTTCGGGAAGACCACGTCGATGAAGTAGCGCGAGACGCGGCCGTTCGGCGTCAGGATCGCGATGCCGCCGGGGTGCGCGTACTCGCCCACCTCCTGGTCGTAGTAGTAGTGGAACCCAACGGCGTCGGCGAGCGCGTCGATCGACGCCTTGGTGCCGGTCAGGAAGTGCCATCCACGCTCGCCGCCCGGTTGCCCGAGCGCGGACACGTAGGACTCCTTCTTCTTCGCCGAGAGCTCCGGCGTCTCGTCCGGGTCGATGCTGACCGTGATGACTTCGTAGTCGTCGCCGATCGCGAGCGAATCGAGCTGCCGCAGACTGCCGGACAGGCCGTTGAGGACCTGCGTGCACAGCATCGGGCACTCGAAGTAGACGAGCGACAGGATGACCGGCTTGTCGTGGAAGTACTTGCCGAGCGAGACGTCCGCGCCCGTGGAGTCGCGGAAGCGCAGGTTCAGCGGCACTTGCGCGTCGAGCTTCTGCTCGAACTTCACGTCGCGTGTGATGACGTTGAACTGCTGCGCCAGGACCGACGAACCCCACGAAGACGCCGCGACCGCCAGGACGAGTCCTGCGGTCTTGAGAGCGGGTCGAAGCGCGGTGAAGGTCACGTCGTCTTCCTGGCGGAGCTTGGGCTCATTCCTTGGGCTTCTGCTGCACGGGGAAGCCCTTCTGCAGCGCCAGTTCCATGGCGCGTTCGATGGGCACGTGCACGACCTTCGCGTCCTGGTCGACCCAGCCGTACGTCGAGATCTGGCTCTGGGCTTCGCCGCGCAAGTCGGTCCACATGCGCGTGGTGAACGGCTGGCGCTGGCTGAGGTCGACGGGCTTGCCGTCCCAACCCTGCTTGAAGCCGCGCTGCATCTCGAGGTTCGGAGCGGGCGGGATCGGATCGTTCAGCCCCGCGAGAGGGTGCGCCGGGCGATCGCCGATCGCCGGGATCTCCTGCATGGCGCGCAGCGTGCCGTACGTGCCCGCGAACACGATCGCGACGACGACCACCAGCCAGAAGCTGACCTTGACGAGCAGGCCGGTTCTGACGTCGGTCGTCTCGTAAGCGGGGGAGTACTTCTCGGATGCCATGGTGTGTACCGACGTGGGCTCAGTGGTGAGCGTGTTCGAGCGCGGAGTGGATGGCCGCTTCCTGGTACGGCGAGGTGACCGGGTTCGCCTTCAGGCGGCTCATGAAGTAGGCCAGCCATAGGCCGGACAGCGCGATCGGTGCCACGAAATCCATCCAGGCCGGGGCGAGGTGTTCCCGGAAGACCGGGATGACCTGCCAGTACATGTCGACGTAGCGCATGAAGAGCAGCAGCAGCGCGACCGGCACGACGTACGAAGAGTCGCGCTTGATGCGGCGCATCAGCAGCAGGAAGAACGGCACGGCGAAGTGGAAGACCGCCAGCGCGATCAGCACGAACTGCCACGTCGTCTCCGTGCGGACGAGGTACCAGGGCGTCTCTTCCGCGAGGTTACCCGACCAGATGATCAGGCCCTGGCTGAAGCTCGTGTAACCCCACAGCATGATCATCGCGAACATCAGGGTCGCGAGGTCGTGGAACATGTTGCCCTTCACGTACCCGCGGAAGGGCTCGTGGTCCTTGACCCACGACGCGAAGACGATGCCGAAGGCCATGACGGCCAGCGCGCTACCGACCATGTAGATGACGCCGTACATGGTCGAGTACCACTTCGGGTCGAGAGACATCATCCAGTCGAACGCGGCGCCGGTGCCTGTCAGTGCGAAGATCAGCACACCCGGGCCGCTGATGTAACGCGCACGCTTGGCGTAGGCGGGATCGCCGGTCTCGTCGTACTTCGCGGCGGCCCGCAGGATCGAGAAGCCCAGCGCGATCCAGATCACGAAGTACAGGATCGTGCGGCCGAGGAACGCGTTGACGTTCAGCCAGGGCGCCTTGTGATGCAGCACGTGGTCGTGCGCAACGAGCGCGCTGTCCGTCCATTGGTACAGCCAGAAGACGCCTTCGTGGCCGCCCTCGGCGTGCTCCGCCGCGTGCTCGGGATGCGTCACGACCGCGATCGCGATCGGGATGAACAGGACCGCGAGCAACGGCAGCGTGCGGATGCCCGCCTGCAGTTGGCGGCGCATCGCGAGGCCCCAGAACCCGCCGGTCAGGTAGTGGATCATCGTCAGCACGAGGCTGCCGAGACCGAACATCGCGACGCAGGTGAACGCGTACAGGTACGAGCGGTAGAACTGCTGCCGGTCGGCGGTGAAGCCCCAGGCGAGCAGCACGGCGCCGATCACGCCCACGACGAGGGCCGTGCGCTGAATGCGGTCGAGCTTGGAGCGGAGTTCGTTGTTCACTGGATCATTCTCCGCGCAGGAGGCGGTCGCGTTCGGCCGGCGGCACGTCTTCGATGTTGGCGTTCTGGCTCTGCTGCAGCGCGCGCACGTACGCGACGATCGCCCAGCGGTCCTCGGCGCGGATGCGGTCGGACAGGTCGTACATCACTCCGAAGCCGTTCGTGATGACGCCGAAGACGTAACCGGGGGGCGCCTCGCGCAGTCGGTCGATGTGGTAGCTCGGCGGGCGCTTCATGCCGCGCGTAACGATCATCCCGTTGCCGTCGCCCAACATGCCGTGGCAGTTGATGCAGTAGATCCCGAAGCGCTCGCGACCGCGGGCCAGGACCTCCTTCGTGATCTGCATCGGGAACGTCCCGGCGTCCTTGCCGTCGACTTTGCCCTGGTAGAGGTGCGTGTCCTCGTAGAGGCGGCCGCGTGCGACCGTGTTCGGGACCAGCGGACGCATCGCGCGGTGATCGTCGAAGAACGCCGACTTGGCGAACGGCTTCAGACGCGGCTGGTCGTGCATGTCCTGACGGCAGCCCGCGAAGAGCGGCGCCGCGAGGATGCAGACGAGGGTGAGGAGTTTCCGGCTCATCAGTTGGGAACCTCCTCGATCGAGAGCGGCTTCCGGCGGGCCAGGAACTCGCGCGTGCCGGCGAGGTCGAACCGCGGGTCTTCAGCTTCGATCAGGAAGAAGAAGCGACTGCGCGTCGCCTCGGCAAAGCGCTTCACGTGGAAGAGCGGGTGATAGGGCTGCGGCAGTCCGTTCATGATCAACATGCCGAACACCGCCGTCAGCGCGGCGAACAGGATCGTCGTCTCGAACATCGGGACGATGAATGCGGGCCACGAGAAGTGCGGTCGGCCGCCGATGTTCGTCGGATACTCGATCACCGACGTCCAGTACTCGAGGCCCATGCCCACGGCCATCCCGGCGAGACCGCCGAACAACACGAACAGCGGCAGCTTGTTCTTCAGCCCCAGGGCCTCGTCGAGGTCGTGGATGGGCATCGGCGAGTAGGCCTCGATCTTCGTGAAACCTTCGGCGCGCGCCTGGCGGGCCATCTCCACGAGGGCTTCGGGTTTGTCGAATTCGGCCAGCAGGCCGTGGATCGCGGTCGTCTTCGGGGCGGCCATGGATCAGCTCCTACTCGCGTGGTCGTGCATCGCCGGCGCGCCCGCGCCCTGCGCGCCGCTGGAATGTGCGCCGCCGTCGTGATCGTGCGGGAGCTCCTTGCCGGTCACGCCCGACTTGGGCACGAGCAGGCGGATCTCGAACATCGCGATGATCGGCATGAGGCGCAGGAACAGGAAGAACGCGGCGACGAAGAAGCCGATGGTCCCGAGGAACATGCCCCAGTCCCACATCGTCGGCGAGTACATGCCCCACGAGGACGGCAAGAAGTCGCGGTGGAGGCTGACCACGATGATGACGAAGCGTTCCAACCACATGCCGATGTTCACGGACATCGACACGGCGAACAGGATCCAGATGTTCCGGCGCGCCGGCGCCCACCACAGGATGTTCGGGACCGTGCAGTTCGTCAGGATCAGCGCCCAATAGAACAGCCCGTAGGGACCGCTCAGCCGGTTCTGTAGGGCGTAGCCCTCGTACGCCGAACCGGAGTACCAGCAGGTGAAGGCCTCCATCGCGTAGCCGTAGGTGACGATGAGCCCGGTGGCGAGCAGCACCTTGCCCATGTTGTCGAGGTGCTTCTCGGTGATGAAGTCCTTCAGGCCGTAGAAGGCGCGGATCGGCAGCGCGAGCGTCAACACCATCGCGAAGCCGGCGAAGATGGCGCCGGCGACGAAGTAGGGCGGGAACACGGTCGTGTGCCAGCCCGGGACGATGCCCGCGGCGAAGTCGAACGACACGACCGAGTGCACCGAGAGCACGAGCGGTGTCGAGAGCCCTGCGAGCAGCACCGTGGCCGTCTCGTAGCGGTTCCAGTGGCTCGCCGCGCCGCGCCAGCCCATCGCCAGCGTGCCGTAGAGGAAGCGCGCGATCTTGCTCCGCGTCTGATCGCGCAGCGTCGCGATGTCGGGGATGAGGCCCGTGTACCAGAACAGGATGGAGACGGTCGCGTACGTCGAGACCGCGAACACGTCCCAGATCAGCGGCGAACGGAACTGCGGCCACATGCCCATCGTGTTCGGGTACGGCAGCAGCCAATACGCGAGCCACGGACGACCGGTGTGCAGCAGCGGGTACATGCCCGCGCACGCCACCGCGAAGATCGTCATCGTCTCCGCGAAGCGGTTGATCGACGTGCGCCACTGCTGGCGCAGCAGCAGGAGGACGGCGGAGATCAGGGTTCCGGCGTGGCCGATGCCGATCCACCACACGAAGTTGATGATGTCGAACGCCCAGCCGACGGGGATGTTGTTGCCCCAGATGCCGATGCCCGTCGTGACGAGGTGCACTATCGTCGTCACCAGCGCGATCACGCCGACCGATGCAATGCCCATCACCGCGTGCCAACCCAGAGGCGTCTTCGCCAAGGGTGCCAACACGATCTCCGAGATCTTGTCGGTGATCGACGCGATCGTGTGGCCCGGGCCGATCAACGCTTCGCGCGCTTCGGTCTTGGGGTGATCCTTCATGGGGGCGGGTGGCTAGGGGAGGCGCTCTGCGCACGGCGCGAAACGCGCCATGCGAGCGGAGGGTTCGGTGTTCGTCGCGGGTACGGAGCTCGGGATCAGGCCGTCTCGAGCTCGGGGTTCGGGTTCCTGATCTTCGCCAGGTAGGTCGTACGCGGCTTCGTGTTCAGCTCTTCGATGAGGCCGTACTCGTGCGGTTGTGCGCGCAGGCCGGAGACGGCGGTCTTCGCGTCGGCGATGTCCCCGAACGTGATCGCTTCCGCCGGGCAGACTTGCTGGCAGGCTGTCACGATCTCGTCTTCACGGATCCGACGCTGATCACGCTTCGAAGCGATGCGCGCGAGGTTGATGCGCTGCACGCAGTACGTGCACTTCTCCATGACACCGCGCGAGCGCACGGTCACGTCCGGGTTGCGCTGCAGCTTCAGCGTCTCCGTCACGTAGTCGGAGTACAGAAGGAAGTTGAAGCGCCGCACCTTGTACGGGCAGTTGTTCGAGCAATACCGCGTGCCGACGCAGCGGTTGTAGACCATCTCGTTCAGCCCCTCGGGGCTGTGCTGTGTCGCGCCGACCGGGCAGACGCTCTCGCACGGCGCGTTCTCGCAGTGCATGCACGGGATCGGCTGGCTGTGCAGACGAGGCGCGTCTTCCGGACCCTCGAAGTAACGGTCGATGCGGATCCAGTGCATCTCGCGCCCGCGCAGGACCTGGTCCTTGCCGACGACGGCGATGTTGTTCTCGGCTTGGCACGCCGTCACGCATGCACCGCAGGCGGTGCACGCGTTCAGGTCGATGACCATGCCCCACTGGTAGTCGCCGACGGGGCGCGAGCCGTTGTCGATCTCGCGCTGAACGGCCTTCTTGTACCAGTCGGTTTCGCCCTCTTCGTGGTGGCGGTCCTCGACGTCCAGGCTGTGCGGGTCGGCCGCGAAGCGATCGACCGTGCGCACGCGCAGGATCTGACGCTTCTTCACTTCCTCGCGGACGATGTCGTAGTCGACGTGCTCCTGCGTGGACGCGATCGCGATCGTTTCGCCGACCTTCGCGAGCTGGACGCCGACCGTGTTCCAGGTGGCGTCGCACGTGCGCAACGCGTAGGCGTCGAAGCCGGCGTCGTTGCCGACGTGGCCGGCGCGCGTGCGGCCGTAGCCGACGTGCAACGTGACCGAGTTGTCCGCGTGACCCGGCGAGACCCAGACGGGTCCACGCACGGTGCGCCCGCCGACGGAGACGTCGACGACGTCGCCCGTCTCGAGACCGGAGCGCTTCGCCAACGCCGGCGCGATCTGCACCGTGTTGTCCCACGTGATCTTCGTGGCCGGCTTCGGGTTCTCCTGCAGCCAGCCGTTGTTCGCGAAGCGGCCGTCCCAGATCGTCGGATCGGGGCGGAACACCACTTCGATGCCCGTGGCGGCTTCGGTCGCCGCGCCCGACACGGCCTTCGCCGTGCCCGACACCGCGCCTGCGGCCGTGTTCGGCACGAGACCTTCGTGCAGCCAGCGGCGCCAGTTCGTCTCGAAAGCGTCAGGGCGATCCTTCTGCCACGTCGCGCGCACCGCCTCGTAGGCGGATTCGCCGCCCTTGTTCAGCATCGCGTTCGCGATCTCGATCGCGCTCTTGCCACCGTAGAGCGGCAGGATCAGCGGCTGCACGATCGAAACCGTGCCGTCGGCCGCGCGCGCGTCACCCCAGCTCTCGAGGAAGTGCGCGCCGGGCACGTGCCAATCGCACTGGATGCCGGTCTCGTCGAGGAAAAGACCGTTGTGGATCTTCAGCGGGACCTTCGCGATCGCCTGGGCGAACTCGAGGTCCGCCGGAGCGTCGAACAGCGGGTTCGTGCCGAGCACGATGAGCACTTCGACGCGGCCCGCGTTCATCTCGGCCGCGAGCTCGCGCAGCGTTTCGACCTGCGATTTGTCCTGCGGCAGGCAGTCGACCGGCGGCAGGTAGCGCACCGTTTTGCCGACGTTCCCCAGCTTCTCGTTGATCGCGGCGACGAGGTGGTGCACGACAGCCGGCTGCCAGTCGCCGGTCGTTACGACGCTCGCACCCGTGTTCGACTGCAGATCCTTGGCGACTGCTGCGATCCACGCGTCGTGCTGGGGCGACGTCGAAGCCGACGTCTTGACGTCGATCCCGAGGCGCTTCGCCAGCGCGCGCGTGAAGTTCTCGACGTCGCGCGAGCGCAGCGGAAGGCGGTGGTCCGCCATCATGCCGGTCACGGTCGGTGCGTTCTCGACGACGTACAGACGGTTCATCGCCGTCTGGCCCTTGCGCACCTTGCGGTGCTTCGTGAAGTCGCGCGTCGGACGCACGCCCTCGGGACCGCCGCCCATGAAGTCGCTGTCGAGCGCGAGCACGACCTTGGCCTTGTCGAAGTCGCACGCCGGCATGACGTCCTTGCCGAACGCGGCGATCGCGCCGGCGCGGGCCTCGTCACGATGGATCGCTTCCCACTGGACGATGCGCGCGCGCGGGTACAGCTCGCGCACTTCGCGCATCTGACGCGCGAAGGTCGGCGACACGATCGTGGGCACGAGCAGCGCCAACCCGGCGCCCTTCTTCGCGTCCTGCACGTTCAGTGCTGTACGCAGCTCCGTCAGGAAGTCGTCGTAGGTTTGCAGACGACCGCGCTGGAGGATCGTCGTCGAGCGGTCGGGGTCGTACAGCTCGAGCACCGAAGCCTGCGCGATCGAATCGGTCGCGCCCAGGCTCGACGGGTGCTGATCGTTGCCTTCGATCTTCGTCGGACGGCCCTGGTGGTTTTCGACCAGGAGCCCGATCGATCCGCGAGCCCAAGGCATCGCGGTCGCGAAGTACAGCGGCAGACCCGGGACCGTGGACTCGGGGTTCTTCGCGTACGGGAGGATGCGTTCCTCCGGTTGCTTCGTGCACGCGGCGAGTCCCGCGAGACCGAGCGATGCGCCCATGAGCTTGAGCACCGTGCGGCGCTCCGGCTCGTCCAGCATCTTCTCCGCTTGATCGGGGTACTCGCGGCGCAGGAAGTCTTGGAACCGCTCGGTGCCCGAGACCTCTTCGAGGCTCTGCCAGAACGCAGCACCGGACTTGCCGGCCAATTCGGGCAGCGCAGTGCCGACGTCGGACGGAGCGGAATCAGCGCGCTGCGGAGTCGCGCGAGACGGAATGGGTTGCTCTTCGATCATCGGTGGCAGGTGGAGCAATTCGTCAGGCTCTTGACTTGGTATTCGGCCTTGAGCTCGGCACCCAGCTCAGCCTGGGACTTGCCCAGAGCCCGCTCGGGGTCCCAGCCCATCTCGAACACCTTGGACCGCGGGCGCAGGTGCTTCTCGGGCTCGCGGTGGCACGCCAGGCACCACTCCATGTTCAGCGTGTTCTGCTTCCACATGAGCGGCATCTTGTCGACGCGGCCGTGGCAGCTCTCGCAACCGACGCCCTTGGCGAGGTGCACGCTGTGGTTGAAGTAGACGAAGTCGGGTAGGTCGTGGACGCGGATCCACTCGATCGACTTGTCGGTGCGGTAGCTCTCGCGCACGGGCTCGAGCAGCGGCGAGTTCGTCCAGATCTGGGAGTGGCAGCTCATGCACGTCTTCGTCGGCGGGATGCCGGCGGAAGCGGCCTCCTCGACGGACGTGTGGCAGTAGCGGCAATCGATGCCCAGCCCGCCGACGTGGTGGTCGTGACTGAAGGGGACGGGTTGGATCTTCGGCACCTCGACGTCGGTGACGATCGAGCTGCGGTTCGCTTGCAGGGCCGCGGAACCGATCGCGCCCAACAGGAGGACCGCAACGACGACCGAGGCCTTCGAGAGGGTGTTGAAGCTCGGGTGGAAGATCTGCGCCATGCCGGGTCGCGGCGCCGTCCAGTGCGCCAGCTCGAGAGGACCGCGCGTGTTTGGGCGCGACGGCCGGGGGTTTCAGCGTCGCGGCGCGATCGCGCGGCGAGACGAACTCGGCGCGCGAAGGTTTGGCGACAACAGGGCGAGTGGTATAGGGGTTGTTCCTGTTCACGGCAAGCAAAGGCATGCCAGCTCCGCGCACAACTCGAGCGTGGTGCGCAGCTTCCGAAACGCCCGCGGGCCGAGTGGACTTCCGGACCCGAATGACAGGCCACGTCCAACACCTTCCGTGCACGGAAGGTGCTCGGGTCGGTGAACGCGCGTGGCGCAGCGGACCTCGTCGTGGGGAGGTCGGCGCGCGAGACGCACTGTGAACTCGGCGACGGACTCGCCCAACCGACGCGCCGAGGGTGCGCAGGCGAGGCGAGGATGAGCGCGAGGAGGAGGGCGCGCGGGCGAGGACGCACGCGCGGACCGGGTCGGCCGACTCGACGCCGCGCGCCGGGAGGAATGCGGTCGCGCTGACGACCTCCGGAAGCCCTCCCCGCAGGCGCGG
>JBBQCC010000028.1:0-26119 GCA_038318285.1 Planctomycetota bacterium | reverse complement strand
CTTCGGCGTCAACCGCGAGATCGTCTTCGTGCGGCCCACGTTCGCCGAGGTCGCGCAGGACGTGGACGGGAACAACTACGAACTCGTGGACGAGTACGGGAACGCGAACACCTTGCCGCTCGGCGTGAGCATCGTGAAGCGTTACGCATTCCCGCGCATCGGAGTCGACGGTGACGTCGCCTTCCAGGCGACGGAGACGTCCTACGTCGTCGTGACTGCGGCGGACGGGGTGAACGAGCTGCAACGGCGACAGAACGGCGGATCGCCGGTCGTCGTCGCGCGCGGCGTGGAACGGCTCGTGTTCGACACGAGCAGCACGGATCCGGTGGGGGTGCCGGTCGGTGCGGTGCGGGTGCGCCTTTGGATGCGCCTGCGGGACGAGGGGAGAACGGTGCACCGCCACTTCACGGAAACGGTCGTGCGGCTGCAGAACGGAGGCTGATCGAGATGAAGATTCGAATTGTTTCAGTCCACAAGGGTCGGCGCGGCATGGCGCTGCTCTACGCGGTGAGTTCCGCGTTCGTCGCGGCGGGCATGGTGACGCTGATGCTGGGCATGGCGCTGGCGAGCGATCGCACGGCCGAGGTCCAGTGCGACGCAACGCAGGCGCAGTTCCTGGCGAACGGTGCCTTGGAGTCGGCGAAGAAGACGCTCCAGACCTCGATCGCGAACTGGTCCACCATTCCGACCACGGGAACGGTCCAGATCGACGGCGGGACGGCGAACTACACGGTGCGCCCGACCGGGTTCTCGCGCACGGTGGCCGACGATGCGGGCATCCAAACGGTCGAGACCGGCTACGAGATCCGCGCAGTCGCGAACGTGCAGGGGATCCCGTCGCAGGCATTCCGCGTCGTCAACTCGCTCTCGACGCCGCTGTTCCAGTTCGCGGTGTTCTACAACGGCGACCTCGAGGTCATGCCCGGTCCGGGCATGGCCATCTCGGGCCGCGTCCACACGAACCAGAGCATGTACCTGGGTTCGAACGCGACGCTGCGGATGAACACGAACTACGTCCATGCGATCGGCGGCATCTACCGCAGTCGCAAGGACGATCCGACGCTCTCGCAGGGCACGGTCCTCATCCGCGAATGGGTGAAGAACCCGTGGAGTTCGTCCGAGCCGTCCAGCTACTACACGATGTGGAGCAAGTCGGAACTGGCCGCGATGGGCATCCCGAGCTTCGGGGGCTTCGACAGCAACTTCACGTCGGGCTGGGACAGCGACCTGAACGGCTACTACAACGACTTCGGTGACCTCTTGCCGTTCGCGCCGGGCTCGCTCGAGTACTGGGACGAGCCGACGGGCTACACCGCGGGGCAGGGCAACACCGTGCAGACCGGTGAGCACAACCTGAGCGAAGCCGTCGTGCCGCAGATCGGCTCGATCCAGAAGTTCGAGCCGCAGTCGGGCGGCGACTTCTCGTGGGACGCGTCCTCGCAGTCCTACCTGCCGGTCGCGGCCGGGACGGGTACGCACGCGAAGGGCTACTACCACGACAACGCTGGGCTGCAGGTCTTGGTGAACGCCGCGGGTACGGCCTTCACGGCGCTCGACGCCAGCGGCACGGACGTGACGACGTCGGTCTCGAGCGCGATCACGCTCCAGACGATCTACGACGCGCGGCAAGCGAACGGCGGATCCGGCGTGACGAAGGTCCTCAAGATCGACGTCGGGCTGCTGGCCGCATCCGGGTACTACCCGGCCAATGGTCTCTTGTACGCCGCGCACTACGGCACGGGGGCGGGGACGTCGGCGAAGGGCATCGAGCTGACGAACGGTTCGCTCCTGCCGGGCAAGTTGACGGTCGCGTCGGAGGATCCGGTCTACGTCCAGGGCGACTACAACATCGGCAACTCCAGCGTCACGAAGAAGGGCGCGTCGATCATCGCGGATGCCATCAACCTGCTCTCGAACTCGTGGAACAACTCGAAGACGAGCTCGAGCGGCCTGCCGACGGCGTCGCACACGACGTACAACGTGGCGATGATCTCGGGCAACCAGGACTCGTCGCTCGGCAACTACAACGGCGGCCTCGAGAACTTGCCGCGCTTCCACGAGAACTGGTCGGGCAAGAACTGCACGATCAAGGGTGCGCTGGTGAACACCTGGAACTCCGGGCACGGCACCGCGCCGTGGGTCTACGGCGGCAACCGCTACACCGCGCCGAACCGAATCTGGTCGTACGACACGGCCTTCAACAGCGTCGACAACCTGCCGCCGTTCACGCCGCTCGCGGTGTCGGCGCGCGACGTCGTCACCTGGTGACCCGAACGGATTCCGTCCCCGCGGTTCGCATCGCGGAGCGCCGGAACGAACGCGACGCCCCTCCTGGCGGAGGGGCGTCGCGCTTCGTTCAGGGCCCGGACGGCGGTACCTTCGGGTGATGCGCTCCGCCCGGACGAAGCTCCAGAATCCCGAGGACACGACGCCCTGGCTGCAGCGCCGGGTCATGCATTTTGGTGAGGGCGTCGCACGCGAGGCCTGGCGCCCGGCGCGGCTCGCTTCGCGCGGTCTTCGTGGAGCAGCTTGGCGGCTCGTGCGCGTGGGCTGGCTCGCGAGCAGCGGCGTCGTGCGCGACAAGTGCTTCCTGCGCGCGTCGGCGCTGACGTACATCACCGTGCTGTCGATCGTGCCGCTCCTGGCGCTCGCCTTCGCGGTCGCGCAGGGCTTCGGTTTCTACGAGGCCATGCAGTCCGACGTGATCAACCCGTTCCTCGACCGCACGTTCGGGCCGCTGCCGTCGCCCGGCGAGATGGTGTCGAACACGGAGAGCGGTCTCGCGATGCGCGTCGCGATCGACCAAGTCCTGGGGTTCGTCCAGAGCACGAAGTTCAACGCACTCGGCATCGTGGGTCTCCTTGCGCTCGTGTACACGGGCCTCAAGCTGCTCGGGGCCATCGAGAAGGCCTTCAATGACATCTGGGACGCGCCGCGTCCGCGCTCGCTGATGCGCAAAGTGTCCGACTACCTGGCCATGGTCGTCGTGACGCCGATCCTCCTGTTCGCGGCGACAGGGCTGACGACCGCAGCGCACGGCAGCACTTTCGCCCAGTACTTGCGCGAGCACGTCGGGCTCGGTGGTCTACTCGACGTGTCGTTGCGCACCGCTCCACTGGTGGCGCTGTGGGCCTGCTTCACGTTCCTCTACTACGCGATGCCGAACGCGAACACGAAGTTCACTTCGGCTGTGCTCGGCGGATTCGTGGCGGGACTTCTGTGGCAGGGTGCGCTGTTGCTCCACATCCAGTTCCAGGTCGGCGTCGCGAGCTACAGCGCGATCTATTCCACGTTTGCCGCGATCCCGATCTTCCTCGTGTGGGTGAACGTCTCGTGGGTCATCGTGCTGCTCGGCGCCGAACTGTGCTTCGCGCACCAGAGCGAACCGTCCTACGCCGAGGCTCCCAGCGCAGAGCCGGCGGACCCGGCGCTGGGCATCACAGCCGGCCTGCGCGCCGTGCTGTACATCGCCACGTCCTACGTGTCGGCCGAGCCGCCGCAGACGTCTTCGGCGGTGGCGGAACGTCTCGCGCTCCCGGAACCGGCGGTGGCCGGCGCGCTGGGCACGCTCGCTCGCGCCGGGATCCTGGTCGTCGCCGACCACGACGACGAGCCATGCTGGATGCTCGCGCGCGATCCGGCGACGTTGCGGATCAAGGACATCCTCGACGCGCTGCGCCGTTCGGGTGCGCACGTGGACCTGCCGCCGCGCAGCGCGTCCGACCGACTCGCCGATCGCGTGTTGCAGGGCCTCGAAGCCGACCTCGAGGGTTCGAAACATAACCTGACGCTGCGCGAGCTGGCCGAGGAAGCGCGCCGTCTGCCGGAACCGGGCGCGCCGCCGCCCGCGATCGAGGATGCGCGCGGCAAGGTTCGCAGCGCGGAGCCGCGCACCGGTCGATCCAACGTGTCCTGAGAGCGCGTGAAGGAATCGAGCGTACGCGCTCGCAGAAGCTCGTGGCGCTGTGCCTTTGCACGAGAGCGTGTGATGTCTTCACACGCTCGGACGTCGCGCGCGCGGAGGCATCACGTCGATCGCCCGTGATTCATTCCGCGTCGGCTGCACACCAGACGAACGCCGCGATCGCTGCGGCGCCCAGTGCGAGCTCGCGCGGGTGCACGGACTCGATCACGTCCGCGTCGGAGTGGTGGAAGTCGAAGTAGCGTGCGCCGTCCGGCAGGAACTCCGCCAACGGGACTCCGTGTTCACGCAGTGGACTGATGTCCGCGCCGCCGCCGCCGGCCTGGAAATGCGACGCACCGAACGGTTCGAGCAGACGCGCTGCCTCCGCGAGACGCGCGAACAGCTCCGGCCCGGCATCGGTTTCGAAACCGCGCGGGGTGAAGCCGCCGCGGTCGGACTCCAGGGCCAGCACGTGGCGCGGCAACTCGTCGAGGTGCGCATCGCGGTACGCAGTCCCGCCCCGCAGGCCGTTCTCCTCGTTCATGAAGAGACACACGCGCAGCGTGCGACGCGGACGCAGGCCGAGCTTCACCAGGATCCGCGCCGCTTCGAGCACGTGCGCGCAGCCCGCGCCGTCGTCGTGCGCGCCCGACCCGACGTCCCAGGCGTCGAGGTGGCCGCCGATCAGGACGATCTCGTCGGGGCGCTCGCTGCCGCGCAACTCGCCCACGACGTTCGCCGAATCCTCGTCGGGCAGCGTGCGGCAGTCCAGGCGCAACCGCAGGCGTGCGAACCCGCCCTGCGCGGCGGAGTCTGCGACGCGCGCCGCGAGACGCGCGGCCGCGACGGTGCTCAGCGCGACGCTCGGCACGAGCGGCACCGCGTCGTCGTAGCGCATCGCGCCCGTGTGCGGGTGGTCGTCCAGCGCCAGCGTCATCGAGCGCACGATCGCGCCCACGGCTCCGACGCGCCCGGCCTCGATCGCCCCGCGACTGCGCTGGTTCACGGCGCCGCCGTAGGCCGCGAACGGATCGGGCAGCGTCGGGTCCATCGGTCGATCGAAGAAGACGAAACGACCGCGGGCTTCGTCGGCGCGCGCAGTGAGCTCCTCGAAGCTTTGGACGCGCACGACCTCGGCCTCGATGCCTTCGGGCGGAGTCGCGCTGCTGCCGCCCAGCGCGCGGATGGCGAGATCGCCCGGCGCATCGCCGAGCAGTTGCAGGCTTTCGATCGTGCCGCGCTCCCAGTGCGGCACACGCACCGGCTCCGAGCGCACGTTCTCGAGGCCGATCGCGCGCATCGTCGACTCACCCCAAGCGACCGCGCGCGCCGCGTCTGCCGAGCCGGACAGCCTGTGGGGCGCCGTCGTGCACAGCGACGTCAGCAACACGTGCGCATTCGAGCTCGACAGCGCCTCGGCGAAGATGCGCTGGACGATGGTTGCGCGGGGATCGACGTCGCGTGTCGGCGGCTCGACGCTCGAGGCGAACTTCGACGCGGAGTCCGACGCCGCGTCCGGCGCGGACGTGCGCACCGGCAGAGAGTCGCAGGCACCCAGAGCGAGTGCGAGAACGACGCCGGGGAGCGTCGCGGCAGGTCCGCAGCGGAGGAACTTCACTGCCGCACAGTACTGCACGCGAGACTGCCCGCGAGGAACTCCGGGGATGGCGCATCGCGGCGCGCGAGCCGCCGGTGCGCTTACCGCGTTCTGACGGGAATGGATGCTGGACAGCCGGGCATGGCTGCATAAACTACCCAGGTAGTCAACGACCGCGGTAGTTGAACCCCTGGAGGCACCTCGTGCAGCGTTCCCGGCCCGCCGAAATCACTCCGATCGCCTGCGCATCGCTCGCCGTCCTGGCCCTCGTCGGCGCCGGGACGGCTGGGGCGACCGCAACTCGCTCTCCCGTGGAGGCCTTGGCGCAAGGCACCGATGCCTCCGAGATCCGAGCCTATTTGGCGCGCTTGGCCGACCGCGGGCTGTGGTCGGAGGTCGTGCGCGAGGGCGAGGCCTACCTGCGCGCGACGCCGCGGGGTGCCGTTTCCGACGTCGTGCGCTACCGCGTCGGCTGCGCGCGCGTCGCGGCCGGCGACGACGCCGGTGGAATGCGCGACCTGGAACCGCTCGCGCGCCGCGCCGAGTTCGAGTTCGCGCCCGAGTCGGCGGTGCGCTGCGCCGAGGTGGCCATGCGCGCCGGAGCCCCGGAGCGAGCGGAGGCCTTCCTCGCGCCCGTCGAAGTGCGCGCTCGCGGCGCAACGCGGGACGCCGTGCGCATCCTGCGCGTCCGCGCGCGGTTGGCCGCCGGTCGCGCCGGCGAGGCCGCTCAGATGGCGCGCGCGCTGCGCCAGGATGCGGGGGCCGCGATCGTGCGGCGCGAAGCCTGCCTGCTCGAGGCCTGGGCCGAACTGCGGAGCGGACGTGCGGAGGAATCCGGGCGCTGCGCCGCCCCGCTGGTCGACGACGCCGCCGCGTCCGTGGACGAGCGCGCGGAGGCGCGGATCGTTCTGGGCGAGGCGCTCCTCGACGGCGGGCGCGCGTCCGAAGCCCGGACGGTGTTGGATGCGGTCCCCGCAGGTCCGTGGCGCGCGGCCGCGCTCCGCGGCACCGGCTTCGCTCAAGCAGCCCTCGGAGCGCACGCGGACGCAGCGCGCGCCTTCGTGGCGGCGCGCGACATGGACCCGACCGGCGCGCGCGCCGTCGAATGCGCTCTGCAGGCCGGCGTCGAGTTCCTCGCGGCGGGCGACGTGGCGGCGGCGCGCAAGGCGTTCGCCGAGGGGACGCTGGACGCGTTGCCCGACACGGCCGAATGGCGCGCGCGTGCGGCGCTGGCGGCCGATGACGCGTCGACGGCCCTCGTCGAGCTCGACCGCGCGTCGCGAACCGCGAACACCGAGGTTGCGCGTCGTCAGGCGCGACTACGCGGCGAGATCCTCGTACGCGCGGGGCGGCGCGACGAGGCGGCGCGCGCGTTCGCCGCCGGGGGCGACGCGGCGGGGCTCGTCGAGGCTGCGCGCGCGAGCCTCGCCAGCGGCGACGCGAGCGCCGCGCTGCGCCACGCTCAGGACGCACTGCGAACGTCGCCGCGCCCCGAGTTGGAATTGGCGGCACAGATCGCACGCGGTGAGGCGGCGTTCCAGCTCGAACGCTGGGCCGACGCGCGCACGGCATTCGGCGCGGCGCGGGCGCTGGAAACGGATCGGGCGCGCGCCGCACGCATCGCTCTGCGCTCGGCGTGGTCCGTTTGGAACGCCGGCGATGCGCGCGCCGCGGCGGAGGAGGCGCGGTCCGCGATCGCGGACTTGCCCGAAGCGGAACGCGAGGAAGGCACGTTCCTCGTCGCGCGTGCCCTGGAGACGGCTGGCGATCCGCGCGCGGGCTCTGCCTGGCAAGCCTACGTCGACCGGTATCCCACGACGCCGCGCGCCGCGGAAGCCGTGCTGCGGCTCGCGCGCACGCTGCCGGTGAACGAAGCGCGTGCGTTGCTCCGACGCGCGGCGCAGTCCGCCGACGATCCGCGGCGCGCGGCACGCATCGAGTTGGAGTTGGGCGAGCTGGAGTCGCGCGTGAAGGATTACACCGCGGCACGCACCGCCTACGAACGCGCGCTGGATCTCACTGCCGGATCCGGCCGTGACGCGTCTTCGCAACGGGTCGTCGAAGCTGCCGCGAACGTCCCCGACGCGGAACTCGAGACAGCCTTCGAGACCACGCTGTGCTATGGCCTCGCGTTCGCTTGCGCAGCGCAGTCGGACGACACGGCAGCCGAGCACGCGTTGGCGCCGCTCCTCGCCCAGGACCGCCAGACCGAGTCACCGCTCGACTCCGCCGCGCGCGAACTGGCGGTCACGCTGCGCGTACGCGCCCAGGACGCGGACGGCGCGTTCGCGCGCTGGCGCCGGTTCGCGACCGCGTCCGTGTCGGTGGATCGCGCACTCGCATCGCTGCGTCCCGTCGCGGATCTCCTGGTGCGCGCCGGGCGCGCATCCGAGGTCGAGACTGCGCTCGCGGGGTTGGCGCAGCGTGCAACGAGAGCGGAACTCGCCGTTGTCGAGATCGAGCGCGCGTGGCTCGCGGTCGGAGTGGGCGATGCGCGCGCGGCGGTGGCGGCGACGGAGCGTGCTGCGCGCGCGGACACGCAACAGGCAGCGCTCGGCGAGCTGCGCCTGGCTTGCGGGGACGCCTTGTCCGCAGGCGGCGACGCGCAGGCGGCCGAGTCGCAGTACGCAGCCGCTGCCGCGGCGAACGCGGGAGTGCTCGACCGCGCGCTCGTGCGCCTCGCGTGGTCGCGGCTGCAACGCGGCGACGACCGCGCCGCACTGGCGGACCTGGAACGCTTCGAGCATGAATGCGCGACCAGCACGGAGCGTCCGCGCGCGCTGGCCCTGCGCGGCGAGGCGTTGTGGCGGCTCGACCGCCCGGAAGAGTGCGCGCGTGTGTTGACCGAGGCGCGCAAGTCGGTACGGGACGAGGAGACGCGTGCGCTGGTGCTCGCACGCTTGGGTAGCGCGCTGCTTGCCACCGAACGCTGGGGCGAGGCTGCGGACGTGCTGCTGGAGTTCACGCGCCAGTTCCCCAAGGCGCCTAGCGTGCCGTCGGCCGAACTCGATCGCGGCCGCGCGCTCGTGCAGACGGGCGACACACGTGGAGCCCGATCCTGTTTCGAGCGCGCATTGACGGCCGGCGGCGCGATCGGAGCGCGCGCTCGGCTGGAGCGCGCCCGCATGGCGCAGCGCGCGGGCGACCTCGACGCGGCGTTGTCCGACGCGTTGAAGGCGGCCTTGCTGGTCGATGATCCCGAGTCCTCGCCCGAAGCCTTGGAACTCGCGGCTGAGGTGCTCGACGCGCAGGGCGAGCACGACGCCGCGCGCGCGCGTCGCACGGAGCTCGTCGCACGGTATCCGCGCACGCCGGCCGGCGTGCGCGCGTCGCAAGCGCCGGCCCAGAAGGACGGCCAGGGATCGAAGAACTCGCGAGGAACCCAACGATGATCGCCGAATCGAACGTCACTACTTGGCCGTCCCTATGGGAGCTGACGCGGACTGGAGGGCCGCTGATGATCCCGATCGCGATCTGTTCGGTCGCCGCGCTCGGCGTCGCGATCGAGCGATCGATCTCGTTACGGCGCGTAAAGCTGGGCAGTCCAGCGCTCGAGGCCGGGGTTCTGAGCGCGCTGCGATCCGGCGACGGACCCGCAGCTCTGCGCGCGTGCGAGGCCGAGTCCACGCCGCTCGCGCGCATCCTGCGCACGGGCCTGGCAAGCCCCGCGGCGGTCCGCGAAGCGCGTGCGACGGACACGGCGTCGTCGGAGGTGAAGAGCCTGCACGCGCGGCTGCGACCGCTGCTGCTCGTCTACCTGATCGCGCCGCTGCTCGGACTGCTCGGCACCGTGTGGGGGATGATCGGCGCGTTCGCGACCGTGGCGCACCAGGGCGCGCTCGGAAAGCCCGAGATGCTCGCGGCCGGCGTCTACCAGGCGCTGGTGACGACAGCCGCGGGACTCGCGGTCGCGATCCCGGTGCTGCTCGTGCACCAGGGTTTCCGCGCGCGCATCGATCGTTTCGCGCGCCGCGTCGAATCCGTCTGGGGCCAGGTCGAGAATGCGCTGGAGGTGCCGCGTGCGGATCCGTGACGACGAAAACGAGGGCGAACCCGAGTTCGCCATGGCGCCGCTGCTCGACGTGGTGTTGCAGCTGACGATCTTCTTCCTCGTGACGACGAGTTGGGCGCGCCACGAGGACCATCTCGATCTCGAGCTGCCGACCGCGGGCACGGCGTCGGACGCGGCACGCGAGCGCCCCGAGATCGTCGTCGAGGTGATGCGCGACGGCCGCACCTTTGTCGGCGGCATCGAGATCCGGCGCGAAGACTTGGCCACCACACTGCGCGGAGCTGCAGGTGACGACCCCACGCGCGCCGTCACGGTGCGCGGAGATCGGCTCGCCAGCCATGAATCGATCGTCGCCGTCTTGGATGCGTGCGGTGCGGCGGGCTTGTCGGACCTGGCCGTGGGGACGACGAACGGTGCGCACGCGGAACCCCGATCGGCGGGACGCTGATCGTGGGGCGCGCGCTGAAGGTCGCCTTGGCCTGCGCGGCGCTCGCTGCGATCGCATTCGTCGTCGGCTGGCACACCTGGCTCGGCATCGATCGCGGCGCGGGATCGTGGGTCGCCGGGGACGCGCGCGCCACGACCGCCGAGGCTGCGCGGCGCGTCGCCTGGCGCACGCCGCAGCCGTTCGCGCCCGAGCTGTCGAACGGCGGCGCAGTCACTCGCGTGGCCCTGCGCCGCGACGGGCGCTGCGCGGTCCTCGCGACGGGTGAGCGCGGACGCGACGCCAGCCTGTGGTTCGTCGAATTGGACGGCGGGCGCGTGACGAGCGAACGCCCGTTGCTCGAACTCGATGCGCCCGGCGACGAGGTCGCGCCCTGGTTCGACGGTACCGTGCTCGTGTTCGCCAGCGATCGCGACGGCGGCAGCGGGGGGCTCGACCTGTGGACGTCGCGCTTCGACGGCGAGTGGTTCGGTTCGGCGGAGCGAATCGCGGGCGACGTGAACTCGACGGCGGACGACACGGACCCGACGCTGCACGACGGCGAGCTCGTGTTCGCGAGCGATCGCGGCGCGACCGGATTCGACCTGTACTCCGCGCGGCTCGACGATTCGGCGTCCACGGCAGCATCTGCTGTGCTGCGGCTCGCCACGCTTTCGGAGGACGCCGACGAGCGCGACCCCGCGTTCGCGCCCGACGGCGGTTCGCTGTGGTACTGCGCAGCGCGAGGGGACTCGTACGATCTGTGCCGCGCCTTCCGCGCCGGCACCGAATGGCTGGCCGGCGAGCGCGTCGAGGCGCTGTCCTCCGCGGCGGACGAGCGCGCGCCTTGTCCGCTGGGCGCCGGTTTCGAACTCGTGTTCCTGCGTTCGACGAACGACGCGGGGAGCTCGTCCGCGACGGCGTGGAGCGCCGCGAGCGTGGAGCTGGGCCTCGTACCCGCACTGGCTTGGACGCTGGCGGAGATCCTGCTCTTGACCTCGCTGCTCGCTCTAGCGGCTGCGGCCTGGTTCGCGCGCGACGTCTCGCGCTACGACACGTGGATCGTCGCGTTGGCGATCTCGGTGCTCGTGCATCTCCTCTTGTTCTTCCTGTTCGGCGACGTGCGCATGACCGGCGTTTCGGATTCGGGCGCGGCCGACGACGGCGGACGCGCCATCCGCATCCACGTCGCGCCGGCCGCCGATTCGAACGGTGCCGGTTTGACGCAAAACGGCGCCGGGCGGCTCCGGCGCGCCGATGTCGAATCGCGCATCACCGCCAGCGAGCTCGCGCCCACGACGGACCTCGTGGCGCTGGTCGGCGCCGCGGCCGAGATCGCTTCTGCGCCCGAGCGGTCCGCATCGGAAGCGCCGGCTGCGCACACGGAGCGCGCGGTCGCGGACGTCGAGTCCGCGCCGATCCCGACGGCGTCCGCGGCGCGCATGCCGGCGTTGCCGAGCGACTTCGTCGCGGTCCGGCGCGCGGATCCGCGTGCGTACGAGCGTGGGCTCGTGCGCCACACCGTAGCGTCGTCGAACCTACCGTCGTCGAACCTACCGGCGTCGAACCTGTCGGCGAGCGAGACGGCGACGACGGGTGCCGCGCTGTCGGTCGAGGCGAACGCGCTCGCCGCGCCGACCGCCGATCGCTCGCCGACGAGCCCGCCTACGCTTTCTGCCACGGCGGGCGCGTCCATGCGCGCGCTGCAGGACGTCGAGGTCGCCGCGCCGCCGGCTCCGACTCCGACAAGTGGTGCTCCGAGCGCGTTGGCCGCACTCGCGCCGACGGCGGCGACGCGCGCGGTCGCGCAGCCGGAACTGGTGCGTTTCGACACCGATCCAGGCCCTGCTGCTCCGCGCGACGAAGCGCGGATGCCCACGCTGCTCGATGCGCCCCTGACTGCGCGCGAACCGACGCCGATCGCAGCTCCGCGCGAGGTCGCGACACCGTACGCCTCGCGCACAGGGCCGGCGAAGGAGCGCGCGCTGGCCGAGAACGGCGGAACGCGCGAGACGGAAGCGGCCGTCGCGAACGGGCTGGCGTACCTCGCGCGCATCCAAGGGCCGCTCGGTTCGTGGGGCCCGCTCGACGTCCGCGATGCGAAGTACGGTGAGGTCGCGGTCGGCAAGACGGCACTGGCGACGCTGGCCTTCCTCGCTGCCGGGCACACGCACACGTCCGCGACGGAGCACAGTGGCGTCGTGCGGCGCGCGCTCGCGTTCCTGCTGGCGACACCGCACCGCGCGAGCGCGCACTTCGGCGACACGTCGTCGTACGGCCACGGCATCGCGACGTTCGCCCTGGCGGAAGCGCTGGCGATCACGCACGACGGAGCGCTGCGCGATTCCGTCCAGTTGGCCGTGGCGCACATGCTGGAACGCCAGAGCAGCGACCCGGATCCGCGCAAGTTCGGCGGCTGGCCGTACTACTACGCGGACCCCGCGCGGTCGTTCGATCCCTGGCCGCGGACGTCGATCACGGCTTGGCACGTGTTGGCGCTCGAGTCTGCGCGACTTTCGGGCGTAAGTGTCCCCGACGTAGCGTTCGAGAACGCGGCGCGCTTCCTCGACGCGGCTCGTCAACCGAATGCGGACTGGTACCGCTACGCGCACGATCCGACGCGCCTGCGTTCGGCCTACCCGACTCTGCCGGCGTCCACGCCAGCGGCGTTGTTCGCGTTGTCGTGCATCGGGCGGGACATCTCGGGCGCGGACAGTGCCGGGGCGCGCCGTTACGTGCTCGATCGCGCGCCGCGCGGCTACCGCTTCACGAACGAGCGCGACTTCGTCGAACGTGGCCAGGGCAATCCGTACTTCTGGTACCAGGGGACCCTGGCGATGATGCGCGCCGGAGGCAGCGAGTGGCGCCGTTGGAACGTGGCCTTGCAGGCGACGCTGCTCCCGGCGCAGGAGTCCGACGGTTCGTGGCGTCCGATCGACGCGTACGCGCAGTACGCACGCGACGACGACGAGGACCGGGCCTACACGACGGCGCTGTGCGTGCTGTGCCTCGAGGCCTACTACCGCTACGACTTGCCGCTCCTGCGTGTCGATCGCTCGGGGACGAAGGCCGTGGATGCCGCCGCTAGGAGCGCGCGGCCGGATCGTCGCTGACGTCGCCCATGCTGATGTCGCCCGTGCTGCGAATTGGTGCGCCGAGCCCCGTGACCGGCCGCCCGGTCGCGAGCTCGAGCGGTGTGGCGACACGCACGGCGACAACCGTCGCGTGGACATACAGCGCGCAACCGGCCAGCGGGTGGTTCAAGTCGAGCCGCACCGCGTCGCCCTCGAACCCGACGACCTTCGCGAAACGCACGCGACCGCCGGTGCGCGACTCGAAGTGCGCGCCGATCTCGGGCGGTCCATTCGGCCCGAATTGCGCGCGCGGGACGAGCTCGACGAGCGCGTCATCGTGGAAGCCGTAGGCCTCCTCGGGCGAGATCTCGGCATCGACAGTCGCGCCCGCCTCGAGGCCGTAGAGCAGGCGTTCCAAACCGGGCAGGACGCGACCGGTGCCGAACAGGAACGCGAGCGGTGCGCCCGGGTCGGTCCAGTCGACCGGGGTCGGTTCATCGGCCGCGTGCAAGGCGTACTCGAGCATCACGGCGGTACCGGCAGCGATCCTCACGCGCGCCGAACATAGCGGCGATTGCGGCCGAATCCAGACGGTGACGGGTCGCGGGACCGGTTGGGACGTGGGTGGAGAAGCACCTCGGCAGCCTCTTTTTCCCGACGAATTTCGACCTTCCCGAAGGGGGGGCGTGCGCGCAGGGTTTCGCGGTCAGATCGCAGACACCCGCGGCGCGCGCCAGGACGGCGCGGCGACGGCGCGAGAACCGCGGCAAACTGTCGGGGCGGCGACGTCGGGGACTCGTTTCGACCGTGATTCCAGGCTCCGATCGTCCGCCGGACCGGGATGCTCGCTGTCTTCGGATTCGAAGGCGCAGGATCGACGCGGCGCCGAAAAGGCCCGTTTCCGGCCTCCCAAGGCCCATTTTCGCTCGGCGCGTCGTTTGGAGCCGGAGTGTCGGCCGACACGGTCGGTCGCCGAGGAGCGGCGTCAGCGTGTCGGAGTGTGCGTCGGTCGTTCGTTCGTCGGACCGATCGAACGTGCTCGTCGCGCAGCGTCTGCGCGCAGAATCCTCGGGTCGGGCCGTGGTCATTCGGCGTGCATCCGTCGGTTCGCGGAAGGTCCGGCGGGTGCTCGAAACACCGGGAAAAACGGTGGGAAACGTGCGAATGGCTTGTTGCACCGCCATTCTGCCTTTGCTAGGTACTGCGGAATCGCCGGAAAAACCCGGCAAAAACAACCACTTCCTCAGAGGAGTCTATGGCCAAGAAGTCCACGAAGTCCACCAAGACCACCGCGCGCAGCTCGTCCAAGAGCACGCCGAAGAGCGCGCCGAAGGTCGTCAAGATCAGCGCCGCCTCGAAGCCCCGTAGCAAGGGCGAGTTCTTCCGCACGATCGCGGATGCGACCCAGATGCCGCGCAAGCAAGTCGTCGCCGTCTTCGAAACGATGGGGCGCATCCTCGCCGCCGACCTGTCCAAGGGCGGCCCGGGCATCTGCAACGTTGCCGGCCTGATGAAGGTCACGGTCGTGCGCAAGCCGGCCACGAAGGCGCGCAAGGGCATCAACCCCTTCACCAAGGAAGAGGTCATGTTCAAGGCCAAGCCGGCGCGCAACGTCGTCAAGGTCCGCCCGCTCAAGAGCCTCAAGGGCATGGTCTGATCGACCCGTCGGATCGGCACGCGCCGATCCGCTCGGATTCGTCGGACCGCGCGCGCTGGCTGTGTGAGCCTCGATCGGGCGCGCCCCGATCGGCCGCACGCCGCGCGCTCTGCGCCGCGATCTCCGTCAGCATCCACTCCGCCCGAACCGCGTGTTCGGGCGGATGGTGGTTGCGCCGAGCCGGAGCTCAATCCAGGCCGAGCGCTTGGATGCGGCCCAGCAGACCGACCCAGTTCGCGGAGTTGTCCGTCGACGCGTTCGACGCTCCCTCGGCGAATGCGGTCAGCCGCTGCTTCCAGTTCGCGCACGGCGTCTCGCAATCCAACACGCGCTGCATGTAGCGGTTCTCGGCTGCATTGCCCGTGTCGCCCGTTCGCGCGGCCCAGTCCAGCGCGCCCCAGGGGTAGATGATCTCGACCCCGCCGCCGAGTCCGTCAGGCGGCAAGTAGTTCGCACCGTAAGCGCGCGCGTCGCAAAACGGCGGCGTCTTCCGTTCGTCGTTGAACGACACCGCGATCGCGGCGCGCGGACCTTGGAGGAACAGCGTCGGGTGCGCGGGATCCGGCTGCCAGCCTGCGGCCTGTCGTGCCCAGGGCGGTCCCCAGTACAGGTAGTCGACGCCGCGCCGGCCGAGCCCTTCCAATTGCGTGCGGCGCTTGTCGTCGCTGCCGCGATACACGCTCTCGCACAAACAGCGCTGAGCGTGCAGGATGAAGATCGACTCGAACGCCTGCGTCGCCGTGTAGCGGTTCGTGCCGTCGAGCAGGCGCTCGTTCACGATCCGCTGAATCAATCCCGATGGCAGAGCAGCGTCGAGCAGCAGCTTGCTGTAGCGGTCGAACCACGGCCTTTGGCGCGCGCGCCAAGCTTCGTCCGACGTCGAGTACGCCGCGCACATCGCGTCGACGCCCCAGGCGTGATCGCGGCCGATCGGCAGTCCCTCGTGCGGATGTTCGGCGACGATCTGCTCCCAGACGCGCAGGGTGAGGCCGGGCGACCAGCTCTCGGGCACGTGCGGACTCTCGTGCACGAACAGGCGGAACAGCTCGGCGGAGAGGCGCAGATCGTCCTTCGCCATCGGGTCGTTCGCGAGCCATGTCAGCGCCTTCGAGTGCTTCGTGTAGCGCACGAGGTGCTGGTCGTCGTGCGGCCACCACTGCAGGATCGCGTCGCTGCGGTAGGGGACGTCGCCGTCCTTCGCGTACGGATTGCCCAGGTCGTACGGCGGTCGCAGGCCGCGGCGCACGACCTCGAGCACCTGCTCCGACGGCGGCGGGCCGCCCTTCATCGGCAGCCGGAACGCCGGGATCACGACGCGACCGTGCGTACGGTAGTCGAACGGAATGCGTCCGTCGGCGCCGAGCCAGCGGTGGTATCCGACGATCTCGCCCGCACGGTCGTACGTCGCCTCGGGCTGACGGCACACGTTCATGCGGTGCCGCAGCGCGAGGAGTTCGAGTCCGTCGCGGCTCGACGCGTAGGCCGTGTCGTGCCCGTCGACGAGTTGGATGCCCTCGCCACCGACGCCGCCTTGCTCCGGCAGGAACCAGGGGTGCGCCCAGCCCATCACGCCCGCGGTGACGTACCAGCCGCGCGCGGTTCCCGTTTGTAGCGCAGCGCGCAGTTCGCCCGCTTCGCGTTCGAGGCGCTGGCGAACCGCTGGTTTCCCGCCGCGATTGCCGTCACGCACGAAGTCCAGGCTGGCCAAGAACTCGCGCTGCGGGAAGTAGTTCGCGGTCGCCGGCGAGGTCCACGACCAGAGTTTCGGATCACGCGACGGGAACGCGACTCCGCCGAAGCGCAGCAGCTCGTTCGCGTGGCGCTCGTCGCCGGCCTTGACCAGGACGAGCCGGCGCTCGAACTGCGCCTGCGGACCCATCATGTGCAGCTTGCCGTCGGCATAGCGCTTCACGAGCGGCACGACGCGCGTCGTGCCCTGTTCGATCGGGTCGGCGAAGTAGGGATCGCGCACTTCGGGCACGGCGGTCCACGCGGCCGGCAGGACGAGCTCGATCGAGTGGAAGTAGACGAGGCCCAGCACGGCCTCGAGTGGATCGGCGTCGTGGTTGTCTGCGCGGTTGCCGGCGATGTTGCCGTTGTGGATGCGCAGGTCGAGCCCGACCGCTTCCGTGTCGTTCCACCGTCGGAGGTAAGCGTGCACGCCGAGGAGGTGCGGCAGCGGTGCACCCTCGGTGCTCGTGCCCGCCTCGCCGCCGGGGCCGGGAACCGGCGCCATCGTTGCCGCGACCTTGTCGACGCGCATCCACGGACCGGACGACAGCGTGCGCCGCGCGCCGAAGCCAAAACCCTCGGGATTCCCGCTCAATTCCGCCGCGTAGAGGTTGCCGTACACATCGCGTGCGCGGATCCAGATCTTGCCACGCGCAGTCGGGTCGAGCAGGTCGCGCACGGAATCGGGCACCTCGGGATCCGCGGCGATGGGCGCGCCTTCGTCGTGCAAGAGCGACACACCGACGCGCGCGCCGGGCCGCACGCGCTCGTCGAGCTCGACGCGCGCGGCGATCTCGATCGCGTCGGCGTCGCCGCGCGGACTGCGCGACACGATGTCGACCTGCGCGCGAACGGGCGGCATGTTCGGGACGCGCACGAGGAACGGCGAAAGCCCGTCGGCGCGCGGCCATGTGCCGGGCGGCACCGGAATGACCGCGCGCAGGACGAAGGATCGCGCCGGAGACTCCAGTTCGAGGCGCGCGACGACCTCCTCGGCTGGGGCGTGCAGAACGAGCGCGCTACACAGAACGGCGAGCGGCAGAAGGCGACGGATCCGCGATAGGTTCACCGCCCGATCCTACGGTCGCGCGGCGCCCACGCCCCGGGTCGGAACCGCGAACTCGCGTTCGATCCGCGTCGGGACCCTCCGTGCCTGAGTTTTCAGCGCACGACGACCGCGTCGAGCCCGAAGTAGCGATTCGGTCCGTCGCGCGTGACAGACGTGCCCACGACCTCGGCGCGCAGGCGGAACGTCGAGCCGACCTCGTGCCGGCCCAGGGGGATCTCGACGCCGCCCTGGACCACCCGCTGGCCCGGACTGCGCGCGTCGAACGTATCGCCAACCGCGCGCCCGTCGATGGAGAAGCGCACGCGACCGTAGTCGTAGCTGCGCGTCGCGAGCACGGTGACGTCGCGCATCCCCGGCTCCGCGGGGATCTCCAACTCGACGAAATCGCCGTCCTCCGCGGCGCGCACCCACAGCTGCAGGCCGCCGGACCACTCGATCTCGCGGAAGGCTTGCGGGCCGAGGGCCAGATCCGGCGAAGTCGCGAGCACGCGCGCCGACTCGCACTCGATCGCGCCCTCGACGCGCGAGACGTGCAGGCGCGGTGCGATCGAGCCCGGATCCGCCGGCAGCGGCGGCGCGTGGTCGTGCCCGCCGGGACGGGCGTAGTACACGACGCACGTCGCGCGCTCGACCTGGGTGTCGGCCCAGTGCCACATCTCCTGGCGGTAGTCGAGTTCGCGCTCGAACGGAACGCGATCGAGAATGCGGAATCGATAGAGATCCGTGCGCCCGAAGTTCGCCGGACCGTCGCAGCGAGTCTGGCCGAACAGCGGCGCCTGGAACGGCGTCGTGTCGCACCAAGCGTAGCCGTACGCGTCCTCCGTGCCGGTGCCCCAGTGGCTGGGTGTCGATTCGCCGTCCACAGTGATGCGCTCGTCGCCCTCGCCCCACCATTCGGGCACCGGGTTCGCGATGGAGAGCCAGTCACCGATGAGGACGCCGCGTCCCACGACGTGCGCGTGGCGCACGAGCGACATCGGTCGCGTCGCGAGCGGACCGGTCACGCGCCAGAGTGCATGGAAGTACAGCGAGCGATCGTTCCAGTCCCACGGAATCGTGCGCACGACGCCCGCGATGTGCAGGTCGGGATCGCTGGCGTTGTCGATGCGCATCTCGAACGATTCGCGGTAGGGCATGACGAAGCGCGCCGTGAGCTCGCCCTCAGCGGTCACACGCGTGAACCAGTTCTGGATCGGTCGCAGGTCTTCCACCGCGCCGAACAGAGCGCCGAGCGGCACGGTGACGGTCGTTTCGTGATCGAACGCGAGGCGCAGTGTGCACGAGGTCAGAGCACGCGCAGGATCCGCGCCGTCGAGGCGCAGACGGATCTCGGAGATCGCGCGCGGTCCGGCACCGGCCCCGGGCGCGTTCGCAAGAAGTTCGCCCTCGGGTGCGGAGCGCGACAGGTGGTAGCGGAACGACTCTTCACCGCGCGCGGGCGTGCTGGAGGTCCAGCGCGCGTTCGCGCGCGCGATCAGGTCCGCGTACCGAGCGAGATCGTTCGCCACGAACGACGCGACCTGCGTGCGCGTCGCGTAGCGACGCCACTCGACGTGGTAGTACAAGTCGCCCGGATCGTCGGCCGTGATCAGAATGCGCCGCGCGAACGGGATCGGCAGGTAACAGTCCGTGCCGCGTGCGAACGCGCCCGCGAGCGGCGACGGCACACCGCCGGTTCCGCTCAGAAATGCGCGCATGTCCACGTCGAGTACAGGCCGCGCGTCGCTCGACCCGTCGTCGTCGACGAAGACGCGCAACCGTCCGCGCGGATTCGCCGACCAGATGCGCGTGATGGCACCGGGACCTTCGGCATCCAACAGTACGAACGCGTCGCCGGGGCGCTCGCGCGTCGTGACCTGAGAGTGTCCGGCGTCGGCATTCGCGAACGGATCGCCGTCGGCAACGAGCGCATCTGGATCGTTGCTGCTGGCGAGGTAGGCGCGAAATACCGGTTCGGGCCAGCGCGCCAACACGGAGCGATCCGTCAGCTCGTCGAGCAGTCCCTGCAGGTCGACGGCCGGCGTGCCCGCTTGCAAGGCCAACACGATGAGTAGGGGGATCATCTAGAAAAAGTCCGCAGTGGTGGGCGGCGATCCGGCGAAGAGCGCGCTCAGCGTCGCGAGTTCGCGCGCGGGACCCTCGACCAGGCCGGCGAACGCGAGCGTCTCCGCCGTCGCGTGCGCCGAGAAGAGCGGCCCTAGCGCGCGCACACGCACGCGGACCCGACCGGCTCCGCCCGGCGTCACGCAGGCCGAGCCGCCCTCGACCTGGACGACGAATCGGCCGGAATTGCGGGCCAGCAGCGCGTCCTCGACCTCGATCTCGACCGTGCCGCGAACCTCGACCGCATAGCCGCGCGCCTCGATCGCCGCGCGCACGTCGAGCACGCGCAGCATCCACGGATGGTGCAGCCGGTGGCGTTCGGGTGTGTGCGTCAGCAACGCGACGAACGGGTCCGTGGGCGCGATATTCGCGATCGCCTCGACGGCGATCGTGCCGTGACCGCCGAGGAAGCCGAGCAGCGCCCGCCCGGCGTCGCCGTCCTCCGCGACGAGGTCGCCGCACACGACGTCGAAACCCCACTCGCGACGCTTCTTGCGCGCGAGGAACACGTAGCCGGCGATTTCGTCGCCGCGTTCCACGCCGAAACCCTCGCGCACCTCGCCGCGAAAGTCGTGTACGCGCTCCCAGATGGAGTCATTGCGGTCGATCCAACCGTTGCGCGTCGCGGCGACGCGGGCGTAAAGCCGTCGCACGCGCGGATCGGCGATGCCGTCGCGCAGCGGCACGACCGGCGCGAGTGCTTTCGGGTTTGGCAGGTCCGCGCAACGCACGCGCACTTCGTAGCGCCCGCCGGCGACTTCGAATCCGGCCGCGCGGTACAGCGGCAGATTCGATGGATACAGCGTAGCCAACGGCACGTCCGCTTCGGTCAACTCGCGCAGAGCGTCGGTGACGATGCGGCTGGCGAGCCCGGCGCGACGACGGTGCGGTTCAACGCCGACTGCGGCGATGCCGGCGCAGCGCACCGACCGACCGCCGAACCACTGCCCGAAGTCGTACCACCCGAGGCATGCGACGACGTCGGAGGCGTCGGCGAGCACGCGCACATCGCCGTCGAGGCGCCTCCACAGGCTGCGGGCTCCTTCGACGGGGATCGCGAACGAACGCTGCAGGATACCTACGAACGCCTCTTCGTCCTGCGCGCCGAGCGCGGGCCGATAACGAATTCCTTCGCGGCGTGTGGGTTCGGGTGCCATGGCGAATGCGGAGTATAAGGAGGCGATGCAGCCCGCGCGCCGCCTCCGAGGCCTCGTCCAATCCGACATCCGTCGCATGACGCGCGAGTGCGAGCGCGCCTCGGGCATCAACCTGGGGCAGGGAATCTGCGACTTGCCGACCCCGCCGCTGGTCGAGCGCGGGGCGATCGAGGCCATTCGGCAGCGCAAGAGCACGTATTCGTTCATGGAAGGCACGGTCGAGCTGCGCACGGCGGTCGCGCGCAAGATGGCGCGCGACAACGGTCTCGACGTCGACGCCGCGAACGAGGTCGCGATCACCGTCGGCGCGACGGGCGCGTACGCGGCTACGTGCATGGCACTGCTCGATCCAGGCGACGGGATCCTGCTGCTCGAGCCGTACTACGGCTACCACCTGAACACGGCGTTGCTCGCGGGGCTCGAACCGCAGTTCCTGGAACTGGCCGCGCCGGCGTTCCGCCTGGAGGAAGCCTCGTTGCGGGCCGCGCTGCGTCCGAACACGCGCGCGATCGTGCTGTGCACGCCGTCGAATCCGACGGGTCACATGCTGACGCGGGCGGAGATCGACATCGTCGCGCGTGTCGCGGCCGAGAAGGATCTGCTCGTCATCACGGACGAGATCTACGAGTACATCCGCTACGACGGGCGCGAGCACATTTCTCCGGCCACAGTCGGCAAGTTGCGTGAGCGCACGGTCACGATCGGTGGCGTGTCGAAGACGTTCTCGATCACCGGTTGGCGCTTGGGCTGGGCCGTGGCGCCCGAGCCGCTGGCGCGCGCGATCGCGCTCGCACACGACCTCTTCTACGTGTGCGCGCCGACGCCGTTGCAGCACGGCGCCGCCGCGGGCTTCGACGCGCCGCCGTCGTTCTTTCGCGAGCTGGCCGAGGGGTACGCGCGCAAACGCGAGATCTGCTGTGACGCGCTCGCGGCCGCGGGCATGCCGCCGATCGTGCCCGAGGGTGCGTACTACGTGCTGGCCGACGTGTCGCAGCTCGGCTACGGGACCGCGCTCGAAGCGGCGATGGCGCTGCTGGAAAGGGCCAAGGTCGCGACGGTGCCGGGCACGTCGTTCCTGCGCGGCGCGGCGGGCGAGCGCTTCGTGCGCGTGTGCTACGCGAAGGAGGATGACGTGCTGGAGGAAGCCTGCCGCCGTATCCGCGCGTTTCGCGCCTGATTCGTGGGCAGCGCGTGAGTCCGGCCAAGCGCAAACCGATCACGGCGAAGTTGCCGCGCGAGTTCGCCAGACTCGCGCGCCGTATCGAGACGTGTACGCGCTGTCCCGAGCTGCGCACGTACTGCGCCGATGTCGCGCGCACGAAGCGCCGCGCGTACGAGCACGAGACGTACTGGGGTCGACCCGTGTCCGGGTTCGGCGATCCCGCCGCGCGCATCTGGATTCTGGGCCTCGCGCCCGCCGCGCACGGCGCGAACCGCACGGGCCGCATGTTCACCGGCGATCGCTCGGGCGACTTCCTCTACGCCGGCTTGCATCGTGCTGGTCTCGCGAGCCAACCCAACTCGGACTCACGCCACGACGGGCTCGCGCTGAAAGACGTGTGGATCAGCGCATCGCTGCGTTGCGCGCCGCCGGCGAACAAGCCGACGACGACGCAGCTCGAGCGCTGCGCGGTGCACCTGGACGACGAGTGGCACGCGCTCTCGAACGCGCGCGTTCTCTTCTGTCTGGGTGGAATCGCCTGGAATGCCGCGCTCGATCTCTTGGCGCGCCGCGGACACACGATCCCGCGTCCACGACCGAAGTTCGCACACGGCGCAACCGCGACGATCGGGTCACGCACGCTGGTCGCCAGCTACCACGTGAGCCAGCAGAATACGTTCACGGGCCGGCTCACACCGACGATGCTCGACGCGGCGATCGCACTCGCGATCGCCCGCGCCGCACGTTGAGTGTCACTTCAACAGGCTGCGCAGCATCCAGGCCGTCTTCTCGTGGACTTGGAGGCGCTGCACCAGCAGGTCGATCGTGGCCTCGTCGGCCGCGTCCTCGGCAGCCGGGATCGCGCCGCGCACGGTGCGCGCGACCGATTCGTGACCGGTGACGAGGATGCGCACCATCTCGAGCGCTTCGGGGACGCCCTCGACCTCGTCGATCGACGTCAGCTCGGCGAACTGCGTGTTCGTGCCGGGCGCGGGGAAACCGAGCGAGCGGATGCGCTCCGCGATCACGTCGAGCGCGTTCCACAGTTCCGTGTACTGCCCCATGAACATCAGGTGCAGTGTGTTGAACAGCGGCCCTTCGACGTTCCAGTGGAAGTTGTGCGTCTGTAGGTACAGCGAGTACGTGTCGGCCAGGACGTGCGAGACGCCGTCGACGATCTTGGAGCGGTCGCGCTCGTCGATGCCGATGTCGATCTTCTGGGTCGCGGATGCGGTCTGCTTCTTGGCCATGGGGCGTGTCCTGTCGTGCGTTCGAGGCTGTTCGTGGTCGTGAATCGGCGTGATGGGGGGCGAACAGTCTAGTGCGTCGGCGCCGCGATCGTCTGCACCATGTGATTCCTCGTGTTCGTTCCTCGCGTGAGAGGTCCTCGAAAACAAGGACGGGCGACCGCGAGGCCGCCCGTCCCTTCTTGGTTCCTGCGCGCCGTAGCGCGGCGATCAGTAGCGGTAGTGGTTGGGCTTGTACGGCCCTTCGACCGGCACGCCCAGGTACGCCGCTTGGTCGGCCGTCAGCTTCGTCAGCTTCGCGCCGAGCTTGCCCAGGTGCAGCCGCGCGACCTTCTCGTCGAGGTGCTTGGGCAGCGTGTAGACGGCCTTCTCGTACTGCTTGCGGTTCGTGAAGAGCTCGATCTGCGCCATCACCTGGTTCGTGAAGCTGTTGCTCATCACGAAGCTCGGGTGACCGGTCGCGCAGCCGAGGTTCAGGAGACGACCTTCGGCCAGGATGATGACCGAGTGGCCGTCACTGAAGCGCCACTCGTCGACCTGCGGCTTGATCGTCGTGCGCTTGATGCCCTTCGTCTTCGCCAAACCGGCCATGTCGATCTCGTTGTCGAAGTGGCCGATGTTGCCGACGATCGCGTTGTGCTTCATCCGCGCCATGTGCGCCGCGGTGAGGATGTCCTTGTTCCCCGTCGCGGTGATGAAGATGTCGGCCGAGCCGATGACGTCGTCGACGGTCACGACTTCGTAGCCCTCCATGCAGGCTTGCAGCGCGCAGATCGGGTCGACCTCGGCGACCGCGACGCGGCAACCCTGGCTGCGCAGCGACTGCGCGCTGCCCTTGCCGACGTCGCCGTAACCGATGACGAGCGCGAGCTTGCCCGCGAGCATCACGTCCGTCGCGCGCATGATCCCGTCGACGCACGAGTGGCGGCAGCCGTACAGGTTGTCGAACTTGCTCTTCGTGACGGAGTCGTTCACGTTGATCGCCGGGAAGAGCAGCGTGTTCGTCTCCATGCGCTGGTACAGGCGATGCACGCCCGTCGTCGTCTCCTCGGTGACGCCCAGGATGGCTTGGCCCATCTTCGTGAAGCGCTGCGCGTCTTCGGTCAAAGTGCTACGCAGCGTCTTGAGGATGACCGCGTACTCCTCGGAGTCCGCCTTCGTCGTCGCCGGGACCTTGCCCTTGGCCTCGCACTCGGTGCCGAGGTGCACGAGCATCGTCGCATCACCGCCGTCGTCGAGGATCATGTTCGGGCCGTCGTCGCCGGGCCAGGCCAGCGCTTGCTCGGTGCACCACCAGTACTCCTCGAGCGTCTCGCCCTTCCAGGCGAACACCGGCGTGCCCTTCGGGTTTTGGATCGTGCCCTTGCGACCGACCGCGATGGCGGCGGCAGCGTGATCCTGCGTCGAGAAGATGTTGCACGAGGCCCAGCGCACTTGTGCGCCGAGGTCGATGAGCGTCTCGATCAGCACGGCCGTCTGGATCGTCATGTGGAGTGAGCCGGTGACGCGCGCGCCCTTGAGCGGCTTCTTCGCGCCGAACTCTTCGCGCAGCGCCATGAGGCCGGGCATTTCGTGCTCGGCCAGTTCGATCTCCTTGCGGCCCCAGGTGGCGAGCGAGAGATCGCGCACCTTGAAGTCGGGTTCGTTCTTGCCGGAGTTCTTGAGAGCCCCGTTGCCCGTATTGGGGCGCGTCTTCGGGCTTGTCTTCTGGGCGGTCGGAGCCATGACAGTCGATTTCTGCCGCACAAGGCGGCGTAGCGTGGGTTTTGGTCAGCTCACGCGCGGGCCGGCTTGCGGGCCCGCACGAGGTACAGGGGCAGGGCGACGCGCGCTCCGGCTTCGACGCCGGGAACGTGCGGTTGATAGTGGTCTTCGAGCGACTCGAGCGTCGCGTCGACGAAGCCCGCGCGCTCCAGGGCGCGCAGGACGTCACGCGGATCGAGACCTAGGTTGCGATCCCCGAGGCTCTCGCGCATCCATTCCTCGCCGTGCGGGCTGAGCTCGACGATCGCGACGCGACCGCCAGGCTTCAGCGCGCGGAACATCTCGCGCGCGGGCGCAGCGAGGTCGGCCAGGTGATGCAGCACGAGGCCGGCCACGGCACCGTCGAGTTCCTCGTCGTCGATGGGCAGGCGATCGAGTTCGCCGCGGCGCGTCTCCACGCGCGTGTTCGCCGGCAACGGCTCGAGCTTCGTGCGCGCTTCGTCGAGCATGCCCTGCGATCGATCCACCAGCACCAGGCGATCGCACAGCGGCGCCAGCGCGCGTGCGAACCAACCGGTGCCACAACCGAGATCCGCGACGACGCTCTCGCGCGGTAGGAGTGCCGCTGCAGCGCGCTGCCGTGCTTGCCCGGTCGCGAAGTCGATCGCGAACTTGTCCCATTCACCGGCGACGCGGTCGAAGAACTCGCCCGAGCGTTGCGTGCGTTCCTGCAGCACGCGCTCGAGGCGCGCGACGTCGGCGCGGTGCTCCGGCAGCGCCGGCACGTCCGCGCGGACGGCCGACCAGAGCCGTGCGGGCAGTGATTCGGCGTTCGCAGGACCGCCCGTCGTCGCGTCGAGTTCCGCGATGCGCAGCCACGTCGCGCGTCCCGCGTGCCGCTCCTGGAGCAGGTGGGCGTCGCGCAGGACGCGCAGGTGGTTCGACACGCGGCTCTGCGCCATCTCGAGGGCCCGCGCCAGCTCACCGACGGTCAACTCGGCACGCTCGACGAGGCCGAGGATGCGCAGGCGAGTCGGGTCGCCGAGCACCTTGAGGAGCTCGGCCGGGTCGTACCTCTTGGCGATCACGTAGACATCATTCGATCATGATGCCGTGATGGATCAAGCCGAACGGGCAGGCATGGCCCAAATACCTGTGACTCAAGGGCTTGCGCGCGTCGATTTCGGCGAGGACATCGCGAAACCCCGTACGGAGTCAGGTGAATGTGGTCGGGGTTTCTGCGAGGGCGATGCTCGCTGCAGGGCCCTTGCAGAAACC